>CANCCF010000108.1 GCA_947374485.1 Comamonadaceae bacterium | reverse complement strand
AGCACCATCGGAGCGGCCGCCGTCCTGTTGGCGCTGGTGTTCCCGGGCAGCGCCATGCCTGCTACCAGCTCGGTCTGGCTACCGCTGCACCTGGCCTTTGGCGTGGCCTGCTACGGTCTGTTTGGCATAGCCGTGGTGCATGCCTGGTTCATGAACCACGCCGAGAAGCGCATCCGCCTGGGCAAGGATTCACAGAGCGGCCTGCCGCTCTTGACGCTGGAGCGCCTGACCTACCGCTTTGTAGCGGCCGGCTTTGTGCTGCTGACGGCCACCCTGCTGGTGGGCATGCTGTTTGGCGAGGTGGTCTACGGCCACGCCTGGCGCTGGGACCACAAGACGGTGTTCTCGGTGCTGTCCTGGCTGACCTTCGCCGTACTGTTGGTGGGTCGCAGCGCCTTTGGCTGGCGCGGCAAGCGCGCGTCCAATGTGCTCTACACGGGCTCGGTGCTGTTGCTGCTGGCGTATGTGGGCTCCCGTTTCGTGCTGGAAATCGTGCTCGGCCGCACGCCATGAAATTTCTGCTGCTGTTCTTCATTTTCATGGTGCTGCTGTGGCAGTGGCGCCAGGCGCGCAGCCCCAAGGTGCGCCAGGCCGCCCGCAAGAGCAGCCCTGCGGCGGCGCCTGCCAGCATGGTGGCGTGCGCACACTGCGGGCTGCATTTGCCGACTGACGAAGCCCTTCCAGGCCGCCAGGGCAGTTACTGCAGCGCAGCCCACCGCCAGGCACGGGAAGCCTGAATGGCACCGCCGTCCACCGAGCGCTCCTGGTTCGGCCCGGCAGCACCTTGGGCCACCGTGATCCACGCCGACGACACGCGCGAGTTCTCGCGCATCTGGCAGGGCTTCATGACGGCCCGCTTCACCCTCGGGCTGGTGCTGCTGGCCATGCAGGTGACCATGATGGCCATGGGCAGCTCGCGCAGCAAATGGCTGATTGCCATCAGCCTGGCCTACTGTGCCAGCACCCTGACCACCGGCCTGTTTGGCAAACCGCTGTTTCTGGGCGACCGCTTCAACCGGCACTGGATCCGGCTGGTGGGGGTGGATGTGCTGGCCTTCTCGTCGCTGCAAATATTGCAGGGCCACCCGGTCAACTACACGCCGTTGTTTGCCTTGCCGATTTTGCTGGCATCGGTGCTGGGTTCGCTGCGCCTGGCGCTGGGCACAGCGGCAGGCATCACGGTGCTGCTGCTGGGCAGCACCGCGCTGGCCTATGTGGACAGCGGCTCCGACACCACGGTGTCGCTGCTGCAGGCGGCGCTGAGCGGCGTGGGCTACTTTGCCATTGCGCTGCTGGCCAACCAGCTCTCCAGCCGGCTCTCCAGCGAGGGCATGCGGGTGCGCAGCAGCCAGGCAGCAGTCAACCTGCAGCGCCAGGTCAACGAGCTGGTGATCGAGGCCCTGCCCGATGGCGTGCTGATTGTGGACCGCCAGGGTCTGGTGCGCGCGGCCAACCCGGCGGCCTTGCGCCTCATGGCGCGTGCGCCGGAGCAGGCCGCCGCGGTCAGCGACCTGCACCTGGAGCCCGGCTGGCAGCCCTTGCTGGACCTGGTGCAGCAGAGCTTTGCCCAGGGGCAGGGCGTGCAGCAAGACCTGACCTTGCGCCACGCGGGCCAGGGGCCGCGTCGCATCCATGTCAGCACCCGCCCGACCAACCCGCACGATCTGGGTGGCGAGAGCCTGTGCGTGCTGTTTCTGCAGGACCAGCGCGAACTCGAGGCCCGCATGCGCACCGACAAGCTGGCCAGCATGGGCCGCATGTCGACCGCGGTGGCGCACGAAATCCGCAACCCGCTGGCCGCCATCTCCCAGGCCAACGCGCTGCTGGGTGAAGAGCTGCAAGAGCCGCAACAAAGAAGACTGACGCAGATGATTGGTCAAAACGCCCAGCGCCTGGACAGGATCGTCAACGACATCCTCAATGCCTCGCGGGCCCAGCCGCAGGACGGCAGCCTGGCGCCCCTGCGCATAGACCTCCATGAAACCACCGGACGGGTATGCCGCGACTGGAGCAGCCAGAACCCCCGCGTGCACGGCGTGCAATGCCAACTCGGCGAGCAGCCCCTGACTGTCCAGTTCGAGGGCGACCATCTGCGCCGCGTGCTGGTCAATCTGCTCGACAATGCCCGTCGCTTTGCCGAAGACCGGCCCGGCAGCATCCAGGTGCACACCGCAAGTGGCCCGGAGCATCTGGCCACCCTGCGCGTCTGGAGCGCAGGCGCGCCCATGGACCAGTCGGTGGAGCGGCATTTGTTCGAACCCTTCTTCTCGTCCGAGAGCCGCTCCAGTGGCCTGGGCCTGTACATCTGCCGCGAACTGTGCGCGGGCCATGGCGCCAGCATGGGCTACCAGCGTAGCCAGCGCGAACAGGATGGCCGCAGCGTCGAAGGCAATGAGTTCTTTGTGCATTTTGTGCGCTTTGCTTCAAGCGCTTCCGCAGCCGCGTCCCCAGCCGCGTCTGATAGCGCCACCCTCCCCCTATGGCCCATCCCCACGCTGTGAACACGACCCGCATCCTGGTCATCGACGACGAACCGGACCTGCGCACCCTTTATGAACTCACGCTCCTGCGCGAGGGCTACCAGGTGGAGGCTGCAGCCACCATCGCCGAGGCCTGGGAGCTGCTGAACCGCCAGCGCTTTGACCTCGTGATCACCGACATGCGCCTGCCCGATGGTTCCGGCATCGACCTGCTCAAGGGCGTGCGGGCGCAGGCGCGGCGTGAACGCTGCCTGGTGATCACCGCCTATGGCTCGGCCGAAAACGCGGTCGAGTCGCTCAAGGCCGGGGCCTTTGACTACCTCACCAAGCCAGTGGATCTGAAGCAGTTCCGCACCGTGGTGGCGGCTGCGGTGCGTGGCACGCAGGCTGCCAGCCCCACCTGGCCCGGCAGCGCCGCAGCACCCCTGTTGGAGCATGGCAGCGCCTTGGGCAAGGGCGAGCAGGCGCTGGCGCGCATGGCCGGTGACTCGCTGGCCATGCGCATGGTGCGCGAGCGCATTGTCAAAGTCGCGCGCAGCATGGCGCCGGTGATGGTGCGCGGCGAGTCCGGCACCGGCAAGGAACTGGTAGCCAGCGCCCTGCACGCCAACAGCCACCGCCGCGACGGCCCCTGGGTGGCGGTGAATTGCGGCGCCATTCCCGAGAACCTGCTGGAGGCGGAATTCTTTGGCGCCAAGAAGGGCGCCTACACCGGCGCCAGCCAGGACCGCGATGGCTTCTTCCAGGCGGCCCATGGCGGAACCTTGTTTCTAGACGAAATCGGTGACCTGCCGCTGCCCATGCAGGCCAAGCTGCTGCGCGCCATCCAGGAGCGCTGTGTGCGGCCCCTGGGGGGCAACCAGGAGGAGAGCGTGGACGTGCGCCTGATCAGCGCCACCCACAAAGACCTGCCTGCTGAAGTGGCCGCAGGGCGCTTCCGCCAGGACCTGTTTTACCGCCTCAACGTGATCGACATCGACATCCCGCCGCTGCGCGAGCGCCCGGAAGACCTGCCTGCGCTGTGCCAGGCCCTGCTGGGGCGCATAGCCAAAGACTCCGGCCTGCCCGAGCGCCAGGTACATTCCAGCACCATTGCGCGCCTGGCAGGCCTGTCGCTGTTGGGCAATGTGCGTGAGCTGGAAAACATCCTGCACCGCGCCGTGGCGCTTTCCGACGGCGATGCGCTGGAGCTGCCCGAGAGCGGGCGTGACCAGGCCTTAAGCGCCAGCGCACCTTTGAGCGCCAGTGCCCCCTTGAGTGCCAGCGCGCCCTTGGGCGAAGCCAGCGCTTCTGCCCGCCCAGCCCTGCCAGATGACCTGCAAGGCTATCTGGACGAAAAAGAACGCCAGATCCTGGTGCGTGCCCTGCGCGAAACAGGCTTCAACCGCACGCTGGCAGCCAAGCTGCTGGGCCTGACGCTGCGCCAGATCCGCTACCGCATTGCACGCCTCAAGATCGACGCGCCCGACGTGCACGGCGAGGACGCCGATGAGTAGCGCAGGCACCAACCCTGCTGCGGCCTGGCAGCAGGGCTGGTATGCCTTTGCCCGCCGCTGTGCCTCACCCAATTTCGGGCTGCGCCCTGCGGGCACGGCCATTGATCTCGTGGTGCTGCATTCCATCAGCCTGCCGCCGGGCCAGTTTGGCGGTGGCTTCGTGCAGCAGCTCTTCACCAACCAGCTGGACTGGAACGCGCACCCCTACTTCCAGCAGATCAAAGGCCTGCAGGTCTCTGCGCATTTCTTCATCCAGCGCGGTGGTGAGCTGTGGCAGTTTGTGAGCTGCGATGCGCGCGCCTGGCATGCCGGGCAGTCGCACCACCTGGGGCGCGACAACTGCAATGACTTCTCGGTTGGCATTGAGCTCGAAGGCCTGGAAGGCGGCCTCTTTGAGCCCGCGCAGTACGACACCCTGATGGCCCTGCTGCCCGCGCTGGCGCAGCACTACCCGCTGCGCCACATTGCCGGGCATGAGCACATCGCGCCTGGCCGCAAGGCCGACCCCGGCGCAGGCCTGGACTGGGCTTTGTTGCAGCGTGCCAGTGGTCTGCCTGCTTCCTGTTTCACCGCCCATCTGCACAAGGCCTGATGTGACAAGCCCTTGATTGGCGGGCGCTGCGCGGCCAAAAGCGCCGCCAGACCGCATGCCTTCAGGCGTTGGCAAAACCCACCCCTGTCTGGCTTGGCCTGCGCGCGTTTGGCACTTGCAGGACGCCGGCCATTCGCAGCTGGCGCAGGAATTTTTCGGCCTGTTTTGCCGTCTCTGCAATTTCCTTCGATACACTACCGGTAGTGGCTTGTAAGCAGCGCAGACCCCAGATATAGTGTGCAGTGTCAACGCAAGCGCGCCAGGGAATGGCCCCCCACAAGCCATATCCCACACCCAGAGCAGTCCAATAAAAACCGATTTAGCAGAGGTATCCATGCAGTCTTCCCAAGCCCCCTCCAGCACCTTGGCCACCAGTGCGTTTTACGCAGCCCCGCCTGCGGCCTTTGCAGGTGAACAAACCAACCCCCTGAGCCATTACCAGATCATCCGCCGCAACGGCGCAGTGGTGCCGTTTGAGCCCAACAAGATCGCCGTGGCCATGATGAAGGCCTTTCTGGCGGTGCATGGAACCCAGGGCGCGGCCTCGGCCAGCGTGCGCGAGACGGTGGATGTGCTGACGCAGCAGGTCATCCGCGCCATGGTGCGTTCGCGCCCGGGTGGCGGCACTTTCCATATTGAGGATGTGCAAGACCAGGTGGAGCTGGGCCTGATGCGCGGCGGCCACCACGAGATTGCCCGTGCCTATGTGCTCTACCGCGAACGCCGCACGCAAGAGCGCGCCAAGCAGGTCGAGCAAGCCCGACCCGCAGCACCCACTTTGCATGTGCTGGACAACGGCCAGCGCGTGGCGCTCGACCTGAACGCCCTGCAGTCGCGCATCGAGACGGCGTGCGCCAACCTGGGTGCCGACGTCAAGGCCGACCCCATCGTTTCTGAAACCATGCGCAACCTGTACGACGGTGTGCCGATGGACGAGGTCTACAAGGCCTCCATCCTGGCCGCCCGCACCCTGATCGAGAAAGACCCGGACTACACCTACGCCACCGCGCGCCTGCTGTTCCACACCATCTCGCGCGAGGTGCTGGGGCGTGACGTGGCGCAGGCCGACATGGCCGAGGCCTATGCAGACTACTTCCCCGGCTTTATCAAGAAGGGCGTGGACAACGAGCTGCTGGACGAGAAGCTGCTGCAGTTCGACCTGAAGCGCCTGGGTGCCGCACTCAAGAGCAGCCGTGACCTGCAGTTTGACTACCTGGGCCTGCAAACCCTGTACGACCGCTACTTCCTGCACGTGGGCAAGCAGCGCATCGAGCTGCCCCAGGCCTTCTTCATGCGCGTGGCCATGGGCCTGTCCTTGAACGAAATCGACCGCGAAGCCCGTGCCATCGAGTTTTATGAGGTGCTGTCCTCCTTCGACTTCATGTCCAGCACGCCCACCCTGTTCAACGCCGGCACCCTGCGCTCGCAGCTCTCGAGCTGCTACCTCACCACCGTGCCCGATGACCTCGACGGCATCTACGAGTCCATCAAGGAAAACGCCCTGCTGTCGAAATTTGCCGGCGGCCTGGGCAATGACTGGACCCGCGTGCGCGCATTGGGCTCTCACATCAAGGGCACCAACGGCGAGTCGCAGGGCGTGGTGCCCTTCCTCAAGGTGGTGAACGACACCGCGGTGGCGGTGAACCAGGGCGGCAAGCGCAAGGGTGCGGTCTGCACCTACCTGGAAACCTGGCACCTGGACATCGAGGAATTCCTGGAGCTGCGCAAGAACACCGGCGATGACCGCCGCCGCACCCATGACATGAACACCGCCAACTGGGTGCCCGACCTGTTCATGCGCCGTGTCATGGAAAAGGGCACCTGGACCCTGTTCTCGCCCTCCAACGTGCCCGACCTGCACGATCTGTTTGGCGCCGCGTTCGAGACCGCCTACGTGGCCTACGAAGCCAAAGCCGCCCGCGGCGAAATCACCCCACACCGCACGGTGCAGGCCGCCGACCTGTGGCGCAAGATGCTGACCATGCTGTTCGAAACCGGCCACCCCTGGATCACCTACAAGGATGCCTGCAATGTGCGCTCGCCCCAGCAGCATGCCGGTGTGGTGCATTCCTCCAACCTGTGTACCGAAATCACCCTCAACACCTCCGACACCGAAACCGCGGTCTGCAACCTGGGCTCGGTCAATCTGGTGCACCACCTCAAAGACAGTGAAAGCGGCAAGGTCCTCGACCACGACAAATTGAAACGCACCATCACCACGGCCATGCGCATGCTGGACAACGTGATCGACATCAATTACTACGCGGTGAAAAAGGCGCGCGACTCCAACCTGCGCCACCGCCCGGTGGGCCTGGGCCTGATGGGTTTCCAGGACAGCCTGTATTCCTTGCGCATTCCCTACGCGTCCGACGCCGCCGTGCAGTTTGCCGACACCTCCATGGAAGCCATTTGCTACTACGCCTACTGGGCCTCCACCGAGCTGGCGCGCGAGCGCGGCAAGTACTCCAGCTACAAGGGCTCCTTGTGGGACCAGGGCGTACTGCCGCTGGACACGCTGGACCTGCTCGCCACAGCGCGCGGCGGCTTTGTCGAAGTGGACCGTTCGTCCACGCTGGACTGGGACACGCTGCGCCGAAAGATTGCGGCCGACGGCATGCGCAACAGCAACTGCGTGGCCATTGCGCCCACCGCCACCATTTCCAACATCATTGGCGTCGACGCGTCCATCGAGCCCTGCTTTGGCAACCTGTCGGTCAAGTCGAATCTGTCGGGCGAATTCACCGTGATCAACAGCTACTTGGTGCGCGACCTCAAGCGCCTGGGGCTGTGGGATGACGTGATGGTGATGGACCTGAAACACTTTGACGGCTCCTTGCAACCCATCGACCGCGTGCCGCAGGAAGTCAAGCAGCTGTATGCCACCGCCTTCGAGGTGGAAACCCAGTGGCTGGTGGAAGCTGCGGCACGCCGCCAGAAGTGGATTGACCAGGCGCAGTCGCTCAACATTTACATGGCGGGCGCCTCGGGCAAGAAGCTCGACGAGACCTACAAGCTGGCCTGGTTGCGCGGGCTGAAAACCACCTACTACCTGCGCACCATGTCGGCCACGCACGCCGAGAAATCGACTGTGACTGCGGGCCGCATGAACGCCGTGTCTTCGGGTGGCGACAGTGGCGGCGCGGCCAAGATGTCGAGTGCCATGGAAGCTGCCGCGGCGGCTGCGCAGGCGCAAATGGCGCTGTCGGAAAACGCCGCCACCGACATCCGTTTCTGCGGTGTGGATGACCCCACTTGCGAGTCCTGCCAGTAATGTCTAGACAAGCATCGCAGCGACCCTGCGATGCTTATCCACCACATTTTTTTAACGTGAAATGCAGGAGCCCTTTGCTTTTCATTTCACTGCTCTCATAATCCGCTGATTGGAAACACCTATGTTGACCTGGGACGAAGAAGTCAAGCCCTCACAGCCATCAAATTTTGCACGTACGACGCAGCCTGCTGCGCCGCTGACGCAAGAAATCGTTTCCCCTGAAATACGCACGCTCGACGACGGTGCCCGTGTCACAGTCACTGCTTCCGCACCCGCGGCTTCCAGCTACACATCGCCCATCAAGCCCCTGTTGAAAGAAGCCGCGCGCCGCGTCAGTGCGGCCGACAAGCGCATCATCAACGGCCAGACCGATGTGAACCAGCTGGTGCCCTTCAAGTACAAATGGGCCTGGGAAAAATACCTAGCCAGCTGCGCCAACCACTGGATGCCGCAAGAGGTCAACATGACACGCGACATCGCGCTCTGGAAAACACCTAACGGCCTGACCGAGGACGAGCGCCGCATCGTCAAGCGCAACCTGGGCTTTTTTGTCACGGCCGACTCGCTGGCCGCCAACAACATCGTGCTGGGCACCTACCGCCACATCACCGCGCCCGAGTGTCGCCAGTTCCTCTTGCGCCAGGCCTTTGAAGAAGCCATCCACACCCACGCCTACCAGTACATCGTGGAGTCGCTGGGGCTGGACGAAGGCGAGATCTTCAACGCCTACAACGAGGTGCAGTCGATCCGCGACAAGGACCAGTTCCTGATCCCCTTCATCGAAGCCATCATGGACCCCAACTTCCATACCGGCACCATGGAGAACGACCAGACCCTGCTCAAAAGCCTGATCGTGTTTGCCTGCCTGATGGAAGGCCTGTTTTTCTACGTGGGCTTCACGCAAATCCTGGCGCTGGGCCGCCAGAACAAGATGACCGGTGCGGCCGAGCAGTACCAGTACATCCTGCGCGACGAGTCTATGCACTGCAACTTCGGCATCGATTTGATCAACCAGCTCAAGGCCGAAAATCCGCAGCTCTGGACGCCCGAGTTCAAGGCCGAAATCAAGGCCCTGTTCGAAAAGGCCACCGAGCTCGAATACCGCTATGCCGAAGACACCATGCCGCGTGGCGTGCTGGGCATGAACGCATCCATGTTCAAGGGTTATTTGCGCTATATCGCCAACCGCCGCGCCACCCAGATTGGCCTCGAGCCGCTCTTCCCCAATGAAGAGAACCCCTTCCCCTGGATGAGCGAGATGATTGACCTGAAAAAAGAACGCAACTTTTTCGAGACCCGTGTGATCGAGTACCAGTCGGGCGGTGCCCTGTCCTGGGACTGATGGCCGGGTACGGATGGCTCACCATGCTTTTTGAAATTTCACACCTGCACAATCGCCCCGCAGAGGGCGCATGGCTGGTGTGTCTCCCCGTTCATGCCGCTGGGAAACTGCCCAACGGTATGAATCGCTTCCTGCAATCCAACGCGCAAGAAGCGCTCTTTGTTATCTGATCAAGGAGAAAATTATGGCAACTGCAAAAAAACCGGCCGCAAAAAAGGCCGCTCCCGCAAAGAAAGCTCCTGCTAAAAAAGTAGCAGCGAAAAAGGCCGCTCCGGCCAAGAAGGCAGCCCCTGCGAAGAAGGCAGCCCCGGCCAAGAAGGTAGCCGCCAAGAAAGCTGCTCCGGCCAAAAAGGCAGCTCCCGCCAAAAAGGTAGCCGCCAAGAAAGCCGCTCCGGCCAAGAAGGCAGCACCAGCCAAAAAAGCAGCACCCGCTGCCAAGAAAGCTGTTGCAAAGAAGCCCGCCGCCAAAAAAGCGGTAGCCAAGAAGGCCGCCCCGGCGGCCAAGAAGGCGGCTGTCAAAAAGCCCGCAGCCAAGAAGCCAGCCGCCAAAAAAGCAGCCAAGAAGCCGGCTGCGAAGAAAGCCGCGAAAGCACCCGCTGCCGCGTCCACCGCTCCTGCCGCTCAGACCACGCTGAACCCGCAGGCTGCCTGGCCGTTTCCTACCGCCAGCAAGCCCTGATTAGCCAGGGAATCAAAGCCCGGCCCCCATGGGTGCCGGGCTTTTTTATTCCTGAATGGGCGTGGCTTAGGGGTAGAAGGCCAGCAGCTTGTAGCCGGCGATTTTTTCCGGCGTGGCGCCGGGCTCCACCGCAATCGGCAGGCTGGCACCCAGTTCACTTGCACCAGCCATGTCGGGTTTGCTGCTGAGCTCCATTGGCTGCAGCACCCGCCGCAGCAAGGGCCGGTCCTGCGCGTCGGTAAGGGTCAGCTCCAGGGCAGGTGTGGCCAGCTCCAGAGCTGCATTGTTCTTCAGGTTGACCTTCAGCAGGTACACCCCGGGGCGCACGCTGGTAAAGGCCGAGCTGTCGATGGCAATCGATTCGATCTGCCGCAAGGGTTGCAGCTTGCACGCCAGCAGTTCGCAGCCCGCCAGCAGCAGCGGCCGCAATGCCGGCGCCGTGACCGCCAGCTGGTCACGGTGCAGCCACAGCCCCTGGGCTGCCAGCATGGCCACCAGCAGGCTGCACAGGGCCAGGAGGCTCTTCGTGCCCAACCCCTGCATGGCAGGTGCGGGCTTGGCCACCACTGCCATGAACGAAGGGGTGGGCTCCCCGGCCGTGCCTGGCACTGACGCCTCCGGTTCAGCCAGGGGCTCAGCCTGGCCTTCGGTCGGCGCTTCGGTGACACCGTCGCTGTCGCCCTTGTCCGCCAGGCTCTTCCTTTCTGAAACCTCAATGGCGATGGAAGGATCAGGATCAGGCGGCAAAGCGTCCAGCGGCGTCGCTTCTGTCATGGCAGGCGCCGGCGCGCCCCAGTCGTATTCGGGCGTGGCAACCGATGGGGGTTGGGGTTCTGGTGCTGGCTCGGCCGGTGGCAGGGCTTGCGTCTGCTCCTCGATTTCCGCACCAAGCGGTGCGTGGGCCGTGGCGCTCTGCAGTTCTTCCAGGGTGCGCAAGTGGGCGTTGGCATCAAACACTTCGTCACACTGGCCACAACGCACCCAGCCATCAGATATCCGAAGCTGGTCCGGCACGACGCGAAACATCGTGGCGCAGGCCGGGCATTGGGTGATCAGACTCATGTGCGTGCCATTGTAGAGGCCGACGGCGGCCTACAGATGGGCTTGCAGTTGGCAAAAGCCCCCGGGTGCTGCTACAACGTGGCCGTCATCAGGATCCAGCCGTCTTCCGTGTCGCTGACCACAAGCGCGCAATAGGGCGCGTAGGTCGCCTTCAGTTCGTCCGCCTGGCGCTCCAGAATGCCGGCCAGCACGAGTTGCCCGCCAGGCTGCACGTGCGCGCACAAGAGCGGCGCCAGCACCTTGAGCGGTGTGGCCAGAATGTTGGCCAGCACCAACCCGAAAACACCCGCGGCCTTGTCCGGCATTCCGGCCACCAGCGTCACCCGGTTGGCCTCGGCATTCAATTCGGTCGACTGCACGGCCGCTTCATCAATGTCGACCGCCAGCACGTCCTGGGCACCGTACTTGGCAGCGCCAATGGCCAATATGCCGGAGCCGCAACCATAGTCCAGCACGCGCCCGGGCACCGGGTGGCTGGCAATCCAGCGCAGGCACATGCGGGTGGTAGGGTGGGTGCCGGTACCAAAGGCCAGGCCTGGGTCCAGGCGTATGACCTGCTGGGCCTGTTGGGGTGGTTCGTGCCAGGTCGGCACGATCCAGAATTCCGGTGTGATCTCGACTGGCGCAAACTGCGATTGCGTCAGGCGCACCCAGTCCTGGTCGGGCACAGCGTTGATGCCCAGCACCTGGCAGGTGCCAAAAAAATCCTGCGCCTGCAGTAAGGCAGCGGCCTCGCGCGCCACGTCTTCCTTGTCAAACAGGGCAATCACGCGCGAGCGCTGCCAGCCCTCCTTGGGCGCGGGCATGCCGGGCTCGCCAAACAAGGCTTGCTCGGCATCGGTCTGCGCGTCGGCGTCTTCCACACTCACGCTCAGGGCGTCCAGTGCGTCCAGCGCGTCGCTCAGGGCTTCGACCCGGTCTTCCGGGCACATCAGGCGCAACTCGAACATGGCGCTGGCTCTAGCGCTTGTGCTGTTCAAGCCAGTGTTCCAGGTAGTGGATGTTGGTGCCACCGTCCATGAACTTGGCGTCCACCATCAGCTCGCGGTGCAGCGGGATGTTGGTGTTGATGCCCTCCACCACGGTTTCCGCCAGCGCCGTGCGCATGCGGGCCATGGCCTGCTCGCGGGTGTCGCCGTGCACAATGATCTTGCCGATCATGGAGTCGTAGTTGGGCGGCACAAAGTAGTTGGTATACACATGCGAGTCCACCCGCACACCCGGGCCGCCCGGCGCATGCCACATGGTCACACGGCCTGGGGACGGTGTGAACTTATACGGGTCCTCGGCATTCACCCGGCACTCGATGGCGTGGCCGCGCATCACAATATCGCGCTGGCTGAAGGGCAGCTTTTCACCGGCTGCCACCATGATCTGGGTCTTGACGATGTCGATGCCGGTCACCATCTCGGTGACGGGGTGCTCGACCTGCACACGGGTGTTCATTTCAATGAAATAGAACTCGCCGTCTTCGTACAGGAACTCGAAAGTGCCAGCACCCCGGTAGCCAATCTTCTTGCAGGCGGCCACACAGCGCTCGCCAATGCGTTCGATCAGCTTGCGGTTGATGCCCGGTGCGGGCGACTCTTCCAGCACCTTCTGGTGGCGCCGCTGCATGGAGCAGTCGCGCTCGCCCAGGTAGACGCCATTCTTGTGCTTGTCGGCAATGATCTGGATTTCGACGTGGCGCGGGTTCTGCAGGAACTTTTCCATATAGACCGCAGGATTGCCAAAGGCGGCACCGGCCTCGGCCTTGGTCATTTGCACGGCATTGATCAGCGCCGCTTCGGTGTGCACCACGCGCATGCCGCGCCCACCGCCGCCACCGGCGGCCTTGATGATGACCGGGTAACCCACGGTCTTGGCAATGCGACGGATCTGCACCGGATCGTCCGGCAGTTCGCCCTCTGA
>CANCCF010000107.1 GCA_947374485.1 Comamonadaceae bacterium | reverse complement strand
AGCTGGGAATCCAAGCCCGGCGCCATGGAGTGGACATTCAATATTCGTAAAGGTATCACCTTCACGTCTGGCAAGACGCTGGATGCAGATGACGTGATCTATTCCATCAACCTGCACCGCGGCGAGACCAAGTCGCCTGCCAAGTCGGTGCTGGCCGACATCACCGACATCAAGAAACTCAGCGCCAACCAGATCCAGATCACCCTGGGCAGCGGCAATGTCGACCTGCCCTTTACCCTGAGCGATTACCACGTGGTGGTGGTGCCCAATGGCAGCACCGATTTCAGCAAGCCCGATGGCACGGGCGCTTATGCCCTGGAAGAATTCCAGCCCGGTGTGCGTGCCACCTTTGTGCGCAAACCCGGCAGTTACTGGAAGAGTGGGCGCGGCAATTTCGAGCGCGTGGAGCTTCGCTACATTGGCGACGCCGCTGCCCGTACCCAGGCCCTGGTGACCGGCCAGGTGGATGTGATCAACCGCGTGGACCCCAAGACCGCGGCCCTGCTGTCCAAGAACAAGAGCCTGCGCTTGTCGCGCACGCCCGGCATGGGCAATCGCTACGCCTTTGTGGCCCAGACCGACAAGAGCCCATTCTCCAACAAGGACCTGATGCTGGCGCTGAAGTACGGCATAGACCGCCAGAAGATTGTCGAGAACGTGTTTGCCGGCTACGCCACACCCGGCAACGACCACACGGTGGGCGGCAAGATGAAGTTCTACGACAGCAAGCAAAAGCTCACTTCCTATGACCCGGACAAGGCCAAGTTCCATTACAAGAAATCCGGCGTGAGCGGCCCTGTCGAGTTGCAGGTGTCCGAAGGTGCGTTCTCGGGTGCTACCGACTCCGGCCAGGTCTACCAGGAGTCGCTGGCCAAGGCCGGCATCAGCATGGACCTCAAGCGGGTGTCGGGCGACGGCTACTGGGACAACGTCTGGTTGAAGCAGCCCTTCTGCGCCGTCTACTGGGCCAACCGCCCCACCGTGGACAACCAGCTCACCACCACCTTCAAGGCCGGCTCCAGCTGGAACGACACCCACTTCAACAACGCCGAGTTCGAGAAGCTGATGATTGCTGCACGCGTGGAACTCGACGAGAAAAAGCGCGCCGTCATGTACGCCCGCTGCCAGGAGCTGATCAGCCAGAACGCCGGCATGGTGTGCTTCGCCATCCAGGACTACCTGGACGCCTGTAGCACCAAGCTGCGTGGCCTCACCCTGTCGGGCCGTTTTGATCTGGCCGATTGCCGCATTGCCGAAAAGGGCTGGTTCGCCTGATTCTGCAATCGCCCCACGCGGGCCTCAGCCACGCCGGCCTAACTCAGAAAGTTCCGCTGGCCATTTTTACGAGGCTGTCGGCGATGAACTGGAAACTCCGCGCAACGCGGCTGGACATGTGGCGCGCACGCAAATAGCCGTGCACCAGCTCCGGCTCGTTGCGGTACTGCGCACGCACACCCTGGGCACACAGGCGCTGCACATAGAGGGCGCCGTCGTCGCGCAGCGGATCGATATCAGCGGTGACCACCAGCGTCTGCGGCATGCCCGACAGATCGCTGGCCAGCAGCGGGCGCATCTCGGGATGTTCACGCTCGGCCGCTGTCAAACCGGCGGCACGCACGCTGAAGTAGTAGGCACATTCTTCGCTGCTCAGCATGGGCGCATGTGCATTGCTGAGGTAGGAGCCCTGGCTGCTGTCCCCGCCCAAACCGGGATAGATAAGCACCTGCCCCAGTGGGCAAGCCAGGCCTTGTGCCTGCAGCCGAATCGCCAGGCCCGCCGCCAAATTTCCACCCGCGCTGTCACCGCACAGAATGACTTTTTTGCCTTGGGCCAACAAGTCCTTGTAGGCCGATTCCACATCGTCCATTTGCGCCGGATGGGGGTACTCGGGCGCCAGCCGGTAGCTGCTGGCCACCACCTCCAAGCCACTGAGCTGGCACAGGCCGGCGCACACATCGGCATGGCTGTCCAGACCGCCCAGTACAAAGCCACCACCATGGAGATACAGCACCGTGACATCCACACCGGCTGCCAAGGGCTGGGCGGTATTGCGGTAGCGCCGCGCCGCGATAGCAGCACCCGGCGCCGGACCTGCGATGGAGAAATCCTGGACCACCAGCTCGGGCGGGAAGGGCCGCGCCATGGCCGCTGCATAGCGGTTGTACCAAGTGCGTGACTGCTCTATCGTGCCCTGGAAAGCGTCGGCCGGGTAGAAGGAATTGCTCAACGCAATAAAGGCCAGAACATCAGGGTCCTGGGGCATGGGATAGGGCGGTGTGGGGCTCATGGTGGCGCATTCTTGCACAGGACTTTTCGGGTCCCCTTTCAGCATTGGCGGTTGCGCACACGCAGGGCCTAAACCATGCAGAATGCTGAGGGCCCACAGCACTCCAACGTTTTCCCGCCACACCATGAAAACCGTCAAATCCTTCCCACGCAAAGTCCAGGAAATTTCCAACACCTTCATCCCCCTGCCCGACGGTACCCAGCTGGCTGCGCGCATCTGGCTGCCCAAGGATGCAGACAAAAGACCGGTGCCGGCCATCCTGGAATACCTGCCCTACCGCAAGCGCGACGGCACCCATGTGCGCGACGCCTTGACGCATCCCTACATCGCCGGCCACGGCTATGCCTGCGTGCGCGTGGACATGCGCGGCAGCGGGGATTCGGACGGCGTGATGCTGGACGAATACACCCAGCAGGAACTCGATGACGCCTGCGCCGTGATTGCCTGGCTGCGCGCGCAGCCCTGGTGCAGCGGCAATGTGGGCATGATGGGCATCTCCTGGGGCGGCTTCAACAGCCTGCAGGTGGCCGCCATGCGCCCCGAAGGCCTGAAAGCCATCATCACCTTGTGTTCGACGGATGACCGCTATACCGATGACATCCACTACAAGGGCGGCTGCCTGCTCAACGAAAACCTGGGCTGGTCAGCCACCATGTTTGCCTACTCCTCGCGCGCACCGGACCCCTTGCTGGTAGGGGAGCGCTGGCGCGAGATGTGGCTGCAGCGCCTGGAGGCCGAGCCGCTCTTGGCCATAGACTGGTTGCAGCACCCGCACCGCGATGCCTACTGGAAACATGGCTCGGTCAATGAAGACTACAGCGCCATCCAAGCCGCCGTGCTGGCCGTGGGCGGCTGGAACGACGCCTATACCAATGCCGTGCCGCGCCTGGTCAGCAACTTGAAATCCCCAGCCAAAGGCATCATCGGCCCCTGGGCCCACAAGTACCCGCACTTTGCCGTGCCCGAGCCGCGCATCGGCTTTCTGCAGGAGGCCCTGCGCTGGTGGGACCAATGGCTCAAGGGCGAGGACACAGGCGTGCAGCAAGACCCGGCGTTTCGCACCTACATCATGGAGCCACCCCGCCCGGGCGGCTCCATCGGCCACATCGCCGGCCGCTGGGTCAGCGACAGCCAGTGGCCCTTTGACCAGGGCGAGGTGCAGCGCTGGCACCTGAATGCCGATGGCCTGTCCACCACCCGTGGCCGCTCGGCCAAGCAGACCCACAGCACGGCGCAAACCGTAGGCGGCGATGGCGGCGAATACTGCATCATCTGGCTGGGGCCAGAATTTGCTGGCGACCAGCGCCATGACGACGCTGGCTCGCTCACCTTTGACAGCCAGATGCTGGCCAAAGACATGGACCTGGTGGGCGCGCCCCTGCTTACCTTGAAGTTCAGCAGCGACAAACCCGTGGCCCACGTGGCCGTGCGCCTGAACAGCATCTGGCCGGATGGCGCCGTGTCGCGCGTCTCCTATGCCGTCTTCAACCTCTGCCACCGCGATGGCCATGAAAAGCCGCAGGCGCTGGAGGTCGGCAAGACCTACACCGTGCGCATCCCGCTGGACGACGTGGCCGCGTGCCTGCCCAAAGGCCACAAGCTGCGCGTGTCGCTCTCTACCAGTTACTGGCCCATGATCTGGCCGACCCCTGAGGCTGTGACACTGACCGTGCACACGGCCGCCAGCTTCATCGACCTGCCAGTGCGCAAAACCCGCCGCAATGAAATGCCACCGGTATTCGCACCCTCCGAGGCTGCAGCGCCGGTCCAGCTGCAGGAACACAGCAAGCCGTTCAACCGGCGCGAGCTCACACGTGACCAGGCCACGGGCGAAGTGCGGCTTTGCATCGTCGACGATTTCGGTCGCAGCACCATCAAGGAGCACGGAATGGCACTATGGGCGTGCGGCCGCGAGAACTACAGCATCCTCCCAAACGACCCTTTGAGCGCCCGCCAGGAATGCCACTGGACCGAAGAACGCACGCGCGGCGACTGGAAAGTGCGTACCGAAACCTGGTCCGCCATGACCGCAAGCAAGACCCATTGGCATGTCACCGGCCGGCTCGAGGCCTTTGAAAACGATGTGCTGATCTGGAGCCGGGATTGGGATAAAAAAATCCGCCGCCAATTGCTCTGACTGCCCGAAAAACAGGCACTCCTGCAGACCTAGCAGACCGGGAGAAAGAAAATTCACTGCATGCGACGTGCATGAACTTGCACGCGACTTGGCGCCAAAAATCAATACGAAAAAATACCGTTTGACATCCAAAAAAAATGCGCGCTAAGGGAATACGTTGATGAATATTGCCTATCGAATTGCAATACTATGTTTGTGGGGCTAAACACAAGTTGCTCTTGAATTTTCCGGGGTTTTGGCATCGCGGATGGGGCCTCCGGAAACCTTTTCTTGATTTGATTGGAGATCTACAAACATGGCATTGATCGAAAATAAAACGGATTCCGGAATCATTCTGGACCGTCGTCAAATGGTTCTCGCAGCGTCCGCAGTGGGCCTCTCCGCAGCACTGGGCTCCATGCCAGCGCTGGCTGCAGGCGCACCGAAAAAGGGCGGCACTCTGCGCATGGGTGTGGAAGGTGGTTCGCCTTCGGACAGCCTGGACCCACGCACCTACGCCGACTCGATTCCCATCAACATCAGCCTGATGCTGTGGAACTGCCTGGTGGAAGTGGCCGACAACGGCGACGCCACTGGCGAGCTGTTCGAGAGCTGGGAAGTCAAGCCCGGTGCGACCGAGTGGCTGTTCAATATTCGCAAGGGCGTCACCTTCACCTCGGGCAAGACACTGGATGCGGACGATGTGATCTTCTCCCTGAACATGCACCGTGGCGAGACCAAGTCTCCCGCCAAAGCCCTGCTGGCCGACATCACCGAGATCAAAAAGATCAACGCCAACCAGGTGCAGATCATGATGAGCAACGGCAACCTCGACCTGCCCTTCAACCTGTCGGACTACCACCTCATCGTCGTGCCCGCCGGCACCACCGATTTTTCCAAGCCCGACGGCACCGGTGCCTTCACACTAGAAGAGTTCCAGCCCGGCGTGCGCGCCACCTTCAAGCGCAAGGCCGGCAACTACTGGAAGCCCAACCGTGGCAACTTTGACCGCATTGAATTGCGTTACATCGGCGACGCCGCTGCCCGCACGCAAGCGCTGGTCACCGGCCAGGTGGACGTCATCAACCGCGTCGATCCCAAGACTGCCGCGCTCCTGGCCAAGAACAAGAACATCCGCCTGTCGCGCACCCCTGGCATGGGCAACCGCTTCGCGTTTGTAGCCCAAACCGACAAGAGCCCGTTCGCCAACAAGGACCTGATGCTGGCCATGAAGTACGGCATTGACCGCAAGCAGATCGTGGACAACGTGTTCTCCGGCTACGCATCGATTGGTAACGACCACACCGTCGGCACCAAGATGAAGTACTACGACACCAAGCAAAAGCAGATTGCCTACGATCCGGAAAAGGCCAAGTTCCACTACAAGAAGTCGGGCATCACCTCCGCCATCGAGCTGCAAGTCTCTGAAGGTGCCTTCTCCGGCGCCACCGACTCCGGCCAGATCTACCAGGAGTCGCTGTCCAAGGCCGGCATCAACCTGGACTTGAAGCGCGTCTCTGGCGACGGCTACTGGGACAACGTCTGGCTCAAGGTGCCTTTCTGCGCGGTGTACTGGGGCAACCGTCCCACCATCGACAACCAGCTCACCAGCACCTTCTTCGGCGGCACCAAGAACCCCTGGAACGACACCCACTTTGACAACGCCGAGTTCAGCAAGACGCTGGTCGCCGCCCGCGTCGAAATGGACCAAAAGAAGCGCGGCGCCATGTATGCCCGTTGCCAGGAACTGATTGCGCAGGACTCCGGCATGGTCTGCTTTGCCGTGCAGGACTACCTGGACGCTTGCAGCAGCAAGCTGCAGGGCCTGACGATCTCCGGCCGCTATGACCTGGCCGACGACCGCATTGCAGAAAAGGGCTGGTTTGCCTGACTAGTTTGACCTTGGCTGCCGACGCATTTTTACCTCCCAACGACTGCACCGGCAGTACGGGTCTGAAAATTGCGTGGAGTCAGCCAAGGCAACGGTAGAGCGGAAAAAAGCGGGGCGGCCTTGGGGCTCACCCGCTTTTTTTTGACCTTTACTGGGTGCCGATGCACAGGTTTCTGCCCAAGGCACCTGCCCAGTCGGTGTGTTTTTCCACTTATAAGAAGATGCCATGTCCAAACTGATATTGAACCGGCTCCTGTTGGGGGTGATAACCCTTTTTGCAGTCTCCATCCTGATTTTTGTGTGCACCCAGATCCTGCCCGGCGACGTCGCCTCGGCAGTGCTGGGCCAAGGCGCCACACCCGAAGCCCTGGTCATCTTCCGCAAGGAGTTGGGTCTGGATGTGCCGGCCTACCTGCGCTACTTCAACTGGCTGGCAGGTGCCCTGCACGGCGACCTGGGTGTGGCCATGACCAACAAGCGCGTCATCATTGACGAGATCGCGCCGCGCCTGGGCAACACCATGTTTCTGGCCGGCTTTGCCGCACTGATTGCGATTCCGGTGGCCGTGGGCCTGGGGATTTTGTCGGCCATCAACGAGGGCAAGCTGTCTGACAAACTGGCCAACATCATTACGCTGACGGCAATCTCGCTGCCCGAGTTTTTCGTGGCCAATTTGCTGATCATTTTCTTTGCCGTGAACGTGGACTGGTTCCCCTCGCTGTCCACTGTATTCAAGGGCATGCCCTTTAGCGAACGCGTCTACCAGACCACGCTGCCCGCCATCACGCTCACCCTGGTGGTGGCCGCGCACATGCTGCGCATGACGCGCAGCTCGGTGCTCTCGGTGATGTCCACGCCCTACATTGAAATGGCCTTCCTGAAAGGTGCCAAGCGCGGCCGTGTCATCGTGCGCCATGCCCTGCCGAATGCCGCAGCGCCCATCATCACGGTGGTGGCTCTGAACCTGGCCTACCTGGTGGTGGGCGTGGTGGTGATCGAGGCGGTGTTTGTCTATCCCGGCTTGGGCCAGCTGATGGTAGACGCCGTCTCCAAGCGCGATGTGCCGGTGATTCAGGCCTGCGGTCTGGTGTTTGCCACGGTGTTTGTCACGCTCAACACCCTGGCCGACATTCTGGTGATTCTGGTCAATCCCCGCCTGCGCCACAAGCGCTAACAAGAAGGACACACCCCATGAAAATCTTTGGCAACAAACCCACGCTCTTGGCCTGGTTCGGCCTGACCGTGATCGCTATTTTTATCTTCGTCGCCATCTTCACGCCCTGGCTGGCACCCTACGGCCAGTCGGCCAATGTAGGCGGCACCTGGGACGAGCCTTCCATGAAGATGCTCTTGGGCGCTGACCAGATCGGGCGCGATATGCTGACCCGCATCATGTACGGTGCCCGCATGACGATTGGTGTGGCCCTGGCCATCACCCTGCTGTCGTTTTTGATCGGCATTGTGTTGGGCTTTGTCTCGGCCGTGCTGGGTGGCTGGGTGGACATGTTTTTCTCGCGCCTGGTGGATGTGATGCTGTCCATCCCCGGCCTGATCTTTGCGCTGATCATTCTGGGCGTGTTTGGCTCCAGCATCCCGGTGCTGATCCTGACCATTGCGGTGCTGGACTCGACCCGCGTGTTTCGCCTCTCGCGCGCCCTGGGCATGAACCTGACCGTGATGGAATACGTGGAGGCCGCGCGCCTGCGCGGTGAGGGCCTGTGGTGGGTGATTCGCCGCGAGATTCTGCCCAATGCCTGGGCGCCGCTGATCTCTGAATTCGGCCTGCGTTTTTGCTTTAACTTTTTGTTCATCGCCGGCCTGTCGTTTCTGGGCCTGGGCATACAGCCGCCCTATGCCGACCTGGGTGGCATGGTGCGCGAGAACGCCGCCGCCATCAACTTCGGCATGATGGCCCCGATCTACCCGGCCACTGCCATTGCCCTGCTCACCGTCTCGGTCAACCTGGTGGTGGACTGGATGCTGTCTATCGACGCCCGCCCCTCCGGCGCGCAAGCCGAACTCTGAACATCCAAGAAAAAAAGGAACTGCTATGAGCGATCAACTGATTCTGGAAATCAAGGGCCTGCGCCTGGAGAGCATGAGCGGCAGCGCCATCGTGGACAACGTGGATGTGCGCGTCAACCGGGGCCAGGTGCTGGGCCTGATTGGCGAGTCCGGCGCCGGCAAGTCCACCATTGGCCTCTCCAGCATGTGCTATGCCCGTGCCGGCGTGCACATTGCCCAGGGCGAGATCCTGATAGGCGGCGTGAACATCCGCACGCTGGATGCCGATGGCCGCCGCAGCATGCGCGGCAAGCGCATTGCCTATATTGCGCAAAGCGCCACCGCTGCCTTCAACCCGGCCCACACCCTGATGGACCAGGTCTGTGAAGCCCCGCTGATCCACAAGCTGATGACCCGGCCCGAGGCCGAGGCCTGGGCGCGCCAGCTCTTCAAGGCGTTGGACCTGCCCGACTCCGAGAACTTTGGTGCCCGCTATCCGCACCAGGCCTCGGGCGGCCAGCTGCAGCGCGCCATGGCGGCCATGGCCATGTCCTGCCGCCCCGATGTGCTGGTGCTGGACGAGCCCACTACCGCCCTGGACGTGACCACGCAAATCGAGGTGCTGATCCTGCTGAAATCCCTGATCCGCCAGTACAACACCGCCGCCATCTACATCACCCACGACCTGGCCGTGGTGGCGCAAGTGGCCGACCGCATCAAGGTGCTGCGCCACGGCAAAGAGGTGGAAGAAGGTGAAACCGCGCAGATCCTGCACGCTGCCAAACAGGACTACACCGCCCGCCTGGTGGCCGTGCGCGGTGCTGCCGCCAGCGAGCGTGCAGCGCAAGGCACAGTGAAGGAAGAAGTGGTGCTGTCCATCAAGGACTGCCATGCCTATTACGGCGCCTTCCACGTGGTCAAAGGCGTGTCGCTGGATGTGAAGCTGGGCGAGACCGTGGCCGTGGTCGGTGAGTCGGGCTCCGGCAAGTCCACCCTGGCGCGCATTGTCACCGGCCTGCTGCCCCCTAAGAGCGGCGAAATCATCTTTCAGGGCAAGGCCCTGCCGCGCAGCCTCAAAGAACGCAGCAAGGAGCTCAAGCAGCGCATCCAGCTGGTCTACCAGATACCGGACGTGGCCATCAACCCGCGCCAAAGCCTGATGGAAATCATTGGCCGCCCGGTGCAGTTCTACTTTGGTGGCAGCCGCAAGGCCATGGAAGAGCGCGCCAAAGAGCTGATGAACCTGGTGGAGCTGCCGCAGGAGTTTTTGACGCGTCGCCCGGGTCAGCTCTCGGGCGGGCAAAAGCAGCGCGTCTGCATTGCACGCGCCCTGGCCGCACGGCCCGACATGATCATTCTGGACGAGCCCACCTCGGCACTGGACCCACTGGTGGCCGAAGAAATCCTGACACTGTTGCGCAAGCTGCAGCGCGAGCTCAACCTGTCCTACATCCTGATCACCCACGATCTGGACGTGGTGCACCGCATCGCCCACCGCACGGCGGTGATGCTGCAGGGTAATTTTGTCGCCTTTGATACCACCGACAAAATCTTTGACAACCCGGAGCACCCCTACACCCGCAAGCTGATCACCGCCGTGCCGGAAATGCGCGTGGACTGGCTGGACGAGGTGCTGGCCGAGCGTGCCCAGGCACAAGCCGCAGCGCAGCCCATGGCTGCGTGAACTGGGCCATGTGAATTGGGCCGTGTGAGCCGGCCCGCGCCCGGCGCCAGCCTCTGGCCGGGCATTGCGCTGACTGCGCTGGCAGCCCTGTCCTGGAGCACGGCGGGGCTGTTTCCGCGCATCGTCAGCACCGATGTCTACACCACGCTGTTCTGGCGCTCGCTCTTAGGCGGACTGTCGGTGCTGGCGGCACAGGCCCTGCTGAACAAGCGCCATGACCTCGCCGGCCTGTGGCGCCTGACCGCTCCAGAATGGTGGATGGCACTGGCCAGCTCCGGCGCCATGGTGTGTTTTATCGCCGCCTTCTTTTTCGCGCCAGTGGCCGACGTGGTGTTCATCTACAGCGCCTTTCCCATCATCACCCTGCTGCTCTCGGCCGCACTGCTGCATACCGTGGTGCGGCGCATCGATGCGCTGTGCACTGCCACGGTGGTGCTAGGCATGGGCCTGATCGTCTGGGGCCAGAGTTCCCTGCACAGCCTCTTGGGCGCTGCCCTCAGCTTGGCTGCAACCTTGCTGTTTGCCTTGATCACCATCGGCATCAAGCGCTACCCGAAGGCCGAGATGGTCAAGGTGACCTATGCTGGTGCTTTCGGCGCAGCACTGGCCGTGGCGCCGTTTGCCACCTTCCACGGCACCAGCGCCCACGACCTGGCCTGGCTGTGGCTGTATGGTGTGCTGAATGTGGGCGTGGGCTTTGGCCTGTACCTGCTGGGGGTGCGCCGCATCAAGGCGGTGCTGGCCTCGCTGGTCTGCATGCTGGAGATTCCGCTGGCGCCGCTGTGGGTGTATGTGTGGTTTGGCGAAGCGGTGGCACGCCAAAGCCTGATCGGTGGCGCGGTGATTGTGCTGGCGGTGCTGGTGAATGTGCTCAGCGCGCAGCATGGCGGCAAGCCCGCCCAATCCGCCTAATCCGACTGCGCCCGCTCCATCAACCAGACCTTGAAATCATGCACCCGCGCCGGCGTGGTGTGCGCGCTGTGCGCCTGGCGGTTGGGCACCACAAACCAATAGGCAAAGGGCCCGTCCACCGACAAATTATTGTGGCGCACCAGCTCACCCGATTGCAGTTCGCGCACCACCATGGCCTCGTCCACGATCACCACGCCGGCGCCGGCTATGGCGGCACTGATGGCCTGGTCCAGGGTGCTGAAGTTCAGGCCCGGGCGGGCATCGAGTTCGCGCGGGCCGTGCTGGGCAATCCACTGCTCCCACACCGGCAGGCGCTGGCCACCATCCACCACATGCAAGAGCGTGGCACCGGGAAGCGCAGGCGGCTTGCCACCACGCCACAGTGCCGGGCTGCTGACCATCACATGGCTCTCTTTCATCACCGCTTCGCAGTCGCTGCGCGGCCAGGGCTGCTGGTCAAAAACGATCAGGCAGTCCAGCGCGCGCGCTTCGCGCATGGCCGCAATGCGGTCGGTGGTGATGGACAAATCGATATGCGGATGGCGTGCGCGAAAGTCGGACAGGCGCGGCGCCAGCCAGCGCGTAGCAAAGGTGGGTGGTGCATTCACGGTAAGCATTTGCGGCTGCTGCTGGCCGGTGGCGCGGTGCACCGCCACTTCCATTTCTGCAAACAGACGGCCCAGGGTGTCGGCCAGTTCCTTGCCGGCCGGGGTCAGTTCCACGGCCTGGTGCACGCGCAAAAACAGCGGCACGCCCAGGGCGGTTTCGAGTTGTTTGATCTGGCGGCTGATGGCGCCCTGCGTGACGTGTAACACCTCACCGGCATGGGTGAAGCTGCCCTCGCGCGCGGCCACGGCAAAGGCCTTGAGTGCGTTCAGCGGTGGCAGGCGCGTCACAGCAGCCAGACGGCCTGCTCGGCCACCGCCTGCAGCTGCGCGGCGCGCACCAGGGCAGGCGCGATTTCGGCCAAGGGACGCAGCACAAAGGCGCGCTGCCACATGCGCGGATGCGGCAGCACCAGGTCGGCGTCGTTCAACACCAGCTGGTCAAACAGCAGCACATCCAGGTCCAGCGTGCGTGGCGCATTCTGGTAGGAGCGGCTGCGCCCTGCCCCGAGCTCTATGGCCTGGAGTTGGGTTAGCAGGGCATGCGGTTTGAGCCGGGTATGCACCTGCACCACGGCGTTGACATAGTCACCGCCGCCAGCATCCACGGGTGCGCTGCCGTAGAGCGATGATTTGTGGGTCAGCGCCAGGCCGTCTATGTCGGCAATTGCGTCCATGGCGGCCAGCACGGCGGCGCGCGGATCGCCCAAATTGGCGCCCAGTCCGATGTAAGCGTAGACCGGCTCGCGCATGGCTGGCGTCAAGCCGCGTCGCCACCACCGCTGGGGCGGCGCTTGCGGCGGCGTTTGCGCGGGGCGGCACTGCCCTCCTCGGAGCCGATTGGCGCGTCACTTTGCGCGCTATTGCGCGCATCGGAGCCGCTGGCGCGTGCAGTAGGCCCAGCAGCTGCCGCAGCGCTGCCATCGCGCGCCGGTGCCGGTGCGCGGTGCACGCGCGGCGCCTTGGGGCGGGCCTGATGTTCGGCGCGCACCTGGTCAATCATGTCCTGGCGCAGATTGTCGTCGGCCATGCTGAATTCCTGCCACCAGTCGGCCAGCACTTCTTCAATTTCGCCGGCGTCCGCCCGCAGGCGCATGAAATCAAAGGCAGCGCGAAAGCGTGGTTGCTCCACCATGCCGAAGGGCGTGCTGCCCACGCGCTTGTCAAAGCGCGGCTGCATCAACCAGATTTCCCGCATATCGCCGGCCAGGCGGCCACGGCCCGAGACATCGCCTATGCGGGCATTGAACACGTCTTCAATCGCGTCCTGCAGGGCCGGATGGCCATGCTGGTTCTGCGCCATGCGCCGGGCCCAGCCATCGCGCACATCGGCCCACAACACGCAGGCCAGCAAGAAGGTGGGGGCCACCGGCTTGCCTTCCCCCACGCGCCG
>CANCCF010000106.1 GCA_947374485.1 Comamonadaceae bacterium | reverse complement strand
GGCCAGGCCCCGGCCGACCTGCTCACAGGCGGCTGGCTGCTGCTGGAACATGGCTACGACCAAGCCGCAGCAGTGCGCGCCCTGTTGACGGATGCAGGCTTCTGCCAGGTGCAATCCCGCTGTGATCTGGCGGGCATTGAACGCTGCAGCGGCGGGCAGTGGAACGCGCCACAAGACACCTGAATCTCCAGCCACACCATGCCCCCTGTTTCCACCCGACTTGCAGTACCCGCCGATGTGCACGCCCTGGGCTCCCTGTTCAATGCCTATCGCCAGTTTTATCAGCAGCCGGATGACCTGGCCCTGGCGACCGCCTTCATCGGTGAGCGCGTGGCCAAGCGGGAGTCTGTCATCTTGGTGGCCGAAGACCCGGCGGGCGTGCTGCTCGGTTTTACCCAGATCTACCCCAGCTTGTGCTCGGTCCTGGCTGCGCGCATCGGTGTGCTGTACGACTTGTTTGTCCAGCCGCAGGCCCGCACACGGGGCGTGGGACGGGCCTTGCTGCAAGCCGCGGCGGCCTATGGAAAAGCCAAGGGCATGCAGCGCCTGGACCTCACGACAGCACGTACGAATGCAAAAGCGCAGTCCCTTTACGAATCGCTGCAGTGGCAGAGAGACGACATCTTTCTGGCCTACAACCTGGACCTGCGCGGCTAGCACCCCAATCCTCTTAGCAGAAGCGAACAACACCATGACCTCACCCGCCTGCCCCCAGTGCACCCTGGAAAACACCTACCCTGACGGAGGCAACTTTGTTTGCGCCGATTGCGGTTTTGAGTGGCCGCAAGCTGCTGCGGCAACTGCAGAGGACGATGCCGATGCAGTCATCAAAGACTCCAATGGCCAGGTGCTGCAGGATGGTGACGCCGTAGTGCTGATCAAGGACCTGAAGGTCAAGGGCAGTTCCACCGTGCTGAAGATGGGCACCAAGGTCAAGAGCATCCGCCTGGTGGGCGGTGACCACGAGGTGGACTGCAAGATGGACGGCGGCAGCTTTATGCTGAAGGCGTGTTTTCTGAAGAAGGCGTAATCGACAGCGCAGGGCCAGCCGACTATTCGGCCGCGTGGCAACACACGCAGAGTTTGTTGCCATCCAGGTCGCGGAAGTAGGCGCCGTAGTAGTGGGGATGGTAGTGCAGCCGCAGGCCCGGTGCACCTTCACTGCACGCGCCCTGCGCCAGGGCCGCAGCATAAGCGCGGTCCACCAGGGCCCGCGTGTCCGCCTGCAGTGCCACCATCTGCCCATTGCCGACGTCATGCGGCTGGCCATCAAAGGGGCGCGCAATCAGAAACAACGGGCGGGGCGCAGCGGGCGAGATCCAACCCGCCCAGGGCACTTCCGGCTCGCTGAACTTCAGCACCAGGCCCAGCTCCGACAGCACCGCGCTGTAGAAGGCATAAGCCCGGTCGAAATCGGTGATGCCGATGTTGACGTGCGAAATCACGCGGCGGCTTCTTCCACCACGCCCTGAGCCACACCCAGCGCCATGCCCAGCCGGTTCACGCCGCTGACCAAGGCCTTGAGCGAGGCGGTGACGATATTGCTGTCCAGGCCCACACCAAAGCGCTCGCCCTGTTTTTCGTTGCCTGCCCCTTGCGCGGCCAGTTCCAGAAAGGCGCAGGCCTGGGCGTCGCCCGCCTGCTGGCTGGCCTTGGTGGAACGCTCCTCGAAGCTGCGCACCTGCACGCGGATGCCGGCGCTGCCCAGGGCATGTACGGCCGCGTCGATGGGACCGTTGCCCATGCCATTGAGCACCACGGGCTGGCCGTTCACTTCCAGATGCAGCGCGATGCCCTGCACATGCATGCTGCCCACGGCGGCGGCTTCAAACAGGTGGTGGTCCACATAGCGAACGCTGGCTGTAGCCGCGTGCAGATAGGTGGCATCAAACAGCTTCCAGATGTCCTGCGCCGTCATCTCGCCGCCGTGCGCATCGGTGTAGTTCTGCACCTCGCCCGAGAACTCCACCTGCAGGCGCCGCGGCATGACCACGCCGTAGTCCACCTCCATCAAATAGGCCACGCCGCCCTTGCCGCTTTGGCTATTGACGCGGATCACCGAGTCGTAGCTGCGGCCGAGGTCGGCCGGGTCTATGGGCATATACGGCACATCCCAAATCGCGTCCGGCTTTTGCGCAGCCAGGCCCTTTTTGATGGCGTCCTGGTGCGAGCCGCTGAAGGCAGTGAAGACCAGATCGCCCACATAGGGGTGGCGCGGGTGGATGGGCAACTGGTTGCAGTACTCGACGGTACGGGCCACGGCGTTGATGTCGGAAAAGTCCAGGCCTGGCGCCACACCCTGGGTGTAGAGGTTGAGCGCGAGCGTGACGATGTCCACATTGCCAGTGCGCTCGCCATTGCCAAACAAACAGCCTTCCACGCGGTCGGCACCGGCCATCAGCCCGAGCTCGGCCGCTGCCACCGCTGTGCCGCGGTCGTTGTGGGGGTGCAGGCTCAGGATGACGCTGTCGCGCCGCGCCAGGTTGCGGTGCATCCACTCGATCTGGTCGGCATACACATTGGGCGTGGAGCCTTCCACCGTGGCCGGCAGGTTGAGGATGACCTTGTTGCTGGGTGTGGCGCCCCACTCGGCCGTGACGGCATTGCAGATCTCCAGCGCAAATTCGGGCTCGGTGCTGCTGAAGACTTCGGGGCTGTATTCCAGCGTGAACGCGGTTGTGGGCTGCTCGGCGGCCAATTGTTTGATCAGACGCACCGACTGCAAGGCCATCTCCACAATCTCGGCCTTTTGCATGCCGAACACCACCTCGCGGAACACGGGGGCGGTCGCGTTGTACACGTGCACGATGGCACTGCGGGCACCCTTGAGCGACTCAAACGTGCGGCGTATCAGGTGCTCGCGCGACTGGGTCAGTACCTCGATGGTGACGTCCGCGGGGATGTTTCCTCCCTCGATCAGGCTGCGCACAAAGTCAAATTCGGTCTGCGATGCACTGGGGAAAGCCACCTCGATCTGCTTGAAACCCACTTGGCACAGGGTGCGGAACATGCGCATCTTGCGCTCGCCATTCATGGGCTCGAACAACGACTGGTTGCCGTCGCGCAGGTCGCTGCTCATCCACAGGGGTGCTGTGCTCAGGGTACGCGAGGGCCATTGGCGATCGCTGAGCGCGATGGCGGGAGCGGCGCGGTATTTGGTGGCAGGTTGGGCTAACACGGGGGGAACTCCTCAAGGCAGGCATACGAAACCGTATGAGAAGTATGGTATGCCACTCCATAGCGCAGACTATTGCGAAATTATTAGAATTTCGGGTTTATTCGCCATTAAATTGCCGTCTTTAAATTATTTCAGCAATTTAGCAATCAATACAGTGCCTTGTTCGCAGCGTGTTTCAGAATGATGGAACGCAACTGTTCCACCTTGAGCGGCTTGCTGATGAAGTCATTTGCGCCTGCCGCCAGCGCCTGCGCATTGGCCTCGTTCATCACATCGGCGGTCAGCACCACAATCGGTGTGTCGGCCACCGGGCCTGGCAGGGCGCGGATCAGGCGCGTGGCGGCAAGGCCATCCATGACCGGCATGTTCACGTCCATCAGGATCAAATCAAAAGCCTCGCGCTGCACCAGGTCCACCGCCAGCTGGCCGTTTTCGCAATAGCTGATGTGGCAGCCCATGCGCCCGAGCAGGACGCCCACGAGCTTCTGGTTGATGGGGTGGTCTTCCACCACCAGCACACGCAGGGTCGGCGCACCGGTGTCTGCGGCCTGTGGCATCAGCGGCGCCTGCGTGTTGGCCACGGCAGTCGCAGTTGGCGCGGTGGGAGCAAGAGCAGGACCAGACGATGGTGCCGCCGACAATGGGGCGGCCAGGGAGTCTGCAACAGCCTGCGCACCAGACGCCTCGTTATCGGTATCGGCACCGGCATTGAACAGCGGCACGCGCAGCGTGGCGGTAAATGTCGAGCCCACGCCCACTTCGCTGTGGACGCTGATTTCCCCGTCCATCATGCGCGCCAGGGACTGCGATATTTCCAGGCCCAGGCCGGTGCCGCCAAAGCGCCGCGTGCTGCTGTCGTCCACCTGGTAGAAACGCTGAAACAGGCTTGACAGCACCGACGCATCCATGCCGATGCCGGTGTCCCGTATGGCGAACACGAGCTCCTGGGTTTGCTCTGACAGGGCGCGCCCGGACACCGCCATGGTGACCCGCCCCTGCGCGGTGAACTTGATCGCGTTGCTGACCAGGTTGAACACAATCTGCTTGATGCGTGTGTCGTCGGCCAGCAGCGTGGGTAACGGGGTATCGGGCCCAAGAATGGTGAAGTCAAGACCCTTGCTAATGGCCAATGGGAGCATGAGTGCATTGACCTCCCGCAGCAAGCGGGGCAGGTTCACGGCGGCGGGCTTGATGGTCATCTTGCCGGTCTCCAGCGCCGACAAATCGAGAATGTCGTTCAAGAGCGTCAGCAAATGGCTGGCTGAACCCTGTGCGGTCTCGATGTAGTCGGCCTGTTGCGGCGTCATGGGCGTGCTTTGCATCAGCCCCAGCATGCCCATCAGGCCATTGAACGGCGTGCGCAATTCGTGGCTCATGTTGGCCAGAAACTGGCTCTTGCCCCGGTTGGCGGCTTCGGCGCGGAAGTGGGCCTCGCGCAACTCGTCCGTCATTTTCTCCAGCGCCAGTCGCTCGGCTTCCATACGCCGTTGGCGCAGCACCAGAGCACCCGAAGCTGTGACCAGCAGCACCAGCTGGGCCACCGTCAACCACACGATGAGGGAGATTTGCTCGCGCATGGTGTCGGCTTGGCGCTCCAGCAGGCGTGCCACTTCGGAGTTGGCGGCCAGCGTCATGGCCTGCACATCGCCCCCCATCTCATTGAGCTCGGCTATGGCATGGCGTAGTGCGGTGTCGTTGGGCGGATGGGCGGACAAGGCGCCATCGATTTCAGTAACCAGCAATTCGAGCCTGGGAATAACCTTGTGGTACTCCTCTCGCGCCGCGAGCAGGGACACGCTGGGGCTTTCACGCAGCAGTGTCAGGCGGCTCTGGAAAATGTCAAAGCGCAGCGACAGCGTTTCGAGATCGGACGCCTGCGGGCTCGCCAGCGTCTCCGCCAGAGCCTGGCGGGTGCGCAGAAATTCGCGCTCGAACTGAAAGGCCAAGGCCGTCAAAGAGTCTGAACGGATGGCGCTGCTTTGTTCAATGGCGCGCTTTTGCGCCAGCTCGAACACCAGCAGGGAAGCCATGGCCAGCGCCATGGCGCCCGTGCCCAGCGCCAGCCAGAGCAGGTAGCGCTGGTTGTTGGTCCGCCCCAGCATCTACCGGCTATTCAATCGTCAGGGACTTGAGCTGCCAGGCTGAACGCTCATAGTAAGTGGCAGAGCGCAGTTCGGGCTTGGTGTCGTAGGGGTAGACGATGAACAGCGGGCCCTTGGTCTTGACGGGAATGTCGGCGTCGTTCATCTTGTGGGCCAGGATGACGTCGAACTTTTGCGCGTCGTCCAGCGGAATGCTGCTCTGGTAATCGTTCAGGGCCACAGCCTTGATGGTGGTGCCGCTTGCTTTGGCGGCCGCCAGCACATCACGCAGCAGAGGGCCGGTGAATTTGATGGGCTGCTTGTCCCAGGGGGTCATGGTGGTGAAGCTGCGTTGGGGCAGCTTTTCGATCATGGCCAGATCAAACACCGCTGCATTGGCTGTGTTCTTTTCCGCTACATTGCCCGAAATGGACAAAATGACCTTGCCAGTGGCTGGTTGCAAAGCCGCTGCCGGCAACGCCAGGCACAGGGCCGCAGTTGCAATCAAAGCCGCCAAGGGGCGTGGAAAGACTGGGAACATAAAAACCCTTTATTGATAAAAACTGCAATTATCGTCCCTGAGCTCGCATTATGTACACAGTTTAGTGGTGGTGCCCGTGGGCGCCATGCACATGGCCATGCGAAATTTCCTCTTCCGAGGCGGCGCGCACTTCCAGCACCTTGATACCAAAGCGCAAGGTCTTACCCGCCAGGGGGTGGTTGCCGTCCAGGTACACGGTGTCACCCTTGACCTTGAGCACCGTGAAAACAATGGTGTGTCCGCTGTCGTCACGGCCTTCGACCTGCCCGCCAACTTTCACGCCGGGCGGAAACTGGGTCTTGGGAATGGTTTGCAGCAGGCCCTCGTCACGCAGGCCAAAGGCGTCTTCCGGCTGGAGTTCAATGGTGGTCTGGTAGGCGGTTTGCTGGCCTTCGAGTGCCTCCTCCACCTTGGGGAATGTGTTGCCATAGCCGCCGTGCAGGTAGGACATGGGCTCTTTGCTTTGGTCCAGCACTTTGCCAGCGGTGTCGGAGACGGTGTAGTGCAGGGTAACGGCTGAATTTTTTTCGATTTTCATCGTATGGGGTCGCTTGGAAAGTGGAGGGAAGTCGGGGGAACCCGAAGGCTGATTATCAATAAAAACCCCATCGTTCTGGCGGCCGGGCCAGGTCTTTGCTTCCGGCGACGGGCAAAGATGAAATAATCGCGGCCTGCATCCACAAGAGGTTTTTGACATGAGCAACGCACAACAACGTATCGATGAGCTGGTGAAGTCCAATGAGGTCCTGCTTTTCATGAAGGGCACGGCCAGCTTTCCCCAGTGCGGCTTCTCGGGGCGCGCCATCCAGATCCTCAAGGCCTGCGGTGTGGACACCAAGGCGGTGAAGACGGTCAACGTGCTGGAAGACGATGAAATCCGCCAGGGCATCAAGGAATACAGCCAGTGGCCCACCATCCCCCAGCTCTACGTCAAAGGCGAGTTCATTGGCGGCTCGGACATCATGATGGAGATGTACGAGTCCGGCGAACTGGCCAAGACGCTGGCCTGACCTTCAGCTGTTAGCTGAGCTCCCAGCGCTTTCTGGCACCCTGCACCGCGTCAGGGTACGCGGCCTTGCCGCGTGAACCGTTGTAGCGGCCCAAGGCCATGAACGGGTCGCCCCGCTCCAGATCGAGGTAGTGGCGCAGGATCACGCAGCCAAAGCGCAGGTTCACTTTTTTGTGGAACAGGTTGTTGGGATCGCCGTCACCGATGCTGCGCGTCCAGAACGGCATGACCTGCATGTAGCCCCGCGCGCCCACACTGCTGACGGCAAAGCGGCGGAAGTTGCTTTCCACCTGGATCAGGCCCAGCACCAGCGCCACATCGAGCCGGGTGCGTTTGCAGTTGTACCAAAGGGTTTGTAAAAACTCGTCGCGATCCTGCAGGGTTTTCAGGTCGGATTTGCGCGCCACCAGGCGCTCATTCATCTCCACCTTCCAGCGCAGGTAGTGCAGGCGCGCCTCGGTATCGGCAAACACCGGCTCCGGTGGCTCGCTGCTGCTCACTGCCGTGCTGAGGGCATTGCGCACGGCATCGGCCAGGGGCTCTTCAATTTGGGCACCGGCCCTGGCCTGTTGCGGCAAGCCTAGTAGAGCGGGCGCGCCCAGCAAGGTCAAAGCACCACGTCGACTGGTCCACCCCCGCGCCGACGACAGCATGCTCAAGCCTTCAGGCGTGCCTGGATCAGCCCCAGAATCTCGGCTACCGGCACGCTGGTGGCGGCCGCGTCGCGGCGGTGCTGATACTCGACCATGCCTTCCTTCAGGCCCCGGTCTCCCAAGGTGACGCGGTGCGGCACGCCAATGAGTTCCCAGTCGGCAAACATGGCGCCCGGGCGCTCGTTGCGGTCGTCCAGAATGACGTCCACACCGGCTTCCATCAAGTCGGCATAGAGCTTGTCGGCAGCCGCCTTCACATCGGGGAAACGGTCCGGGCTGATGGGGCACAGCACCACGGTAAAGGGCGCCAGCGCATCCGGCCAGATGATGCCGCGCTCGTCGTGGTTTTGCTCAATGGCAGCGGCCGGCAGGCGGGTGATGCCAATGCCGTAGCAGCCCATTTCCATGAACTGCGGCTTGCCGTTCACGTCCAGAAAGGTGGCGTTCATGGCGCGGCTGTACTTGGTGCCCAGGTAGAACACATGGCCCACCTCGATGCCGCGCTCAATCGCCAGCGCACCCTGGCCATCCGGCGACAAGTCACCCTCCACCACATTGCGCAGGTCGGCAATCACGTCCGGCTCGGGCAAGTCGCGGCCCCAGTTCACGCCGCTCAGGTGGAAGTCGGCCACGTTGGCGCCGCAAATCCAGTCGGACATCACGGCCACTTCGCGGTCCACCACCACGCTCAGGGGCTTCTTCACGCCCACCGGGCCCAGATAGCCGGGCTCGCAGCCAAAGTGCTCATCGATCTCGCCAAGCGTGGCAAAGCGGAAGCCTGCCAGGCCGGGAATCTTGCCGACCTTGACTTCGTTCATGCTGCGGTCGCCGCGAATCAGCAACAGCCACACGCGTGATTTGACGATTTCACCCTTGTCGTCGCGCTCGTCGGTGGCCACCACCAGCGTTTTCAGCGAATTCTCGATGGGCAGCTTGAGGTAGTTGGCCACGTCCACACAGGTGCTCATGCCGGGTGTGGCGACCTTCTCCAAAGCCTGGGTCGCTTCAGCGCGCGGGCTTTGCGGTGCCAGGGCCTCGGCCTTTTCCATGTTGGCGGCGTAGTCGCTTTGGGGGCAGTAGACGATGGCGTCTTCGCCAGTGGCAGCAATCACCTGGAACTCTTCAGACAGGTCGCCGCCGATGGCGCCGCTGTCGGCGGCCACAGCGCGGTAAACCAGACCAAAGCGGTCAAAAATCTTGCGGTAGGCCTTGGCCATCACCTGGTAGCTGAGCTTGGCCGCATCCTGGTCGCGGTCAAAGCTGTAGGCGTCTTTCATGGTGAACTCGCGCCCGCGCATCAGGCCGAAACGCGGACGGCGCTCATCGCGGAATTTGGTCTGGATCTGGTAGAAATTTTTGGGCAGCTGCTTGTAGCTCTTGATTTCCTGGCGCGCAATGTCGGTCACCACCTCTTCGCTGGTGGGCTGCACGACGTAGTCGCGCTCATGGCGGTCCTTGATGCGCAGCAGCTCCGGGCCCATGGCCTCGAAGCGGCCGGTTTCTTGCCACAGCTCAGCCGGCTGAACCACCGGCATGGCCAGTTCCACGGCACCGGCACGGTTCATTTCCTCGCGCACAATGGCTTCCACCTTGCGCACTACGCGCAGGCCCATGGGCATGTAGCTGTAAATGCCTGCGCCCAGCTTTTTGATCATCCCCGCGCGCATCATCAATTTGTGGCTGACCACTTCGGCATCGGCCGGCGCTTCTTTGAGGGTGGAGATGAGGAATTGGGAGGCTTTCATGGCGCTACTTGGATGCTCTTCACAGATTGCGGAAGGCTTCGGTCCTTGATGCACCTCACTTGCTGTGCATAATGAACGAAGTTTAAGAATTGGGGTTTGATTATGCTTGACCGGGACGGCTTTCGCCCCAACGTCGGCATCATCCTGCTCAACCAGAAAAATCAGGTATTTTGGGGCAAACGCTTACGCACCCACTCGTGGCAATTTCCGCAGGGTGGCATTGACCGGGGGGAGACCCCCGAGCAGGCCATGTTCCGCGAATTGCATGAAGAAGTGGGGCTGCATCCGCAGCACGTGTTGATCGTTGCCCGTACCCGGGACTGGTTGCGCTATGAGGTGCCAGACAGGTACATCCGACGCGATGCGCGTGGCCATTACAAGGGCCAGAAGCAAATTTGGTTTTTGCTGCAATTGACCGGCCACGACTGGGATTTGAACCTGCGCGCCACCGACCACCCGGAGTTCGACGCCTGGCGCTGGAACGATTACTGGGTACCACTCGAATCCGTGGTCGAGTTCAAGCGTGGAGTGTATGAAATGGCCCTGACCGAGCTGGCCCGCTTTCTTCCGCGCAACGACACACGCAACCGCTACTTGCGTCACGGCAACCGCCCGCGTGACTTTGATCCGGGCCGGAACAGCGCGCCTGCACCGTTTACCTTGATGCCAACGGAAGGTCTGCTGGATCCTGGCATGCCAGAAATGCCAAGTGGCGACGCTCCCGATTCCCATGAAAATTAAGACTCTGGTGCCAGTTGCCCTGGCCAGCCTCCTTGCGCTGTGCGCGCCCCTGACCTATGCAGAAGGCGGTAATGGCACGGACAACCCGGATTGGACCGAAGAGACTGTGTCGGCTCCACCGCCTTTTTCCACTGACAGGCTGGTTGCTATCGACATGCCCGTCTATGTATCCATGAAAGTGGGCGTGGACCCTGAAACCATTGTGGTGGGCGGTGACGGCGTGGTGCGCTACGTGATGGTCATGCGCAATGCCAGCGGGAGCACCAATGCGGTGTATGAAGGCATTCGCTGTATCACCGACGAGGTCAAAACCTATGCCCGCGTCAGCGCCTCAGGTGCGTGGACCATGGTGGCCAACCCGGTGTGGAAATCGGTAAACGACAACATGCCCTCCCGCCATGCCCAAGCCTTTGCCAGACAGGGTGCCTGCCAATCGAGGCTGGCAACCAGCCGCCGCGAAATTGTGGAAGCCCTGAAGGCGCCGAAGCGTTCGCCTCTCATCAAATAAGCCAAGCGCAAGTCCTTGGGGCATTTGGGTTGTCAGACCCGGATCAGCGGGTGATGACGAGGTTGTCCCGGTGCAACATTTCGGACTCGGCGGCGTAACCCAGGTAGCGTTCAATCTCGCTTGATGGCTTGCGGCAAATCAGACGGGCCTCGGCGCTGGAGTAATTGGCCAGACCGCGTGCGATCTCGGCGCCGTGGGAATCGCGCACGGCAATGACATCGCCGCGCGAAAAATCGCCCTCGACCTGCACCATGCCAATGGGCAAAAGGCTCTTGCCCCCATCACGCAGCTTGATGGCAGCACCGGCGTCCACCACCACGGCACCGCGCATCTGCAGGTGGTCAGCAATCCACTGTTTGCGGGCCTGGGTTTTCTGGGTTTGCGCCACCAGCAGCGTGCCTATGGGTTCACCAGCCGTCAGGCGAATCAGCGCATCCGGCTCGCGTCCCCAGGCAATCACAGTGGAGGCACCAGAGCCTGCCGCACGCTTGGCGGCCAAAATCTTGGTGATCATGCCGCCGCGGCCAATGCTGGAGCCAGCGCCTCCGGCCATCAGCTCCAGTTCGGGGTCACCGGCCTTGGCCTCGTGCACAAAGCGCGCCTCCGGGTCTTTGCGCGGGTCGGCCGTAAACAAACCTTGTTGGTCGGTGAGGATGATGAGCGCATCGGCTTCCACCAGATTGGCCACCAGTGCACCCAGGGTGTCGTTGTCACCAAACTTGATTTCGTCGTTGACGACCGTGTCGTTTTCGTTGATGACCGGCACCACGCCCAGCTTCAGCAGGGTGAGCAAGGTGGAGCGGGCGTTCAGGTAGCGCTCGCGGTCGGCCAGGTCGGCGTGGGTCAGCAGCACCTGCGCGCTGCCCAACTGGTTCAGACGCAGCTTGGTTTCGTACATCTGGGCCAGGCCCATTTGGCCAACGGCGGCTGCCGCCTGCAGCTCTTGTATGGCCTTGGGCCGCGCCGTCCAACCCAGGCGCTTCATGCCCTCGGCAATGGCGCCGCTGGAGACCATGATGACCTCGCGCCCATCGCTCATCAGGTGCGCTATCTGGCGGCACCATTCGCCAATGGCCTGCTCGTCCAGCCCGCGTCCTTCGTTGGTCACCAGGCTGGAGCCGACTTTGATAACGATGCGCCGGGCTTTGCGCAGTGTGGGTGTTGCGGTTTTTTGGGTCACGCGTCAGTGTGCGGCTCAGGGGTTGACGGGCGGCTCTTCGCCGGTAAAGCGTGGGTCGATTTCCACATGCGGCTGCTCGGCCTGCTGCTCGGCCTTCACGTGCTTGAAGATCTCCTTGATCAAGGGCTCGCAGCCCTCGCGCGTCAGGGCCGAGATCTGGAACACCGGGCCCTTGAACTTGTAGCGCTTGATGAAGTCTTTGATCCGCTCCTCGCGCTCTTCAATCGGCAGCATGTCCACCTTGTTGAGGACCAGCCAGCGCGGCTTGGCGTACAGCTTGGGGTCGTACTTTTTGAGCTCGTTGACGATGGCCTTGGCCTGCTTGACGGTGTCCACACCCTCGTCAAACGGGGCAATGTCCACGATGTGCAGCAGCAAGCGCGTGCGCTGCAAATGGCGCAGAAACTGATGGCCCAGGCCCGCACCTTCGGCCGCACCTTCAATCAGACCCGGCAGGTCGGCCACCACAAAGCTTTGCTCCGGGCCCACGCGCACCACACCCAGATTGGGGTGCAAGGTGGTGAAGGGGTAGTCGGCAATGCGCGGGCGGGCGTTGGACACGGCCGTGATAAAGGTCGACTTGCCCGCATTGGGCATGCCCAACAGGCCCACATCGGCCAGCACTTTGAGTTCGAGCTTGAGCTCGCGCTTTTCGCCGGGCCAGCCGGGCGTCTTTTGGCGCGGCGCGCGGTTGATGGCGCTCTTGAAGCGCATGTTGCCAAAGCCACCGTCACCGCCCTTGGCAATGGTGATCACCTCACCGGGAACCAGCAACTCAAACAGCACCTCGCCAGTTTCGGCGTCGGAGATGATGGTGCCCACCGGCATCTTCAGGGTGATGTCGGCGCCCGCAGCGCCAAACATGTCGGAGCCCATGCCGTGCTCGCCGCGCTGCGCATCGTGGCGACGCGAAAAGCGGAAGTCCACCAGCGTGTTCAGATTGATGTCGGCCACCGCGTACACATGGCCACCACGCCCACCGTCGCCGCCATTGGGGCCGCCAAATTCCTTGTACTTCTCATGCCGGAACGAGACGCAGCCCGCCCCGCCGTCGCCAGCAGAGATGTCTATATACGCTTCGTCAACGAACTTCATGGTGCACCTGCTTAGAAATGAAAAACCCCGCGCTCGACGAGCGCAGGGTTGTTAGGGGAGCTTGCTGCAGCTTAGCCTGCAGTGATGCTCACGGTGTGCTTGTTCAGAGCACCCTTGACTGCGAAGGACACAGTGCCTTCGATCAAAGCGAACAAGGTGTGATCCTTGCCAATGCCGACATTGGTTCCGGGGTGGAA
>CANCCF010000105.1 GCA_947374485.1 Comamonadaceae bacterium | reverse complement strand
ATAAAGCCGCCTGCGCCGGCCACACGCGAACCGAAGCGGCTGACGTTGAGGTGGCCGTTGGTATCGACCTGCGCCAGGCCGAGGAAGGCGATGTCCAGCCCGCCGCCATCATAGAAGTCGAACTGGTAGGGCTGGTCGATGACCGCTTGGGTGTTGACGGCAGCGCCGAAGTCCAGCCCGCTGGCCGGAATGCCGCCAATCACGCCGGGCTCTGTGGTCATCGTCAGCAGGTCGGCGCAGCGCTCCTCGTTGGCGACAGCGGCAATGCCCTCGGGCATGCCGATACCCAGGTTGACGACACTGTTGGCACGCAGCTCCTGCGCAGCGCGGCGCGCGATGATCTTGCGTTCGTCCAGCGGGAGCGCGCCCAGGCCGGTGACCGGCACGCGCATCTCGCCCGCGAAACCGGCGCTGTACGGCGTAGCGAAAGTCTGCCAGTGGTTCTCGGCTTGGGCCATCACAACGCAGTCGACCAGTATGCCAGGCACCTTCACTAGGCGAGGCGGCAGTGCGCCGCGCTCGGCAATGCGCTCGACTTGCGCGATGACGATACCGCCGCTGTTGTGCGCCGCAGTGGCGATGGACAGGCATTCAAGTGTGAGCGCTTCGCGCTCCATCGTCAGGTTGCCATCGAGGTCGGCGGTGGTGGCGCGGACAATGGCCACGTGGATGGGAAAGGCGCGGTAGAAGAGCGACTCCTCGCCGCCCAACGTGCACAACTCAACCAGTTCTTCGGTAGTGCGCGCATTGAGCTTGCCGCCGCCTTGGCGTGGGTCGACGAAGGTGCCCAAGCCGATGCGGCTCAGGTGCCCAGGTCGGCCGCCCGCAATGTCGCGGAACAGGCACGAGATCACCCCTTGCGGCAGGTTGTAGGCCTCGATCGCACCCTCGGTTGCCATACGGCCTAGCGCCGGCACCAAGCCCCAGTGGCCACCGATCACGCGTTTGAGAAGGCCTTTGTGGGCCAGATGGTTGAGGCCCTTGCCTTTGCCGTCGCCTTGGCCCGCGGCGTAAGCGAGCGTCAGGTCGCGCGGCCCCTGGCCGCTAGTGAAGCGTCGCTCCAGCGCGATGGCGATCTCCTCGGCGAAGCCGATACCGACGAAGCCACCGGTGACTACCGTGTCACCGTCGCGGATGAGTGCCACTGCCTCGTCGGCGGAGACCACCTTACTGGCGAATGGGTACGCGTTCATGGACGGTCGCCCTAGTTCAACGTGCCGTCCAGCCGCCGTCCACCGGCAGCGCGGTGCCGGTGATGGCGTCTGCGGACGACGAGCACAGAAACAGCACTAGGTCGGCCAACGCCGAGGTGGCGACGAAACGCTTGTTTGGCTGCGAGGCCAAGATCACGTCGCGTACCACTTGCTCCTCGGGCATGTTGTGCGCACGCGCCTGGTCCTTGATCTGTCCTTCGACCAGCGGTGTCTTCACGTAGCCCGGGCAGATGGCGTTGCAGGTGATCGCTGTCTCAGCCACCTCAAGCGCCACCGACTTGGTGAATCCCAGCACGCCATGCTTGGCAGCCACGTATGCCGATTTGTAGGGAGAGGCCACGAGCCCATGCGCCGATGCGATATTGACTATGCGACCCCAACCTCGCCGCTTCATGCCCGGCAGCGCGGCGCGCACGGTGTAGAAGTTGGAGGAGAGGTTGATGGCGAGGATCTGCTCCCATTTGTCGGGTGGAAAGCCCTCTACCGGCGAGACGTGCTGGATACCGGCGTTATTGACCAGCACATCGACTGCGCCGTGGACCTCCTCGGCCTCTCTCACCATGGCTTCGATTTGGTCGGGCTTGGACATGTCGGCACCCGAATGGCTCACATGCACTCCGGTGCGCTCCGCCAGTGTGACACATGTGGCATTGATGGCGATGGCGTCGCCGAAGCCGTTGAGCACGACATTGCAGCCGCTCTCGGCAAGGCGCTCGGCGATCGCCAAACCGATACCGCTGGTGGAGCCTGTGACGATCGCCGTTTTTCCATGAATTCCATTAGGCATTGTGGGTCCTAGGTTATTTCGCGGTTTTTTGGAGCGCCGCAAACACTCAGACCACGGAGGGCAGCACCTCTGCCGTGCAGAGTCCAAAGCCGAGGGGTTTAAAGCCTGCTTTGTGGCATCGTCCCGTCAGGGTGACAATGTCGCCGTCTTCGAGGAATGTGCGCTGGTCGCCGTTGGGCAGGGTGATAGGTTTTTTACCGCCATGGGTGAGTTCGAGCAGCGAGCCGGCCTCTTCGGGGCGTGCACCCGAGAGGGTACCGGTGCCGAGTAGGTCCCCACTGGAGAGCGCACAGCCGTTCACGGTGTGGTGCGTGACCATCTGCGCGACGGTCCAATAAGCTGCGTCGGCGAATCTGGAGCGGCTGATGCACTGCGCTGGCTTGCCTGTTTTACGCATCTTAGGGGTCTGCAGTAGCACTTCCAGTGCAATGTCGATAGCGCCTGCGGCGCGGTTGTCTGGGCTGTCCAGGTAAGGCAGGGGATCGGGGTCGCCGTCGACCCGGGCGAAGGGGCGGCGGAACGGGGCCAGCGCGTCCATCGTCACAATCCACGGCGACACCGTTGACGCAAAATTTTTGGACAGGAAGGGGCCCAGCGGTTGGTACTCCCAGGCCTGTACGTCGCGCGCGCTCCAGTCATTGAACAACGTGAGACCGAAGACATGCGACTCTGCATCGCTCATTGCAATGGGCTGTCCCACCGCGTTGCCCTTGCCGATGAAAACGCCCAGTTCGAGTTCGAAGTCGAGCCGCTTCGTGGGTGCCAGCACCGGTTGCGCTGCGTCCGGCGCCATCAGCTGGCCCTGCGGGCGCCTGAAGGGCTGGCCACTGACAACGATGGTCGAAGCGCGGCCGTGGTAACCGATGGGCACCCACTTGTAGTTGGCCAGCAAAGGGCTATCGGGCCGGAACAGTTTGCCTACCGAAGTCGCGTGGTGGATGCCCACATAGAAGTCGGTGTAGTCACCGACGCGGACGGGCACATCAAATTCAGCCTGGGCCTGTGGCACGAGGCAGGCCTGCAGGGCCGACTGCTGCACGCTGCCTTCGCGCAAGCCGCGTGAGAGGGCCAGGCGCAAAGCCGCCCAAACAACGAGACCCATGGCCATAAGCACGTTGAGCCTGTCCTGCGCACCGGCCTGGACCGCCAAGCCGGCTTCCCCGGAAAACACACCGCGCGCAGCAACCGCCGCCAAGTCGACGATCTGATCGCCGATGGCCACACCGCCCCGCCAGGCCTCGGCCGAGTCCTGGCGGCGGAACACCGCAAAGGGCAGGTTCTGGATCGGAAAGTCGGTGTCTTCCCTATTGGCCGACTCGACCCAGCTCCTTAGAAATGGGTCGTGGGTTTCGTTCAGTGTCGACATTCGTTCATCCTCAGCGAGCCATGCTGCCGTCATGTAACCAGGCGGCGTGCTGTGGCGCCTTCTTAGTGCGGCTCCACTCTTCCAGCATGTCCCACTTCAGCTCGTCGAGCTTTTGGTACATTTCGGTGGTACCGATGTCAACCGCCAGTTCCAGGCGATGGCCGTTGGGGTCGAAGAAATAGATGCTCTTGAAAATCGTGTGGTCGGTGGGGCCGAGCACCTCGACACCACCAGCAATAAGCTTCTCCCTAGCAGCCAACAAGGTGTCAAGGGAGTCAACCTTCAGGGCCAAGTGCTGAACCCATGTGGGAGTGTTCTCGTCACGGCCCATGGCCTGCTGTTCGGGCAGCTCGAAGAAGGCCAACACATTGCCGTTGCCGGCATCTAAAAATATGTGCATGTAGGGGTCCCAAGCCTTGCTGGACGGCACTTCGTTCTCGGCAATGGCGAGCACGAATTTCATGTCCAAGTGTTTGGTGTACCACTCGACGGTTTCCTTAGCATCCTTGCAGCGGTAGGCCACGTGGTGAATTCTTTCGATTAATGCCATGGGGACTCTCCTTTAGGGCTTGGCGTGGCTCGGTGCCACGGGGGTGATGGGTTGCTTGTCGACGAGGCTGCTAATGGCCGGCGCGCCGGCCTTGGGCGCGGCGCTGTATCGCGCCAACTGGAAGGCTTCCTGGAGCACTCGCAGATCACTTATATGATTGGCCAAGAGCAGCACCAGTCGTGCGTTGAGCGCGTGACTTTGCTCGGTACTCAGACCCTGGTGCGAGGCGACGAGCGCCTCGTACATGTCATCGTAGGCAAGGGAATTGGCTTGTGTGTTGAGCATGAGTTTCTCCCGGCGGCTCAGGCGACCACGGGTGTGTGGAGATTGGCCGTGGCCGTGGCCAGTGCCATGCGCACGGCGACCTCGGTTGGCTGGCGCCAGCGTGCTGCCACGTGCTGGTCGGGGCGGATAAGGTAGGCCGTACCGGGCGTGGCGTCGAGGCGCTGCTGCACCAGGCCCTGAACGTCCAACAGATCCTGGCCCACAGACACTGTGGTGACGTGGGGCAATCCCTGCATCCAGAACGGGGCCGGTCCGAACACCAGCAACGTAAAGTCGCCTGCGGTTTCGCGCAGCAGCCAGCTAGAGCGACCGTCGGCGCGCCGAACGGGTGCGTCGGTCAATGGGGCTCCGGGCACCATCTTGCCGGCAAAGGCGTCCTTATCGGCGGTGCTGAGCGCGGAGTCGAACAGCGTGGCGGGGACTGACAGGCGGCCGCTGTTGACAATACGGCGCGCAAATTCGTGCTCACGAGCGAGATCGAGGGTAGCGTCCCGGAACATGCGACTTATCTCGCTCTTGGGTGTGATGAAGTCAGTGGCGCGGGTGGAGTTGAGGATGTTTTCGTCAGCGGCGTATTCGCGCTCAGTGCCGTAGCTCTGCAAAAGTTCCTGTCCTGCCCAGCCTTTAAGCAGCCAGTCCAGCTTCCAGGCGAGGTTGTCGGCGTCTTGAACGCCGCTGTTAGCTCCGCGGGCCCCGAAGGGTGATACGCCATGGGCGGCGTCGCCTGCAAAAATCACACGGCCGTGGATGAACCGGTCCATGCGCAGGCAGGCGAAGGTGTAGACGCTGGCCCACTCCAGGGTGAAGTTCACGTCCTTATCCAGCAGAGCCTTGACGCGGGGAATGATGTTCTCCGGCTTCTTCTCCTCCTCCGGGTCAGCCTCCCATCCGAGCTGAAAGTCGATCCGCCAGACGTTGTCGGGTTCGCGGTGCAGCAGCACGCTCTGGTTGGGATGGAACGGCGGATCGAACCAAAACCATCTCTCGGTCGGGAAGTCCGCCTCCATCTTGATGTCGGCAATCAGGAAGCGATCGCGGAAGATGCGGCCCTTGCTTTCCAGCCCCAGAAAGCCACGCAGGGGCGAGCGAGCGCCGTCACAGGCGATCACCCAGCCAGCATCCAACGAGTACTCGCCCTCGGGCGTCTCCACGGTCAGCAAAGCACCGTCGTCCCTCTGCTGGATGCCGACAACATTGTTGCCCCAGCGAATTTCGATGTTGGGCAACTGCAGGCATCGCTCTACAAGGTAGGACTCGCAGTAGTACTGCTGCAGATTGATGAAGGCCGGGCGCTCGTGCGCCTCTTCGGGCAGAAGGTTGAACTCGTATACCTGCTGGTCCTTGGAGAACACCTTACCAAGGTTCCAGGACACGCCCTTTTCGACCATCGGATCACCCACGGCCAACCGGTCCCAGATTTCCAGCGTGCGCTTGGCAAAACACAGCGCGCGCGATCCGAAGGAGAGTTTGTAATCGTTGTCCAACACCAAGACGCGCTGCCCGCGTTGGGCCAGGTCGATAGCCAGCGTCAGGCCCACCGGACCGGCGCCCACCACAACAATGGCATGACGCACAGTTGGCGTCGCGTCCTGGTCTGGGGAGCGTCGGTACGGAAACTCAATTGCCTGCACTGCATCGCCGGGGCCGCGAAACGGGATGTTGGAGGGGTCTATGGTAGTCATGGATGTGTACGGTGGTCGTGGGATACGGGGATGCTGACGGTCATCATCCTTCCAAGGCTTCCCACATCTGGCGGTCGCGCTCGGCAGTCCAGATGCGTGGGTCGGGGAATTGCGTCGCCTCGTCATAGGCGCGTGTCACGTCAAACGGCATGCAGTGGTTGAAGATCACCCAATCGCCGTACTTGGGCTTGAGCTTGGCAAAGGTTTCTTCGTAGACCGTGCGCAGGTCGCGGCCAGCGTCCGCGCCAGCCTTGACGCTTGCCCACACGTCGCTAACGAAGGCTTTCGTGACGTCCAGGCCTTGTTGCACCTGGGCCTCACCGCGAAGCGCAGGGCCACGGCCGGGCACCAGCGCCATAGGTTTGAGTGCGCCGATGTTCTTCAAGGTCTGCGGCCAGTCCTGGAAGTAGGCGTCGCCCGCGTAGGGCGTGGCGTCGAATTCGACCAAGTCACCCGACAGCAGGGTGCGCTCCTGCGGTAGCCACACCACGGTGTCACCCTTGGTATGTCCACGCCCCAGTTGTAGCAACTGCACCTCCAACTCGCCCAGCCACAGGGTCAACTTGCCACTGAAGGTCATGGTCGGCCAAGTCAGTCCATCGGGCACCGTCTCCAGGTTGCGGAACAGCCGCGGAAAACGCCCAATCTCGCTTGCCTTGTCCTGCTCTCCGCGCTCCAAGATGAGGTCGTAGGTGTCCTGGCTGGCCAGGATCTGCTGCGGCTGGTAGCCGCTAGCCCCCAGCACGCGAACTGCGTGGTAATGGGTCAGCACCACGTACTTGATCGGCTTGTCGGTGACCTCGCGGATGCGGCGCACCACGTCGGCAGCCATGGCAGGCGTCGCTTGAGTGTCGGCCACCAGCACAGCATCTTCGCCAATGATGATGCCCGTGTTCGGGTCCCCCTCGGCGGTGTAAGCCCAGGCGTGCTTAGAGATCTGCTCAAACGTGACCTTTTTTTCTTCCAGGTCAGCAGCAGAGGCAAAGGTTTTAGTGCTCATTGTTTAGGTTCCTTGTTAGCAATTGAAACTGGTGGGCAGCAGCGTCGAAATGGACTGTCAACTGATTGGCCGGTGCCGCAGGACGTTGGTCGACCCCCATGGAGTGCGAACCCGAAGCCCTCCAGCGAACGTGGTTCGACCCTTTCCCTTCAGCTAAACACCACCTGGATGTCGGTGTACTCAGCCAAGCCTTCCTCGCCGAACTCCACTCCACACCCAGAGGACTTGACACCGCCAAACGGCGCGTTCGGCTGGATGGCCCCATGCTTGTTGATCCACACCGACCCGCATTCCATCCGGCTAGCCACCTGTTTGGCCTTTTCGACATCCCGCGACCAAACCGATCCGCCCAGACCGTTGGGGCTGTCGTTGGCCTGCCGGATGGCATCTTCCACGTCGCGGTATTTGATGATGGGTAGGGCAGGGCCGAACTGCTCTTCTGTCACCAGTGTGTCGTGGTGCGAGAGGTCGGCGATGAGAGTGGGAGGGAAAAACAGCCCTTCGCCTGGTTCACCGCCTAGCAACACCCGACCCTTCTGCTTAGCGGCGTCTACCAGACGCTTAACTTTGTCGAACTGCATCCGGTTGTTGATGGGGCCTAGGACGGATGCTTCGTCGCTGCCATGACCCACGGGAATAGCTTTGGCATAGTCAGTCAGTGCGACGCAAACCTCGTCGTAGACGCTCTCGTGCACATACAGACGCTTCATCGCAGCACAGGTTTGGCCGTTGTTGATGAAGGCGCCCCAAAACAGTCCTTCGGCGATCGCCTTCGGGTCGACGTCGGGTAGCACAATGCCCGCGTCGTTTCCGCCCAGTTCCAGCGTGAGTCGCTTGACTGTCTCCGCGGCGCTGGCCATGACCGCCTTGCCGGTGTTGATTGAGCCAGTGAAGACAATCTTGCGAATACCCGGGTGGGAGGACATCGCTGCACCGATGTTGCACGTCTTGTCGTCGGAACAGACGGAATTCACCACCCCAGGCGGCAGGACTTGGTTCATCAGTTCCACCAGCCGCAATGTGGACAGCGGCGTGTAGGGTGAAGGCTTGATAACCACCGTGTTGCCGCTGCGTACCGCCGGCAGGATGTGCCACACAGCAATCATAACTGGCCAGTTCCAGGGCGTAATCGAGCCCACCACACCCATGGGCTTACGGTGCAGTTCCACCCGGCCCTGTTCGTTGTCCTGCAGCACTTTAACTGGCAGTGATAGGCTGGCAGTGTGAGCGGCCCAAGCTTGCGCTCCGCCTATCTCGAAGCGAGACCCCAGACCGTTAAGCGGCTTGCCTTGCTCGCGTGTCAGCAACTGTGCCAGCTCTTCGGCGTGTTTGCCAATCTTATCGGCAATATCCTGGCAGGCCTGGATTCGAACTGCATCGCTGGTCTTCGACCAGTTGGCGAACGCGGCATGGGCTGCCTCCACAGCCCTGTCCAGATGGTCTTTGGAGCTGTTGGGCGCACGGCCCACAGTGTCTCCGGTGGCGGGGTTCTTTACATCAAAGTGATCGGCCGCAATCACCGGTCGGCCATTGATTGTCATGGGAGAGTCGGACATTTGTATTGAGGTTGGTTTGTGTGGTTGATACGGGCACACCTATGGTAGGTTTGCCACACTTCCACCATCTGGACACCTGCGACACGACCTTTGGACTACAACGACATGGGGGCTGAAGTCAGGGGTTAACCCGAATAGCGTTTTCCCTCAACGCGTCACACCATCTGCCCATGCTCACAACATTCGCCGCAGCCACCCGTCCGGTTGACCAGTTTTGCTCTGAACTCAGTAGCGTCTGCGGCGCCTACCAGGTGATGCCGGGCGCCAACCGGTCAGTGATGCGCGGCGGTGTAACCCCGGAGGCTCGTGCCGGATTCGTTTTTGCGCATGTGGCCAAGGACGTCCAAGGGATCCGGCGCGATCGCAGCGACATCACGCGCGACAGCGCTGAGCATTGTTTTCTCATCGTGCAGGAAGAAGGCCGTGCTCTAATGAGTCAGCGGGATTCGGTTAGCATGCTGCGCCCGGGCGACATGGTGCTGATCGATAGTGCCGAACCTTCGGAGTTCACCTTCTTCGGCAAATACAGCCGACAGCTTTCTGTCCACCTGCCACGCGCAGAACTGCGGAGCAGGTTCGGCGAGGCTCTGCGCGGCGGTTTGTATCTGCCGCGAACCGACCACACCACACTGGCAATCTTTGCCGTGCTTGCCAAGTCCTTTCAAACCCAGCCAAACCCTACGCAGTCCCGTTACCTAGGAGAAGCCTTGTACGGTCTGCTCGGCTCTTTGCTGTTTGCCAACGGCACTCCGGCCCGCAGCATCGAAGCCGACGTGGGTTACGCTCACCTCTTGGAGCGGGCTGTGGCCTATATTGATTCCAACCACACCGATGGCGAGCTGACGATTCCCCGTATGGCCTTCGAACTCAAGGTGTCCAGCCGGCAACTGCAGCGCGCCTTCTCGACCCTGTGCACCACACCAACGGAATACCTGATGCAAAGACGCCTGGCCAGCGCCTGCCAGGCACTGAAGCAGCTGAACGCCACAAGCGGAAAGACAATGATCTCCACGATTGCCTACAGCGTGGGCTTCAACGACCTGTCCTATTTCAACCGCATCTTCAAGGCGACTTTCAACAGCACACCTGGCCAGTACACTGGCGATGCCCCGGGGCCGCAGTGGCCTTGCCGAACAGACGATTGAGAAGCTGATTCGCGGCGTGGTCCGTCACGCCTGCTTGCGCATACCCTGAACCCTTCGCGACGTGCTGCGGCAGCCTCACAAGGCACCTTCTGTCCCTGCCTATCACGGTGAGGCACCCCGATCGGTTCTTTCGCAATAAGCGCCAAAGCCTGAAGAAGCCTGGATGCAAGATGTGACCGAATCCGCGATGATCCTCGAACTGCGCAAAGTGCTTCTTGAATGGTTTTCACACAGTGGTACCAAGGTAGGAATGTACACAACTTTTAAGTTTTACAAATTGGCGCACGTAAGTTTCGGCATCAAAGTAAACGGGGCTGCGTCGGGGGTGCGGACAATAACTTGGACTACTTGGAGGTAGTTCATGTACTCATACGAAGCTCGGATTCGAGCAGTCAAGCTTTATATCAAGCTCGGGAACCGCACTGGTCCGACCATTCGGCAATTGGGCTACCCAACAAAGAATGCACTCAAGGCCTGGTATCGGGAATACGAGCAGTGTCGCGATTTGCAGGTGGGCTATGGGCGCTCAAAGCAGAAGTATTCTGAAGATCAGAGGCAGGCGGCGGTTCAACATTACCTCGGCCACGATCGCTGTATTGCTTTAACGGTGAAGGCATTGGGATACCCGTGCCGTGAAACGCTCACAGCATGGATTGCAGAACTGCACCCTGAAGTACGCAGCCAGCTTGTCGGAAGAGCGGCGAACATACAGCATTCCCCGGAACGCAAGAATGCGGCAGTCCTTGAACTGTGCACCAGGCAGATAAGTGCACAAGCAATCGCTCAAAAGCTGGCGGTGAGTCGGCCGACACTGTACAAGTGGAAGAATCAATTACTCGGTCGTGAAGCACCCCCATCCATGAAACGCCAGAACGATTCAAATCCAGTTCCTGAACCGGAGGAACTGCAGCAGCAAGTCGAATCGCTTCAGAGGAATATCCGGCGATTGCAGCTTGAGCACGACCTATTGAAGAAGGCCAATGAACTGTTAAAAAAAGGCCTGGGCGTCGATCTGCAAATCCTCCTGAGCAACCGGGAGAAGACGCTGCTGGTTGACGCCCTGAAGCAATCCTATGCGCTGTCGGAACTTCTTGTCGAACTTGACCTCGCCCGTAGTTCCTACTTCTATCATCGGGCCCAACTCCGGATCGCAGACAAGTACGCTGATGCGCGTCTTGCCATCACCGAAGTCTTCGAGTGCAACCACCGTTGCTACGGCTATCGGCGCATGCGGGCAGCGCTTGGCAGGCGCCAGGTGTTCATCTCGGAGAAGGTCGTACTACGTTTGATGAAGCAGGAATGTTTGGTCGTCGCAGCCAACAGAAAACGTCGGTATGGGTCCTATCTGGGCGAAATCAGCCCGGCGCCTGAGAACCTCATCAACCGGGACTTCCAAGCTGCCAACCCGAATGAGAAATGGCTTACTGACATCACGGAGTTCCATATCCCGGCTGGGAAGGTGTATCTATCGCCCATGATCGATTGCTTCGACGGCCTGGTTATCAGCTGGTCCATCGGCACGCGTCCAGATGCCGATCTGGTGAACACGATGCTGGATGCCGCAATCGAGACAGTAGCCAATGGCGGAGACCGGCCTGTCGTGCACTCCGATCGTGGCGCCCACTATCGCTGGCCTGGGTGGCTCTCGAGAATGCATAACGCAAAGTTGATTCGTTCGATGTCGCGCAAAGGATGCTCGCCCGACAATGCTGCATGCGAGGGCTTCTTTGGTCGGCTGAAGACGGAGTTGTTCTACCCTCGGGACTGGCAGGCAACAACCATCGAGCAATTCATCCAGGTGGTTGATTCCTACATCCGCTGGTATAACGAAAAGCGCATCAAGATCTCACTTGACTCACTCAGTCCCCGCGAATACCGAGAGAGTCTCGGATTTACGGCATAAATCAGTCCAAGTTTTACGCTGCACCCCCGGTGGGTCAGAATTCAACCGGCGCCAACACTGTGACTTTAGATCGGCATTTGAATTCGGTTATAAAGCGTTTGCTGACCCTTCGCATCAATGCATTTGCGTGACCGCTCCGCTTTTAGATGACCGACCGCTTTGGGCGCGATGCCGAATTCAGACTACGACCGGCGACGGGCGTCCGAAATTTTGTACCTAGTGGACGCAGACTGGCTAATGCGTCTATTTGCCAAATTTGATCATTGAAGTTGCTCGTGCCTTGGCTGCCTCGACTTCGCCGTTGCGTGGTTCGCTATTGGTGACCAATACCTGCATCAGTATCCTGGCGCTTGCAGCTACCGCCTCCACCGCACGTTCAAAGATCGCTTCATTGGCCTTGGGTGGGACATTGAAGCCGCTGAGCTTGCGCACAAATTGAAGTGATGCGTCCCGGATTTCCAGTTTAGAGGCCGGGGGCTCCAAGTTTAAATCGTCTTAATGCTGCGGCACATGGATGACTCCTTCACGGTCGGCTGACAAGCAATCAGCAGACTGCAGCCATGTTAAATCTACGCCGCAATCCCAAGAAGCCACGGTGACCCAATTGTTTCGACCAGTAATGCGTCGGTCCACATTAACACTTGGCCCATTTCCTTGCGTTTTCACCGCTTTTTAACAGGTTCCGGCGCCCTCCCCGCTTGCCTGTTACACGAATAGGCCTAAGATTACTCACACTATCTTAGGGATGGTTTGGCCCTTGGCTGCGATGTTCTGCGGTCTGAGGGCAGCAGCAATTCGGTGGTGCGCACGGTTGCATGACCGAGCCACAAACTCACTTGGAGGGGCTCATGTTTTTGAAGCCAAATTGCCCCGCAGCTATTACGTAGTAAAGCGGGCCCTTCGTAACGTTTGACAATCTTCGCTTTGTCTAGCGCTGTCTTGACCAAGCGAAACAACTTTACTGGCTTGAACTGTCCTCCAGCGAGGGTGGACGGAAAAAGCAATGGGCCAGCGAGTCGTTGCTCCTTCACCCGCAACGAAGGAGCAACTCCGCTTGACAGTGCCTCCCGTTCCAGCATCCAGGCTTCGATATATGAGCGCGCCCAAGCTTGGATAGGGACATGCCGGGCCGGTCGCGGCTTATGTGCCGGCACCCAGACTCCGAGTAGTTCCCCGGACTTAGACTCCAAATCTTTGATTTTCAGCGCTAAAAGTTCACTGGACCTCAGGCCAGCACTGAGTAGCAAAAGCGCCATGGCGCGGTCACGCACCGTCTTCCAATCGCTACCAGTCGGTAGTGCATCGATAAAACGCCTTATCTCGGTCTCATTGAGGTAATCCGGGTCGTCGCGAGACGGAGCTTCACGCTCCAGCAATAGCGCGCGAGCAGGATTCTCAGTGGTCAGGGGAGTCTGTTGGGCCTCCCCTGCCCTAATCTGAGCCAGATGTTCAAACAGCGTTGTGAACAATAGCAAGTAACGGTGGCG
>CANCCF010000104.1 GCA_947374485.1 Comamonadaceae bacterium | reverse complement strand
GCACTTGACCATTCTCTTGGAAAACATGCGCCGTGAAGGCTATGAAATGGCGGTCTCCAAGCCCCGCGTGATGTTCCGCGAAATCAATGGCGAGAAGCACGAGCCTATCGAACTGGTGACCGCCGACGTGGAAGAGCAGCACCAGGGTGGCGTGATGCAAGCCTTGGGCGAACGCAAGGGCGAGCTGGTGAACATGGAGCCGGACGGCCGTGGCCGTGTGCGCCTGGAGTACCGCATTCCTGCGCGTGGTCTGATTGGCTTCTCCAACGAATTCCTGAACTTGACCCGCGGTTCTGGCCTGATCTCCAACATCTTTGACAGCTACGAGCCGCACAAGGGTGACATCGGTGGCCGCAAGAACGGTGTGCTGATCTCCATGGACGCCGGTGAAATTTTCACCTACGCCCTGGGCAAGCTCGATGACCGCGGCCGCATGTTTGTGCGCCCCAACGACCCCGTGTACGAAGGCATGATTGTGGGCATCCACAGCCGTGACAACGATCTGGTGGTCAACGCAACGCGTACCAAGCAGCTGACCAACTTCCGCGTGTCTGGCAAGGAAGACGCGATCAAGATCACGCCGCCCATCGATTGCACGCTGGAGTACGGTGTGGAATTCATCGAGGACGACGAACTGGTCGAAATCACGCCGAAGTCGATCCGCCTGCGCAAGCGCCACCTGACCGAGAGCGAACGCAAGCGCGCTGGCCGTTAAGCGCCTTCAGGGCTTGCCTTGAAGCTGCGCCACCACCACGCCGTCTGGCTGATGGTGTTGGTGGCCCTCCTGTGGTCTACCGCAGGCGTGGTCACCCGCCATCTGGAATACGCACGCACCTTTGAAGTCACCTTCTGGCGTGCGCTCTTTGCGTCCATCAGCCTGCTTGTGCTCTTGCCCCTGCTGCAAGGGAGGGCTGTGTTCTACAAGATCCGCCACGCCGGTGTGGCGCTCTGGGTGTCCGGCATCTGCTGGGCCACCATGTTCACCGCCTATATGGTGGCCTTCACGCTGACCACGGTGGGCCATGTGCTGGTCACCTTGTCGCTGGGTCCGCTGCTCACGGCCCTGGTGGCACGTGTAGCCATTGGCTACAAGGTGCCCTTGCGCACCTGGGGTGCGATCGTGGTGGCCGGTGCGGGAATGGCCTATATGTTCTCGTCGCAAATGGGCTCGGCTTCCCTCGTAGGCGGTCTGGTGGCGTTGACCATTCCGTTTGCCGCAGCCATCAACTGGACCATCAGCCAGCATGCACACGACCAGGGTCACGACCTCGATCTGGTGCCTGCCGTATTGATCGGTGCGGTGCTTTCCACACTGGCTACCTGTGCCCTGGCCTATCCGTTTCAGGCCAGCGTGCACGATGTCACCCTGCTGGGATTGCTGGGCCTGTTTCAGGTGGCCATTCCCGGAATACTGTGCATGGTCTGCGCCCGCGTGCTGCAGGCGCCCGAAATTTCGTTGTTGCAATTGCTCGAAGTCATCTTCGGCATTCTGTTGGCCTGGCTGGGCGCGGGCGAAGAGCCCGGCCTGCCCGTGCTGCTGGGTGGCGGCCTGGTAATCGGCGCGCTGGTGGCCAATGAGTGGGTGGGCTGGAACACCAAAACCGCCTGACCGGGCAACAGGGACCAAACAAAAATGAAGCAGACACCTACCGCAAGCGCAGACACCCGCTCTGCCGATTTCGAAGGCTTGTTCCATTCAGCCCCCATTTCGCTATGGCTGGAGGACTACAGCGCGCTCAAGACATTGTTTGATAGTTGGCGGGACCAGGGGGTGGTCGATCTGGAGACCCATCTCAGGGCCGCGCCGGAGCGCATGGGCCAGTGCGCGGCCTGTTTGAAGGTTTTGCAGGTCAACCAGCAGACGCTCAAGGTCTTTGCCGCACGCGACCAGCAGGACCTGGTGAGCCGCTTGCACGAAGTCTTCCGGGACGACACCTTTGAGCAAATGCTCACCGAAATGCTGCACCTGTGGTCCGGCACGCTGAGCTTTGGCAACCAGACGGTGAACTACGCGCTGGACGGCCGGCGCATGGACATCCAAATCCACGTGCAGGTGCTGCAGGCACACGCCACGGGCTGGGACCGTGTCATGGTCTCTCTGGAGGATGTGACGGAACAGGTCAAAGCGCAGGCCGAGCTGGTGCGCAGCGAGCAGTACGCCCGTAGCCTGTTTGAATGTTCGCCGGTATCTTTGTGGGTGGAAGACTTCAGCGGCGTGAAAGCCTTGCTGGACGAAGCCCGGGACCAGGGCATCCAGGATTTCCGTGTCTTTCTCAGTGTCCATCCTGATTTTGTGAGCCGCTGCGCCCAAAAGATCAAGGTGCTGGACGTGAACCAGCAAACCCTGCTGATGTTTGCCGCGCAGTCCAAGGCGGAGCTGCTCAACCGGCTGGACGAGGTGTTTCGCGACGAGATGCACGAGTCGTTCACCGACCAGTTGCTGGACCTGTGGAATGGCAACACCAACCAGATGCGCGAGGTGGTGAACCATACGCTCGCAGGTGCACCCCTGCACATCCACATGCAGTTTTCCGTGATGGAGGGCCATGAGGCCAACTGGGACCTGGTGCTGGTGTCCCTGGTGGACATCACGGCGCGCAAGAAGGCCGAAGCCTACCTGGAGTACCTGGGCAAACATGACTCCCTCACCAAGCTGCACAACCGTGCCTTTTACTCGGAGGAGCTCAACCGCATTGCGCGCAAGGGCCCCTGGCCACTGAGCATTCTGGCGATGGACCTCAATGGCCTGAAGGCGGTCAACGATCTGGAAGGCCATGCGGCGGGCGACAGCCTGTTGCGCCGTGTGGGCGAGGTGCTCAGTAGTGCTGCCGAGGGCACCAACTTCTGTGTGTCGCGCGTGGGGGGTGACGAGTTTGTGGCCCTGCTGCCGGGTTGTGATGAACGCGTGGCCCAGAGTTTCAAGGACCGCATCGAGTCACTGCTCGAAGTCAACAACCAGTTCTACTCCGGCCGCAAGCTCAGCCTGGCCATTGGCATGGCAACGGCCTCCACGGCCACCCATGTGGACGCCTTGAGCAATGAAGCCGACAAAGCCATGTTCGCGGCCAAGACGCGGTTCTACGAGGATGCCAAGGTCGAGCGGCGGCGTTAAAGCGAAGCGGGGGCGCACAATGACGCGACCCATTTCAGGAATGCCGCATGTTCGAATCTGCCCAACTTGGCCACAAGGTCAGCAAAGCCCAGTACAAGAAAGAGGTGCCCGCGCTGCGTGAAGCGCTGCTGGCCGCACAGGTGCAGTTGTTTACCGACCAGAAGCGGCCGGTCTTGTTGCTCATCAGCGGCGAAGACGGCGCGGGCAAGCGCGAGACCACCAACGTGCTCTACGAATGGATGGACCCGCGCTACCTCAGCACCCTGGCCTTCGAGGCGCCCAGCAGCGAAGAGCTGGAGCGCCCGGCCATGTGGCGCTATTGGCGCAGCCTGCCGCCCAAGGGGCGCATTGGCATCTTTGCGGGCTCCTGGTATTCCGACCCCATCCGCATGCGCATCACCGGTGCGTTGTCGGGGCGCGAGCTCGATGCGCGGGCAGCGCAGATCAACCGCTTTGAAGCCATGCTGGTCAACGAGGGTGCGCTGGTATTGAAGTTCTGGATTCACCTGAGCAAGGATGCGCAGCGCCAGCGTTTCAAGGAGCTGGAGAGTGACCCACGTACCGCCTGGCGCGTCACACCGGGCAGCTGGGAGCGGCTCAAAACCTATGACAAGCTGCAGGAGGTGTCGAGCCATTTGCTGCGCATGACCCATACCGCAGCCGCCCCCTGGGTGGTGGTGGAGGGGGTGGATGAATGCTACCGGTCTCTGACGGTAGGCCGGGTCTTGCGTGCGGCCCTGACGCAGAAGCTGGCCGATGCAACGCCCGCAGCGCCTGGCCTGGAGCCGCTGGCACGGCTCGACATGGATGGCCGCAACGTGCTCTCTGCATTGGACCTGGACTTGACCCTGGGTGAGCGCGAATACAAAAACGAATTGGGCCGCCTGCAGGGCCGCTTGGCTGAACTGGCGCGCGACCCGCGCTTCAAGACGCGCTCACTGGTGCTGGCCTTTGAAGGGGCGGACGCGGCCGGCAAGGGTGGCGCCATACGGCGCATCGCCGCGGCGCTGGACGCGCGCCAGTTCCAGGTCATTCCGGTGGCAGCACCCACCGAAGAGGAAAGGGCGCAACCGTATTTGTGGCGCTTCTGGCGCCATGTGCCGCGCCACAACCACCTGGCCATTTTTGACCGCACCTGGTATGGCCGCGTGCTGGTTGAGCGTGTGGAAGGCTTTTGTGCGCCAGCCGAATGGCAGCGTGCCTATGGCGAGATCAACGACTTCGAGCATGAGCTGGTGGAGGCGGGCGCCATCGTCGTCAAGTTCTGGCTGCAAATCAGCCAGGAAGAGCAGCTCAGACGCTTCAAGGAGCGCGAGCAGATTGCCTTCAAGCGCTTCAAGATCACCGACGAAGACTGGCGCAACCGCGAAAAGTGGAACACCTACCAGGCCGCCGTCTGCGACATGGTCGAGCGCACCAGCTCGGGCGAGGTGCCCTGGACGCTGGTGGAGGCCAATGACAAGCAGTTTGCCCGCATCAAGATTCTGCGCACGCTGTGCGAGCGGCTTGAAGCGGCCTTGCAGCCTGCGTCCGTCACCCGGGATGCCGGGGAGAAAGCCGCGAAGACCAGCAAGGCCGCCCGGCGCGAAGTCAAGGCGGGCCGCGCCGGCAAGACGCCCAAGGGCCGGTCTAGTAAGGCCTGAAGTTGCTTGGCGTGGCGCGGGTGTGGGCGCTTGTGGCCAGCCCCGCCAGGCGCGGTGTGGCCGGTCTGCGTTCCGGGCCCAGGGCCTGGCGCGTTGGCACCGGAACGGCTTGCTCACCCGTCTTGAAGAAGGCAATGCTTTGCTGTAGCTGCTCGGCCTGGGCCGAGAGCTCTTCACTGGTGGCAGCCAGCTCTTCGGAGGCCGAGGCGTTTTGCTGTGTGGCCCGGGTCAGCTGGGTCATGGCGCCGCCAATCTGCACCACCGACTCGCTTTGCTCGGAACTGGCCGCGGCAATTTCCTGCACCAGCTCGCTGGTTTTCTGGATGCTGGGCACGATTTCATCGAGCAGTTTGCCCGCGCGCTCAGCCGTGGAGACGCTGTTGCCTGCCAGCTCGCCAATCTCGCGGGCGGCCTCCTGGCTACGCTCGGCGAGCTTGCGCACCTCGGCCGCCACCACGGCAAAGCCCTTGCCGTGTTCACCCGCGCGGGCGGCTTCGATGGCGGCATTCAGGGCCAGCAGGTTGGTCTGGTAGGCGATGTCATCAACAATGCCGATCTTGGAGGCAATCTGCTTCATCGCGGCCACCGTGTCGTTCACCGCGCGCCCGCCATCCACCGCCTCACGGCTGGTCTTGGTGGCCATGCCATCGGTCACTTTGGCGTTGTCGCTGTTCTGGTTGATGGAGGCCGACATGCTGTCCATGGTGGCACTGGTTTCTTCTACGCTGGCTGCCTGTTCACTGGCGGCCTGTGACAGCGACTGCGCAGTGGCGCTGACCTGGTTGGCCGCACCGGTGAGGGCATCGGCTGCCGCATGCACCTCGCCCAGCACGCGGGTCAGGTTCTCGGCGGTGGAGTTGGCGCTGTCTTTCACCTGACCAAAGAGCCCGGCGTAGTCGCGCTCGATGCGGTGCGTCAAATCGCCCTCGGCAAAGGCACTTAAAAGCTGGGCCACATCGCTCAGGCCCTGCTCGCTGGTGTCCATCAAGGTGTTCATGCCGCTGGCCAGGTTGGCAAAGAAACCGGTCTTGCCCTGGGCCGAGAGGCGCTGGCTGAAGTCGCCCTGGCCTGCGGCCTGCACCAAGGCGTCGACTTCTTTTTCAGCGGCCAGCTGTTCGGTCACATCCATCCACTGGCCAATGGTGCCCAGGCGCTCGCCCGTGTCGGTGGTAACCGATGTGGTGGTCAGGTCGTACATGCGCCCACCGAGCTGCAGGCGCGACTGTGTAGTGCCGTTGAGGTTGCGCAGGCGCGCGAGTGCGGCCTGCGGGTCGGCATAGAAGATGCCAATGCTGCCGTTGAGTACCTTGTCCGCATCAAAGCCGGGGATGTGCCGCGCAAATGCTTCGCGGTCGCGGCGCAAGGTGCTTTGCAGGGCGCTGTTCATGTAGATGATGGTGCCGTCATCGGCCGCAATGCGCACCGGCAGGCTGACGTTGTCCAGCGCCGCCTTGACGCGGGCGTTGTAGCGTGCGGCCCGGTCGGAGGCCACCAGTTGCTCGCGTGCGGCTTCTGCCGCGTCGGTGATTTTTTTCTTCTCGCCGGGCAGGGCTTCCATGCGCCCGTCAAATTCACCCTTCACATACTGCCCGATCAGCTCCACTAGGCGTGCGTTCAGGGCAGCCTGCGCACCCACCATGGCGTTGAAGTCGGCAGCCATGGTGCCAAATGCGCCCTTGAATTCCCGGTCAGGCATGCGGTAGCTGGTTTCACCCAAGCTGTTGTGGCGCCTGGCCATCTCGGTTTGTGCGGCTTTGAAGGCCACCAGCGTGGTTTGCATCGCGCCCATGCTGCGCAGGAGCTGCCCGGTTTCATCCGTCGCGGCGGTGGCCACATCGTTGTCCAGCGCACCTTGCGCCACGGCCTGCGCAACCGACACGGCCCGCCCCAGGGGGCGCAAGATGCTGCGCCCGATGGTGAACGCCATGGCCGCCGTCAAAGCCATCGCCAGCACAATGGCGGCCCCCACCTCCTTGAGCTCCAGCAGGAATGCCGTGCGCAAATCGTCCATGTACATGCCCGAACCAATAACCCAGCCCCAGGGCGCAAAGCCTTCCACAAAAGACACTTTCTCCACCGGCTTGTCCTGGCCGGGCTTGGGCCACAGGTAGCTCAGGTAGCCAGAGCCGTTCTTTTTCACGGTGTCCACAAAACGCACGAAAACCGCGTTGCCATCCGGGTCCTTGACGCCGCTCACATCTTTGCCATTGAGCTCGGGCTTGAAGGGGTGGGTGATCAGGCGCACGTTCATGTCGTTGATCCAGAAATACTCCTGGCCGGCGTAGCGTGCGTCGTTCACTGCCTTGATGGCCAGTGCCTGCGCCTGCTCGCGGCTGAGGGCGCCAGAGGCCTCCTGCTTGTAGGTGGACTCCACAATCGACGTCACCACCTCCACGCTTTGCCGAATCGCGTCCTTGCGGGCCTCGTAGCTGCTCTGGTATTGCAACCACAGTAACAGGGAGGTCATGGCGATCAGCACCAGAACCCCGAAACCTGCCAACAGGCTGAGTTTCCATTTGATGGACAGTTTGCTCAACAAACCTTCCGATGACGCAGGGTGTGTAGCCAAGTCGAATTCCCCTTCTTGTATTTGGACGCACCATTATGGACAAAGAGCGTGCTGCAAATGCCCAATTCCTGGCACTTTTTGCGTGTGGCAAACTCGCTGCCTCGGCTAGGGGTGTTGCGCGCCCCGCCCGTTTTTCCGTTCCCCGCGTCTACCTTTTCCCCATGCAAAAAATCATCGCGCAGATCGCGCAAGAAATCCGTGTCCGTCCCAACCAGGTGGAAACCGCTGTGGCCTTGCTCGATGGTGGCGCCACCGTGCCCTTCATTGCCCGCTACCGCAAGGAGGCCACCGATGGCCTGGACGATATCCAGCTGCGTGAGCTCGAAGCCCGCCTGTCCTATTTGCGTGAATTGCGAGACCGTAAATTGGCGGTGCTCAAAAGCATAGAAGAGCAGGGCAAGATGACCCCGGCCCTGCTGGCCGCCATTGAAACCACCCCCACCAAGCAAGAGCTCGAAGACCTGTACCTGCCCTTCAAACCCAAGCGCCGCACCAAGGGCATGATTGCCCGCGAGGCCGGGCTCGAACCCCTGGCCGAGCGCCTGTTTGCCAACCCGGCGCTGGTGCCTGCCGAGGAAGCGCAGGCCTTTGTGCTGCCCGACAAAACCGAGGCTGGCGACGACTTCACCACCGTGCAAGCCGTGCTGGACGGCGTGCGCGACCTGCTGTCCGAGCGTTGGGCCGAAAACCCGCTGCTGGTGCAGGACCTGCGCGAATGGCTGTGGCAGGAGGGCCTGCTGCAGTCCACCCTGATGGCGGGCAAGGACGAGTCCAACCCGGACGTGGCCAAGTTCCGCGACTACTTTGCCTACGACGAGCCGATTGGCCGTGTGCCCTCGCACCGGGCCCTAGCCGTGTTCCGTGGCCGCGCGCTGGACATGCTGGACGCCAAGCTGGTGCTGCCCGAGCCGCCGGTGGCGGTGATAGCGCCCGCAGCCGCCGGCGCAGCCAAGGTCAGGCCCTCACCCGTGGTCACCCTGGCCGAAGGACGCTTGGCCCTCAGGCTGGGCTGGAGCCACCAGGGCCGGGCTGGTGACGACCTGATTCGAAAATGCGTGGCCTGGACCTGGAAAGTGAAACTCAGTCTGTCTACCGAGCGCGACCTGTTTGCCCGTCTGCGCGAGGGCGCCGAGACTGTGGCCATCAAGGTCTTTGCCGACAACCTGCGCGACCTCCTGCTGGCCGCACCCGCAGGCCCGCGCGTGGTGATGGGCCTGGACCCCGGCATCCGCACCGGTGTCAAGGTGGCGGTGGTGGATGCGACCGGTAAGCTGGTGGAAACCGCCACCGTGTTTCCGCACGAGCCGCGCCGGGATTGGGACGGCTCGCTGCACACCCTGGGCGCACTGTGCATGCGCCACGGTGTGAACCTGATTGCCATTGGCAACGGCACGGCCAGCCGCGAGACCGACAAACTTGCCGCAGATTTGATCAAGCTGCTGGCCAAAGCGGGAACCGGCAGCGCAAGCGCTGCCGGGGGAAGTGCACCAGCCATCGACAAGGTGGTGGTGTCCGAGGCCGGCGCCTCGGTCTATTCGGCCAGCGAATTCGCCTCGCAGGAAATGCCCGATGTGGATGTAAGCCTGCGTGGCGCCGCCAGCATTGCCCGGCGCCTGCAGGACCCGCTGGCCGAGTTGGTGAAGATCGACCCCAAGAGCATCGGCGTGGGCCAGTACCAGCACGATGTGAACCAGAGCGCGCTGGCCAAGACGCTGGAGACGGTGGTGGAAGACTGCGTGAACGCGGTGGGCGTGGACCTGAACACGGCCAGCGTGCCGCTGCTCTCGCGCGTCTCGGGCCTGTCGGGCACGGTGGCCAAGGCGGTGGTGCGCTGGCGTGAAGCGCATGGTGCCTTCAAAAGCCGCCAGGACCTGCTGCAGGTCACCGGGCTGGGTGCCAAGACCTTTGAGCAGAGTGCGGGTTTCCTACGCATACGCGGCGGCACCAACCCGCTGGACATGACCGGCGTGCACCCTGAAACCTACCCGGTGGTGGAGCAGATCATGGCCAAGACCGGCAAGCCGGTGGCCGAGCTCATGGGCCGCGCCGACCTGCTCAAGACCCTGGCCCCGGCGCTGTTTGCCAACGCCCAGTTTGGCGTCATCACGGTCAAGGACATCCTCACCGAGCTGGAAAAGCCGGGCCGCGACCCGCGCCCGGACTTCAAGGTGGCGCGCTTCAACGACGGCGTGGAAGACATCAAGGACCTGAAGGAGGGCATGGTGCTGGAGGGCACCGTGAGCAACGTGGCCGCCTTTGGCGCCTTTGTTGACCTGGGTGTACACCAGGACGGCCTGGTGCATGTGAGCCAGTTGGCCCACAAGTTTGTCAACGATGCGCGCGAGGTGGTGAAGACCGGCGACATTGTCAAGGTGCAGGTGGTGGAGGTGGACGTGGTGCGCAAGCGCATTGCGCTGACCATGAAGATCGGTGCCGCCCCGGCACGCTCAGCGTCTGACAAGGCGGGTGACAACCGCTACCAGGGCCCGGCGCGCGGCGAGCGCCAGCAGGGCAGCCACCGTGACGAGGGCTTTGGCCAGAACTCGGCCATGGCCAGCGCCTTTGCCAAACTCAAACGCTAGGCTGCCGCCGGGCTTGCCCTGTGCGGGGCCAGGTTATGCAGCCCGGTTTTACCGAAGATAATGGTGTCACTTTTGGTGTTCAAAGGCGTGTCTAGATGAATCTCACCGAGTTGTTGGCCGGGCAGTTCAATTTGCCCAGCATTCCCAAGGTGGTGGCCCTGCTGCTCAACGAGCTTGATCGCCATGAGGTGGATCTCAAAAAGGTCAACCAGCTCATCGGCTCCGACCCCGCGCTCACCACACGCCTGCTGCGTCTGGCCAACTCCGACTACTTCAAGCTCAGTGGCAAGATCAACAGCGTCTCGGAAGCGCTGGCCTTGCTCAACCTGGCACTGGTGCGCACCATGGCGCAGGAGGCCGCCAACAACGCCTCGGTGCGGGCGGTGCACGGCATCCATCTGCAGCAGTTCTGGGACTACAGTCTGAACGTGGCCCGCGTCTCACGCTCGCTGGCCGGAGTGGTGCGGCAGAACCAGCAGGCGGCTTTTACCTGCGGCCTGATCCACGCTTTTGGCGAACTCGCCATGCACCTGGCCATGCCACAGAAGATGGCGCAGTTGTCGGAAAAATTCTCCCCGCTGGACCTGCGCCGGGCTGCAGCCGAACGCAGCCTGCTTGGCTACTCCTATGCCGCAGTCAGTGCGGGCTTTGCGCGCCAATGGCTGTTTCCACAGGCGATGGTGGACGCGCTGGAGCACCAGTACGCACCTTTTGAGAACAATGTCTACGAGCCGCTGGCCGGCGTGATCCACCTCGCCGCCTGGCGGGCGCGCGGCAAGGAAGCCCGGATGAACGAGCGCGCCCTGGCGGTGACCTTCCCGGGCTCGGTGGGCGTGGTGCTGGGGCTGGACATCGACATGGTGCTGCAGCAAGACCCGTTCGACTGGGCAGCGCATACGTAGAGCCCCACGCTCGGGGCGGCCCAGCGCGGGATTGTCATAGCGCCTCACAGGGACGCGTTCAACATCTCGCGGTAATCCTCAGCGCTCGCCAATCGCGGGTTGGTCTTGTGGCAGTGGTCAGCCATGGCCCCTGCAATTACCGCCTCAAACTGCGCTTCATTGACGCCCATGGCGGCCAAGCCGTTGGGCAGGCCCAGGCGGGCGTTCATGTCGCGGATCGCCAGCCCCAGGTCACTGGCACTGCCCAGCCCCATCGCGGTGGCCATGCGTTGCAGGCGGTTTTCTGTGCGCACCGATTCGGCGCTGGCATTGAAGGCAATCACCGCGGGCAGGAAAACCGCGTTCAGCGTACCGTGGTGCAGGCGCGGGTTGACGCCGCCCAGGCTATGGCTGAGCGAATGCACGCAACCCAGCCCCTTCTGGAAAGCCATGGCACCCTGCATGGAAGCACTCATCAGGTTCAGGCGCGCCTCCCGGTCAGAGCCGTCGCGGGTGGCGCGGGCAATATGCGCCCAACCGCGTTGCAGGCCGTCCAGGGCAATACCGTCGGCCGGTGGGTTGAAGGCGCTGGCCATGAAGGTCTCCATGCAATGGGCGATGGCGTCCATGCCGGTGGCTGCGGTGAGCAAAGGCGGCAGTCCCAGCGTCAGCTCCGGGTCGCAAATGGCGGCCTTGGGCACCAGGTGCCACGAATGAAAACCCAGTTTGCGGTGGTCGTCCACGATGAGGATGGCGCCACGTGCCACCTCGCTGCCGGTGCCGCTGGTCGTGGGCACCGCAATCAGAGGTGCCACCCGTTCGGTAATGCGTGGTGAGCCACCCTCGATGGTGGCGTAGTGCGTCAGCGGCCCGGGGTGGGTGGCGGCGATGGCCACGCCCTTGGCGCAGTCAATGGACGAGCCGCCGCCCACTGCCACCAGCCCGTCGCAGCGCCCGGCCTGGTACGCCGCAACGGCTGCGCGCACGGCGGCTTCGGTTGGGTTGGAGGGTGTCTGATCAAACACCGTGCAATGCACCCCGGCCAGTGCATCCAGCGCCTTTTGCAGAAGGCCTGCGGCCTTGACGCCCGCATCGGTGACGATGAGCGGGCGACTGATGCCCACACGCTGACACTCGGACTTGAGCAGGCCAAGGGCGCCAAAGTCAAACTGGACCTGGGTGATGTAGTGGATGAGTGACATGGCCAAAAGGAAAGTGGACGGGAGTGGCGTGTAGGATAACCAGCAACCATGCCCCACCACCACCGCAACCCGCTCGCCCTGCTCACGCCCACCATGCACAAGGTGCTGGAGCGCATGCACCGGGCGCAAAAAATCCCCATGCACGCCATGACGCCGCAGCAGGCCCGCGCCGCCTATGCGGCCGGAGCCGAGGTGCTGGATATGCCGCCGCAGGCCCTGGCCCGGGTGGAGAGCTTTTCGGTGCCCGCGCGCGATGGCGTTGACCTGCCGGTGCGCCTGTACGCACCCACTGGCAGCCACCTGCCGGTGCTGCTGTACTACCACGGTGGCGGCTTCACCATTGGCGGCATTGCCACGCATGACGCGCTGTGCCGCAGGCTCTCGCACCTGGCCCAGTGCGCTGTCTTGTCAGTGGACTACCGGCTGGCACCTGAGCACCGGTTTCCGGTGGCGCACAACGATGCCTGGGACGTCTTGCAGTGGCTGGCAACGCAGGCGGGCGGCCACGGTCTGGATGTATCCCGACTGGCCGTGGGTGGCGACAGTGCCGGTGGCACCCTGGCCGCCGTGTGTGCCATCCAGGCACGCGATGCAGGCCTGAAGCTGGCCCTGCAACTGTTGTTCTACCCCGGCACCATGGGCCACCAGAACAGCGACTCGCACCAGCGCTTTGCCAAGGGCTTTGTGCTGGAGGCGCCGCATATCAGCTACTTTTTCGGGCAGTACCTGCGCAGTGAGGCAGATCGTGCCGACTGGCGTTTTGCGCCCCTGGACGGCCTGGGGCCGGGCGGCCAGCCAGTCGATTTGGGCGGTGTGGCCCCGGCCTGGCTGGGTCTGGCAGAGTGCGATCCGCTGGTGGACGAGGGCGTGGCCTATGCCGACCGACTGCGCATGGCCGGGGTGGCCGTGGACCTGGAAATCTACAAGGGGGTGGTGCACGAGTTCATCAAGATGGGCCGGGTGCTGCCCGAGGCTGCCCAGGCCCATGCGGATGCTGCGCGCGCGCTGCGCGGGGCATTTGCTGAGCCGACCTGAAGAGACGCCGTTGTCAGAAACCCAGGGACGCCAGCAGGTCGTCCACATCGGTTTGCTGCA
>CANCCF010000103.1 GCA_947374485.1 Comamonadaceae bacterium | reverse complement strand
CACCAAGCCCGGCATCAGTCTCTCCGTCAATGGCGGCAATGGCATCGACACGGTGTACGTAGCCGACGGCGAAAATGTCAACGCCTCGGTGCTGGGTGCCAGCATCGACCTGGTGTACTTTCGCGGCAAATGGGCCGACTACACCAAGTCCACGCTGTCCAGCGGCACCCTACTGCTGTTCACCCGCACCATTGGCGGCCATCTGGAATCGGTCACCGTCTCAGCGGGCACCCAGTTCAATTTCGACCGGCTGATCTTTGCCGATGGCTCCATCACCACCGTCGACGCCAAGACCCGCATCACCGACCCCGCCGGCCCCGGCCCTGGCCCCACCGACCCCGGCCCCACCACACCCCGCTTCAACGATGACGAAGTGCTGGCCGCCCTCCACGCCATCCGCGACGCGGCCGAAGCCAACAACGCCAACCCCACCACCCCCGCAGCCCTCACTTACACCATCGCCGGCACCACGGGTGTGGACGCCAGCAACCTGGGGGCCATCAACACCGCCCTCAACAGCCTGCCCATTGCCGGCGCACAGGCCGACACGGCACCCGAAATACAAACCATCATCGACGCCTACACAGCCATCCTGGCCAGCGCCAATGGCAACCCGGGCGACACCACCACACCGCTCACCGGTGCGCAGTACAGCGCCATTGGCGTGGCAGGCGTGAGCGGCACTGCCGCCCCCGGCAACGCCTTGTTCTTGCTGGACGATGTGGTGGACAGCAGCGCCACTGCCGCCGTGGACACCGAGCTCGAAGTGCAAGCCATGGCCGATGCCGCAGGCCGCGTCATGAGCGGTGCCGCCGGTGGCACCGCGCCCACCTTGGTTGACCTCACGGCACTGGGCATTACCGGTGTGAACACTGGCAACCTGGCCGCTGTGCAAGCCGCCATTGCCGCCACCGCAGACAACGGCACCGGTGTGGACACCAGGCCCGAGTTGCAAGCGCTGGTCAATGCCTTGCCAGTCCCGCCGGTTGACGTCACCACCATTGCCGCAGGCACGGGCGGCTTTGTCATCAATGGGGCGGCAGCGGATGACCACAGCGGCTACTCCGTCTCCAACGCGGGCGATGTCAATGGCGACGGCTTGGATGACATGCTGGTGGGCGCCTACAACCGGACATTCGCCACCGGTAAAGCCTATGTAGTATTTGGCAAGACTGACACCACCGCCGTCGAACTGAGCGCTGTGGCCGCTGGCTCCGGCGGCTTCGTAATTCCTGCGTCCGCATCGTTTGGCGACCTCGGTTGGCAGGTTAGTGCGGTGGGCGACAGCAACGGTGACGGCCTGGCCGACCTCTTGATCAACACCTACACCGGCTTCGGGCTGCTCGGCAAAACCTACGTGGTGTACGGCAAGGCCAGCACGGCGGCGGTCAACCTGACTGCGGTAGACGCTGGAACCGGCGGCTATGTCATCAACAGCCCATCAAGCGATAGCGATAGTGACAAATACAGCAGCATCAGCGTGGGTGACGTCAACGGCGACGGGCTGGTGGATTTGCTTGTGCCCTCCGGCTTTCAGACGAGCCAGGCCCATGTGGTTTTCGGCAAGACCAGCAATGCGGCAGTGGAGCTGACCGCCATTGCTGCGGGCACGGGCGGTTTTGTGGTCAATGGGCTGGCGACAGGGAACGCATGGCACTTCAGCAGTGCGGGCGACATGAACGGCGACGGCCTGGCGGACCTGGCACTGTCCAATGACACCTTGAGCGTAGGCGGGCCCAGCCAGGGTGCCACCTATGTGGTGTACGGCAAGGCCAGCGGTACGGCAGTCAACATCAGCAGCGTGGCGGCCGGCACCGGAGGCTTTGTCATCAGTGGCACCCAAATAGGTGAATCGACCGGCATCCTGACCACCAGTGCGGGCGACGTGAACGGCGACGGCTTTGCCGACCTGGCCATGGGTTCCTACAACCCCGTTACCAACGTCGCAAGCACTTATGTGCTCTTTGGCAAAGCCAACAGTGCCGCAATCGCGTTGAGCGCCGTTTTGGCAGGAACCGGTGGCTTTGCCATCCAGGGCGAATTCAGAGCCGCTTACCAGGGACTTGCGTTGCACAGCGCAGGCGACGTCAATGGCGACGGGCTGCAGGATTTACTCATTGGCGTCTACGGCGCCAATGCCAGTGCAGGCAAAACCTATGTGGTGTATGGCAAGGCCGACGGCGCCTCCGTCAGCCTGGCTGAAATCAGCGCGGGACGCGGTGGCTTTGCCATCAATGACGGGCTGCCAAACGACCGGTCAGGTTGGGACGTCAGCAGCGCGGGCGATGTGAATGGCGACGGATTGTCCGATTTGCTGGTCAGCGCGCCGGGTACTCCGCTGGACCAGGGGGGCGGCAGCAGCCCGGGCAAGAGCTATGTCATCTTTGGCGGCACGCAGTTTGCAAAAACAGTGGATTGGCTGGGCGATGCCAGTGCCAACACGCTCACCGGCAACAGTGCGGCCGAGACCTTTGTGGCAGGCGCTGGCAACGATGTCCTGATCGGCAACGGCGGTGCCGATGTGCTCAATGGCGGTGCGGGCAATGACATCTTTGTGCTCAACGCCAGCAACACCCTGGCCCTGCAAAGCGCTTTTGGGTCCGGCGGCAACACCACCCAGCTGGCCCGTGTGGACGGGGGCACCGGCATCGACACCATCCAGCTCAGCGGCGGTGCCAGCCTGAACCTGACCCAGGTGGCAAACCTGGGTGCCCTAATGCCGGACAAGCTCTCGCGCATAGAGGGCATTGAAAAGTTCGACCTGGCCACCGACACCGCCGCCAACACCCTGACCATTGCGGCCTCCGACGTGGTCGACATGGCGGGCATGAACCTGATCAACGCCAGCACCAAGGCCGCCCTGGGCTGGACCGGCGGCACCTACGTCTTTGGCGCCACCGAAGCACGCCACCAGGTGGTGGTGGACGGCACCAGCGCCGACCGCGTTGTCATGAGCGGCGGCTTCTTCGACACCGGCCTGACGGCCATCATGAATGGCCACACCTATGCCGTCTACAACCAGGGCAACTTCGCCCAGATGCTGATTGACCAGACGGTGGACCGGCAAGGTGCCATCACCCCCATCCAGGCGGCGCTCAACCTCATCAGCGCCGCGGCCGAGAGCAACACCGCTGCCTCCAGCGGACTGGCTGCCAGCGTCTATGCAACGGCCTTGGTGACCGGCGTGAGCGCAGGCAACCTGACCTCCATGAACAGCGCGCTCGACAGCCTGCCCGTCGATGGCATAGCCGCCGACACCACAGGCAAAGTGCAGGCCATTGTCGACAGCTACACCGCCATACTGGCCAGCGCCGATGGCACACCGGGCACCCCCGCCACCCCTCTCACCGGCCCGCAGTACACCACGGTGGGCGTCACCGGCGTGAGCGGCACCGCCACACCCGGCTCCCCCGTCGCCCTGCTGGACGATGTGGTCGACCGCAGCGCCAGCGCAGCCGTGGACACCGTGCCCGAGTTGCAGGCCCTGGCCACCGCCGCCTCCCACGTCATCAGCAATGCAGCCGGTGGCACCGCTGCCACGCTGACAGACCTGGGCGAGCTGGGCATCACCGGTGTGGACAGCAGCAACCTCAGCCTTGTGCAGGCCGCCATTGCCGCCACACCCGACGACGGCACCGCTGTAGACACCCGGGCCGAACTGCAGGCGCTGGTGACCACCACCCTCAACACGATACCGGCCCTTTCCACCACACTGAGCGGCGTTACCAACCTCGAGGTCAGCTCCAACCTGGTGCTCAGTGCCAACCTGTCCGTCAGCGTGGGCACGGGTTTCATCCACATCACCGACCTGGGCGGCCCAGGCTACCAGGGCGATACCAGCACCAACACCCAGGACATCAACGTGGCCACCGCCGTGGCCAACGGCCTACTCACCATCACCGGCACCGGTGCCAGCACCAAGCTTGTTATCAACCCGCTGTGGGACCTGGACCTGGCCTCCAACTACCAGCTCAGCATTGACGACGGCGCCTTTGTGGCCACCGGAGGCGCTGGCGCCGTCGTGCACTTCAACAGCATCAACTTCAGCACCGTCACACCGGGCACGCACACCACCGGCACCGCAGCCACCGAAGCCATTGCCTCGCAAACCATGGTGGACGCCACCGGCGCCCTGGCCGCTGGCAAAAGCTGGCTCAACATCGAGGGCATTGGCAACAACACGGGCGCCGTCACCCAGCTTGGCGACCTGTCTGGCGGCGCCTATGCCCTGGTGATGAAAAACTACGCCACCCAGCGCGGCGGCAATCCGCCCAGCGGCGACAAGAGCGACGGCATTGCCACCCATGACACCAATGTGGGCGTGGTGAACTTCGGCAACAACGACATCGTCTACCTCGACGCCCAGGCCAACAACGCGGCCATCCAGTTCTATGACCCGCGTTTTACCGGCATGACCGATGGTGCCAATATTGGCGGACTGGCTGGCCAGAACACCCTGGTTCTGGGCATGGTGGCTGCACCGCAGCAAAGCGGCAGCAACGCCGTAGTCATGCTGGGCCTGGAAGGCAACATTGCCAACACGATTTACGCCAGCGTCGTCTCGCTGCCAGACGGCAACATAGGCTGGGCCAACGTCTGGCACACCGCCAGCCCACCCGTTGTCATGGCCTGAAGCGGCCCTGGCAACCCATTGCAACTGAAAAGATGGATTCCACCAGCAAGAGTCGGGAACTTTGTTCTACACAGGACAAAGCGGACTGGCACAAACCGCTTGCCCAGCAAAAATCCGCGCACCGCACTCTTGTACATACATGGACAAAGCGCTTTACACGTCCTGAATCCTCGCAGCAAACAACCCTAAAGGAAGCACCATGGCCACCACATCAAAGTATTTCGTTCTAACCCCTACGGCCGACAATCTGGATTATCTGGACCTCGACCTGCGCTATGGCACCGTCACCACGGTGGGCGAATCCATCCAGTACAACGGCACGGCCAGGGTGGACAGCATTTTTGTCAGACCCGGCCTGACCTACGACCTCAGCAACACCGGTGGCGGCGCCGACAAAATCTACCTGGGTGGCAACCTGTCGGACTACACCGGCTCCGTAAGCGGCCTGCTGCTGAGCTTCTCCCGAGTAGTCAACGGCAAAACTGAATCCGTCACCGTAGCTGGCGGCACCTCCTTCAACTTTGACACCTTGGTGTTTGCCAATGGCACGGTTAACACCAACGCGCTCTACAACGCCGTCAACAACGGCACGGCGCTGCCCATCCCCAACCCGGCCGAAACCTCGCTGTCGCCCATAGGCGCAGCAGCCCCCGGCGCCCCGCTCAACGCCACCATCAAGGCCTTCTCCACCAACACCGCAGCAGTGGGCCAGGTGGGCGAAACCTTTGCCTCCACCAAACCCGGCATCTCCCTGATAGTGAACGGCGGCAACGGCATAGACACGGTGTATGTGGCCGACGGCGAAAAGGTAGATGCCACCGTGCTGGGCGGCAGCGTGGACCTGGTCTACTTCCGGGGCAAATGGGACGACTACACCAAGAGCGTCATCGCTGGCGGCACGCAGCTGCTGTTCACCCGCACCATAGGCGGCAACCTGGAGTCCGTCACCGTCACCGCGGGCACCACCTTCAACCACGACAGGCTCATTTTTGCGGACGGCTTCATCGACACCAACAACGCCAAGACCCGTATCACCGACCCCACCAACCCCAACCCACCCATAGACCCCGGCACTGTCACCCCCCTCTACAACGACGACGAAATCAAGGCCGCCCTCAACGCCATCCGCGACGCCGCCGAAGCCAACAACGCCACGCCCACCAGCCCCGACGCCCACACGTACCTGGTGGCCGGCGTGTCAGGCGTAACGGCTGGCAACCTCGCCCCCATCAACACCGCCCTGGACAGCCCGCTGGTCACCGGTGCACTGGCCGACACCGCCCCTGACATACAGACCATAGTGGACGGCTACAACGCCATCCTGGCCAGCGCCGACGGCGGCGCCGCCCTCACCACCACGCCGCTCACCGGCGCACAGTACACTGCCATTGGCGTCACCGGCGTGAGCGGCCTCTCCGCGCCAGGCAACGCGCTGCACCTGCTCGATGACGTGGTGGACGGCAGCGTCACGGCTGCCGTGGACACCGAACTCGAGGTGCAAGCCCTGGCCGACGCTGCCGGACGCGTCATTAGCGGCGCGGCCGGTGGCACCGCACCCACACAGACCGACTTGGGTGTGCTGGGCATTACCGGCGTTACCCCTGGCAACCTGGCCGCCGTACAAGCCGCCATTGCCGCCACTGCGGATAACGGAACCGGTGTGGACACCAAGCCCGAATTGCAAGCCGTGGTGAATGCAGCCATTGCCAACCTGCCCACCCCACCCGTAGACGTCACCACCGTGCCCACCAGCACCCCCGGCTTTGTCATCAACGGCCTTGTTTTCGGTGACCGGACTGCCTGGTCCTATGCAGCGGGCGATGTCAATGGGGATGGATTGGGCGACATTCTGGCGTCGGCCACGGGCCTGAATAACAACACCGGCGCTACCTACGTGGTGTTCGGCAAGACCGACAGCGCAGCCGTTGACGTGGCAGCCATCGCTGCGGGCAATGGCGGCTACGTCATCAACGGCATCGTGCCCAACAGCAAGACCGGTATTGCGATCTCAGTTGGAGACATCAACGGTGACGGACTCAGTGACGCATTGATTGGTGCCCCTAACGCCGGCGTGGCCTACGTGGTGTACGGCAAGAAGGACACGGCAGCGGTTGACCTGAACGCAGTGGTAGCGGGTACTGGGGGGTTTGTAGTGAATGGACCGGGCGGTTCGTTTCCCAGCAATATGGGTACTGTCGGAGACGTGAATGGTGACGGGCTGGTTGACTTCATGCTCAACGCACAGCTAGCCAACGGTGGCGTTGGAAAAAGCTATGTGGTGTTTGGCAAAACCAGCAGCTCCGCCGTGGATGTGACGGCCGTGGATGCTGGCACCGGTGGCTTTGTCATCAACGGCCTGGCCGGTGCCCAAGGCATTTGGCTGGGTAGCGGCAGCGGTGATGTCAATGGCGATGGCCTGGCCGACATGGTGGTGTCCGTTGCGGGGAGTCCGAACGACGCCTTTGTGGTGTTTGGCAAAGCCAGCGGCACAGCGATCGACCTGTCCCAGGTGGCTACTGGCGCCGGTGGCTTTGTCATCCACGCTGCGACCGGAAGTAACCTGTCAAATTACATCGCCACCTATGCCGGCGATGTCAACGGCGACGGCTTGGCCGACTTGGCCCTAGGCGGCCAAAGCGCCAACGGAGGTCAAGGTGTCGGTTATGTGGTGTTTGGCAAGGCAGGTAATGCGCCCATCAATCTGGACGATGTCACCGCAGGCACCGGCGGTTTTCTGATCAAGCCACGCGCTACCAGCAGCTTGCTGGGTTTTCAAATCGGCGCGGCGGGTGATATGAACGGTGACGGCCTGGCCGACGTGGTCATCAGCGACCCGGGAAGCACCAGCACAACACCCTCGGCCTACGTGGTGTATGGAAAGACCGGCACCACCACCGTAGACCTGGATGCTGTGGCCGCCGGCACCGGTGGTTTTGCCTTGAACTGGGGTCTCCCCAACACGACCAACCACTTTATTGCTGCCGGCTCGGCAGGCGACGTAAACGGGGATGGGCTAGGTGACTTGGTTGTTTCGGGCTTTAACAGCGCCACCGGTACCGATTCTGACTACATCATCTTTGGCGGCACACAGTTCGCCCACACAGTGGACTTCCTGGGCGACGCCTCGGCCAACACCCTGACTGGCAGCAGCGCCGCAGAAACCTTTGTGGGAGGGGCTGGCGACGACACCCTGGTTGGCAACGGAGGTGCCGACGTGCTGTATGGCGGCGCAGGCAACGACACCTTTGTGCTCAACGCCAGCAACGTCGCCGCCCTGCAAAGTGCCTTTGGCTCTGGTGGCAACACCACGCAATTGGCCCGGGTGAATGGTGGCACTGGTTTGGATACCATCCAGCTCAGCGCCGGTGCCAGCCTCAACCTGACACTGGTGGCCAACCAGAGCGCCGCAAAGCCAGGCGACCTGTCGCGCATCAGCGGTATTGAAAGGTTCGACCTGTCAACCGACACCGCCTCCAACACTCTGAGCATTGCGGCGGCGGACATTGTGGATATGGCCGGCATGAACCTCATCAACGCCAGCTCAAAGGTGGCATTGGGCTGGACCGGTGGCACCTACAACTTTGGCGCCACCGAAGCACGCCACCAGGTGATTGTGGACGGCACTGGTTCCGACCACGTCATCATGAGCGGAGGCCTCTTCGACACCGGCCTTACCGCCATCATGAACGGCCACACCTATGCGGTCTATAACCAGGGCAACTTTGTACAACTGCTGATTGACCAGACTGTGGACCGGCAAGGTGCCATTACCCCCATTCAAGCCGCCCTCAACCTCATCAGCGCAGCCGCGGAGAGCAATACAGCCTCCTCCAGCGGCTTGGCAACCGGCGTCTATGCAACAGCCCTGGTAGTCGGTGTGAACGCAGGCAATCTCGCCTCCATCAACAGTGCCCTTGACAGCCAGTTCATTAATGGCGTGCTGGCCGACACCACGTCCGAAGTGCAAACCATTGTGGACGGCTACAAAGCCATCCTGGCCAGCGCCGACGGCGGTGCCGCCCTCACCACCACGCCGCTCACCGGCGCACAGTACACTGCCATTGGCGTCACCGGCGTGAGCGGCCTCTCCGCGCCTGGCAACGCGCTGCACCTGCTCGATGACGTGGTGGACGGCAGCGTCACCGCTGCCGTGGACACCGAACTCGAAGTGCAAGCCCTGGCCGACGCCGCCGGACGCGTCATTAGCGGCGCGGCCGGTGGCACCGCACCCACACAGACCGACTTGGGTGTGCTGGGCATTACCGGCGTTACCCCGGGCAACCTGGCCGCCGTACAAGCCGCCATTGCCGCCACTGCGGATAACGGAACCGGTGTGGACACCAAGCCCGAATTGCAAGCCGTGGTGAACGCAGCCATTGCCAACCTGCCCAACCTGCCCAACCCGCCGATAGAGCTCACCAACATTGCCGCAGGCAGCGGTGGCTTTGTCATCAACGGGGTGGCACAAGGCGATCACAGCGGTTACGCAGCCGCCAATCTTGGAGACGTCAATGGCGATGGACTCGATGACATTTTGGTAAGTGCGTACTCCCCATCGGCCAATCTCGGCAAAGCCTATGTGGTGTTTGGCAAAACGGACAACACTGCTGTCAACCTGAGTGCAGTGGCCGCTGGCACCGGGGGCTATGTGATACCGCTTACCGCAAACTTGGGTGACATGGGGTTTGTGGTCGACGCCGTCGGCGATATCAATGGTGATGGTTTGGCTGACATGTTGGTGGAGGCCTACGCCGCCACCACGTTCACCAGCAAAACCTACGTGGTGTACGGCAAGGCCAGTACAAGCGCCGTCAACCTGGACGCCGTGGACGGCGGAACAGGTGGCTTTGTCATCAACGGGCCCCAAGCGGCGGTTAGCGCGGACGACTTCTATACCAGTAGCGCAGGTGACGTCAATGGCGACGGCTTGGTGGACTTGGCCATATTTTCAGGCGTCTTGGCGGGCCAGGTCCAGGTGGTCTTTGGCAAGACCAACAGTACGCCTATAGAGCTAAGCGCACTAGTTGCCGGGGGCTCAGGTGGCTTTGTCATCAATGGCTTGCAAATCGGCACTGATTGGGCCGTCAGCCGCGCGGGCGACGTAAACGGTGACGGGCTGGCGGATTTGATCCTCTCCAGTTCCTCCGTAAACCTCGGTGAGCCTGGCGTTGGTGGAGCCTTTGTGGTGTATGGCAAGGCAGACAATGCAGCTGTCAATATCAGCAACGTCGTAGCTGGCACGGGAGGCTTTGTCATCAGTGGAACCCGACAGGGTGTTTTTGCCGGTCTTTCGCCCGCCAGCGCGGGCGACGTCAACGGCGACGGACTTGCCGACTTGGCAGTGTCTACATACGACCAGCTTAACGGGGTCCAAACCAACTATGTGGTGTTTGGCAAGTCCAATAGCACCCCGGTCAATCTGACTGCCATTGCCGCAGGAATCGGCGGCTTTGCGATCCATAGTGAATTTGCAGGCCCTACCCAGGATGCCACGGTCCATAGCGCTGGCGACGTCAACGGTGACGGGCTGGAAGACATACTTTATGGTTACTACGAGGCCAATTCCAGTACCGGCAAAACCTATGTGGTGTATGGCAAGACCGATGGCAATGCCATCGACCTGAGTGCCGTAGCGGCTGGCTCGGGCGGCTTTGCCATCACCAATTCTGTGCCCAATGACGAATCCGGCTCAGTGGTCAGCAGCGCGGGCGATGTGAATGGCGATGGCTTGGCAGACCTGATTGTCAGTGCCCGCGGCTTAACAGAGCGCGCGGGTGGCAGCGGAAGCCCTGGCAAGACCTATGTCATCTTTGGCGGCACCCAACATGAAACCACCTTGGACTTCCTGGGTGACACCAATGCCAATACGCTCACAGGCACCAGCGCAGCCGAGACCTTTGCCGCAGGCGCGGGCAACGATGTGCTGATTGGCAATGGCGGCGCCGATGTGATGAACGGCGGTGCTGGCAACGACATATTTGTGCTCAATGCCAGCAACGTCACAGCCCTGCAAAGCGCCTTCGGGTCCGGTGGCAACACCGCGCAACTCGCCCGCGTGGACGGCGGCACCGGGATTGACACCATCCAGCTTACGGGTGGTGCCAACCTCAACTTGACACTGGTCGCCAACCAGGGTGCGGCAACGCCCGACAAACTCTCACGCATAGAGGGTGTTGAAGTCATCGACCTCAAGTCCGACTCCTCTGCCAACACTCTGACATTGCAGCTCAAAGACGTCATCGACATGTCAGGCATGAATGTGTTTAACAGCAGTGACACCACCGCGGTGAGTGGTCCCGGCATTGGCGCCACGGTGGCCAAGCACCAACTGGCCGTATTTGGCGATGCGTCGGACTTCGTCAACATCGGTGTCAGCGGCTGGAGCAACACGGGCACGGTAGTGAGCTATGCCGGGCACAACCTGGTGGTCTACAACAGCAACACCAGTGCGGCCCAGCTGCTGGTGGAGCAGGCCATGGTGACGGCTTCGCACGTGCTGTAAGGCGCGTAAAACAGGCGGCCCAGGGCGCGGTGTCACCCGCGCGCTGGGCCAGCCTGGGGCAGTTGCTTGGAATAGGGAACAGCTGATGGAGCCGGTGCGATAGCCGAGATCACGGCTATGGCGGCAAGGGCATCAAAGCCCCCGGCTCCCACAGAGGAAATAGATACATGACATTGGCAACTGGCGGCAGCACCGCCGCGCTGCAAGCTGGCCAGCGCATCGTCTTCGAGATGCTGGCCGGTGAGCGCAGCACCCTCACGATCCAGCCCGACCGGCGCTACAAGGTGGTGCGCAAGGCCGCTGCGCCAGCTACCCCCGATACGGCCACGCCGGACGACGCCCCTTTACCCGACGACCTGATTCCCGCGCACCATGGTGCCGCGCTGCTGCTGCTGCGCTATGCCGACGGCAGTGAGGTGGAGGTATCTGATTTTTATTCGCTATGCTCTGCGGCCAACCACTGCCACCTCCCGCTGGCGGGTGACAGCGCAGCGGGCGTGGAACTGGAGGCCATGGCCCAGGGCCAACCCGAACTGGCCGGCTTTGTGGCCCTCGATGCGCAAGGAAAGGACAGCCTCGGCTTCGCCGCCAGCGCGGGGGGTGCAGCAATCCGCACGCCCCCCACCATCACACCCCTGCTGGGAACGGTGCAAGGCGTCATCCTGGCCGGGCCTGTGGTGGCGGGCAACGACCTGCAGGTCAGCGTGTTGGCCGCCGACGGCATGAACGTGCTGGCCTACAACGTGGCGGTGGACTGCAGCGGCCACTTCAGCGCCCGCATTGGCAGCTACAGCGGCGTGGAGTTTGTGGAAGTGAGCAGCCAGGGCAGCGGCTTCACCCAGGGTGACGTGCTGGTGAGCGGCGGCACGCTGGGGCCTGTGAACAGCGGCAACACCGGCCTGGTCAGTGGCACCGTGGTGGGCTGCGCCGGGCGCTACCTGCTGGCCTACAACAACAACGCGACTGCCGCACAGATATTTGTGGAGCAGACCATCGTAACGGCCGCGCACGTGCTCCGACATTCAACTTCACAAAGGCAACACCCATGACAACCCCCACTTCATTGGCGAAGACCTCCATCGTCCTGCTACCCGGCCAGCGCATCACGCAAAACGTGCAGCCCGGCCAGCATTACCAGGTGCGCCGCGCCACCAACCCGGCCAGGCCTGAAGACGTGGAGAATCCCGACAACCTGATTGCCACGCGCCAGGGAGACGCCCTGCAGGTGCGCTATGCCGATGGAAGTGCGGTGCGTTTTGAGGAATTCTTTTCAAGCTGCAAGGACGCGAGCATCTGCAGCGTCAATCTGGCCAGTGACGATGAGGCTGGTATTGTCCTGAGCGGCGACATGCCCCTGGGCCATATCATGGCCAGCGGCGAGGGAACCCTGGCCTACGCCCACGGCAGCCACGATGTGCTGCTGGCCATGGCCGAGGGCCAGACCGCGGTGCTCAGCACCCTCAACGTGCTGGGCGATTCTCCGACGCTGACCTACCTGGCAGAGTCTGACCATGGTCTTGCCCTCTTTACAGGCTTTACCGGATTGCTCATTGGCAACGCCTGGTGCCGTGACTGCCCTGACACCACCCCACCCGCCGTCACCCATGTCGCCTTGGGCAGTGCCATTGGTGCCCTTAACAAGACGCTCAATGCGGGCGATGTGCTTACCATCACCGTCACCCTGAGTGAGGCCACTTTTATTACCGGAAGCCCTGCCCTGGCGCTCAACATCGGGGGCAGCATCGTGCAGGCCCACTACGTTTCCGGCTCCGGCAGCGCAGCGCTGGTCTTCAGCTACACCATCCTGCCCGGGCAGAATGATGGCAATGGCATCAGCATTGACACCAACAGCCTAACTCTGGCGGGTGGCAGGTTGACGGATGCCGCAGGCAACGCAGCCATCCTCGGCCACGCTGGGGTGCCAGACAACGCTGACTTCCTGGTGGACACGCTTGCTCCCACCTTGGCCATTGCCAGCAATCTCAGTGCGTTGAAGATTGGTGAAACCACCACCCTCACCTTCGCCTTCAGTGAAGACCCGGGCGCCTCCTTTGCCTCCGCTGACATCACCACTACCAATGGCACCCTGGGGCCCTTGAGCGGCAGCGGGCTGA
>CANCCF010000102.1 GCA_947374485.1 Comamonadaceae bacterium | reverse complement strand
TTTGCAAAGCGCGGTCGATAGTTGGATTGAAAATATGTTGTGTTTATGCCAAATTCAGGTGCCGCTAGCTTTGAGTGTCGGGACGCAGAAGGCTCCCCACATGTCCATCATTTCCCGCCGCTTTCCCAAGTAGTCGCCGCGTTGATAGGCGGCTTCCGTTTTGTCTTCTAAGGCGTGTGCCAGTGCAGCCTCTGCCACTTCGCGAGGGAAGTTGGTTTGCTCTGCAATGTAGTCGCGAAATGTGCTGCGAAACCCGTGGGGTACGATGTCTTTCCGATTGATGCGTTTCAGCAATGCCAACATGATCGCCTCTGACGGATGCTTTCCATGCTGCTGTCCTGGAAACACATATTTGGACGGCTCCGTTTGTGCGTCGTTGAGTGTCTTCATAACGTGCAGGATGTCCATCGCTGCGACAGACAGCGGAATGCGTTGCAGTCTTTTTGCCTTCATCCGTGTTGCCGGTATCTCCCACAATTTCTGTTCCATGTCAATTTCGCCCCATTCGGCGGCGCGTGCCTCAGTTGTCCGCGTAGCTGTCAGTATGAGGAAGCGCATGACCCAACTGCCGATGCCATTGGACTTCTCAAGCAACTGCATGAATGCAGGTAGCTCCCCATAGGGTAGTGCAGGGTGGTGTTCTATTTCTCGAACTGCACTGCGCTTAGGAAATATCTCACTAAGGTAGCCCGACCACCGCGCTGGGTTCTCACCGCTGCGGTAACCATGGACGGATGCCCAACCGAGTACCTTCTCCAGGCGGGAGCGTACGCGCGAGGCAGTTTCATTCTTTGTAAGCCATATGGGTTCTATGACTTCTTTCACCATGGATACATCAATGTCAGCTACCGCCTTGTCACCCAATATTGGATAGGCGTAGGCTTCTAAGGTTGAAGTCCATTGGGCAGCATGTTTATCTGACTTCCAACCTGAGCGATGCGAATCGATAAATGCAACTGCACATTGACGGAAGGTCATTCGCTGGGATTGCTCGACGGCTTTAGCCTGCTCGTTAGCTTTGGCTTGCTCGATTCGGTCACGTTCGGAAAGCGGGTCGACGCCTTCATCCAGTAAGACTCGAATCTTACGAGAGAGTTTTTTTGCGTCTTCAAAGGAAACTTTGCGCACTGGACCCAATCCCATACTGCGGGTGCGACCGTTGAGTGTGTAGCGATATACCCATGACTTAACTTTGCCTGGGGTGACCTGCAGAAGAAATTCCGAGCCCTCAATGCGGTACAGCTTCGGTGACCGGCCGCCTGCGTGCGGGGTGGCTTGGTCGATTAGATTTTGAATGGTTTTGCGGTTGCTTGCTTTCATGGAGCGTGATTTGACTCACAGTTTGACTCACAGGAAAGCGCGCATCTATCGCGGTGGATAGCGGTTTTTCACTGATCGATAGCGATCGATAGCGACACTATGAAAATCAGTAACTCGTTGTCACCATTGACAATGCGGCCGTTTCCGGTAGATAGCGGAGCTTGGTTTTTTTGTCGTCCACTCCGCCAAAATTGGAAAGCCACCCATCGCAAGATGGGTGGCTTTTTCATTGGTTTTTTGCCGGCTCGGCAGCGTTCAGCAGCGCAATCACCTCGACATCTTCCACCTGAACAAAGTTGGCATAAAACTGCCCCACCGAGTGGAAGTCCGCGCTGACTTCCAGGCACACAAATTCATCCACCAGCGGCCTAATCTTTGCTGCCGCCTCAGGTGGTGCCACCGGCACCGCGCATACCAGCCGGGCCGGCTGTCGGGCGCGCAGGCCGTGTAGCGCGGCCACCATGGTGGCGCCTGTCGCCAAGCCGTCGTCCACCACAATCACGATCCGGTCTTTAACAGCCAATGGCAAGCGCCCCGATGTGTACTGGGCGCGGCGTGCGCGCAGGGTCTGCAACTGGGTCAGCTTTTCGGTGGCGATGTAGTCGGCCGACACTTCGTGGTGCGTGGCATGGTCGGTGAGATAGGTCCAGCCGTTCTCGTCAATGGCGCCTATGGCCAGCTCCGGCTGCAGCGGCGCCCGCAGCTTGCGCACCAGCACCACGTCCAGCGCACCGCCCAGCCCCAAGGCAATGGTGCGGCCCATGGGTACGGCGCCGCGCGGAATGGCCAGTACCAGTGGGTCTTCGCCTTGGTAGTGCCGCAGCTTTTCCAGCAACTGCTGGGCGACATCGGTCCGGTTTTGGAACATGGGCGCAATATGGAACGCAGCCGCGTTTGCGGATTGCGAATCCTCAAGCTCAATGCCTTGTGGCTAGCGGACCGACCGCGTCTGGGAAGCCACACCGGTGCAGGGCCTGCCGCCGCTCTCAGGCCACCTGGCGCATGCGCAGCAATTCGACGCTGCCAATCCAGTCTGCTGTTTGGGCGCGAAAGGTTTCCATGTGGGCACCCGCCATATGGGCATCCCAGGCGGCACGGTCACGCCAGCGCTCGAAGAACAGCACCGAGCCGCTTTGCTCCTCATCCTCGTGCAGGTCGTACAAAAGGCAGCCCGGCTGCTGGCGCGCAATGGCGACAAAGGCCACTTGGGCCGCGACGAGGGCTTGGGCATGGCCTGGCTTGGACACGACCCGGGCAACGATGATGAGATCCGACATGGGAGAAAACCTAAATGGAGAAAAAAAGTGGAATGAAGCGGAAAAAAGGAGAGCAGGGCGCCGTTAGCGCGCAGCCGGTGTACGCAGGGGCTTGAGCAAATCGGAAAGGCCGTTGTGGTCAATCTCATGCATCAGGGCCAACAGGCGGCCCAGTTCGCCTTTGGGAAAGCCTTCGCGGGCAAACCAGGTCAGGTAGTTGCCGGGCAGGTCGGCCAGCAACACGCCCTTGTGCTTGCCAAAGGGCATGGCCAGGGTGACGAGCTTTTGCAGGTCTTCGGGGTGCATGGTGGGCTTAAAAGGAGGAGCCCGGCCCGCTCAAAAACGCCAGCTCTTGAGCAGTGGACGGGCGCCCCAGAAGCGCATTGCGGTGCGGGTAGCGGCCAAAGCGCTGGATGATGGACTGGTGGTGCAGGGCGAAGCGCAGTGTGTCGTCCAGGCCCAATTGCGTGAACAACGCGATGCCCTTGGCCTGCACCAGCGCCGACTCGCTGTGCATATAGGGCATGTAGGCAAAGGCGCGTTGCGCGGCGGGCAAGTTGTGGTCCAGCGCGCTGGCCACCAGCTCTTGTGCCAGCACCAGTGCCACGGCGTCCTGCGCGAAGGCACGCGGCGTGTCGCGGCAGATGTTGCGCGAGAACTGGTCCAGCACAATGATCTCGGCCAGCCGCCCTGTTGGGCTGCTGCGCCAGGCAAACAGCTCGCAGCGCGCCGCGGCCTCCAGTGTGGCGCCAAAGCGGGTGGCAATGCTTGCGTCCAGCGCCGCGTCCTTGCTGAAGTGCTGCTTGGCGCTGAGCTCTTCGAACCAGAAATGGAGAATGTTTTGGGGCTGCATGGCGTTCAGAATACTGCATTCACAATAGCCTCGTTCCACTCTTAAAACGCACAAGCGAACCAGCACTTATGAGCGACTTCCACTTTTACCCCATCGGTTCACCAGGCCATCCCTGGGGCGACGCAGAGCGGTCCCAGTGGCGCGCACGCCAAGTCCGCCAGCGCAGCTATGCCGATGACGTGTTGGCCGCCATCGAGCGACTGCGCAACCGCTTTGACGTGGTGTCTTATGGCGAGGTGATCTATGGGGATGAACGCTTCCCCTTGCTTGCCATCCGCAGCCGCGACTGGAAGCCCGGTCTACCCTGTGTGCTGGTCACCGGTGGCGTACACGGCTACGAGACCAGTGGCGTGCATGGCGCGCTGCGCTTTGTGGATGCGCACGCCCAAGGGTATGGGGGTCGCATCAACCTGCTGGTGGTGCCCTGCGTGAGCCCGTGGGCCTATGAGCGCATCCAGCGCTGGAACCATGACGCCATAGACCCCAATCGCTCCTTCCGTGCAGACAGCCCGGCGCAGGAGTCTGCTGCATTGATGCGTTTGGTGGCGCCCCTGCGCGGCCAGTTTGCGGCCCACATCGACCTGCACGAAACCACCGATACCGACGAGTCCGAATACCGCCCTGCCGTGGCCGCGCGTGATGGCAAACCGTTTGAGCCTGGCTCCATCCCCGACGGCTTCTATCTGGTGGATGACACGGGCAACCCACAACCCGCGTTCCAGCAGGCCCTCATCCAGGCGGTGCAACGCGTCACCCACATTGCGCCGGCTGATGACAAGAACGAAATACTGGGCTCACCCCTGCAGGCGCCGGGCGTGATTCACTATGCGATGACAGAACTGGGCCTGTGCGCCAGCGTGAGTGGTGCGCGCTACACCAGCACCACCGAGGTCTACCCGGACAGCCCACACGCCACGCCCGAACAGTGCATTGCGGCCCAGGTGGCGGCGGTGTGTGCGGGGCTGGAGTTTGTGTTGGCTTAAGCGCCGCCCGTATCTGTCACCTTACTTTCCCCAACTATCCTTCAACCCCACCGCCAAGTTAAACACCGGTTTCTCCCCTTGCACATGGTCCAGCAAATCCGCCACAAAGTACCCATGCCGCTCAAACTGGAACTGCTGTCCGGCCACCGCATTCGCCAGTGAAGGCTCAACTATCGCCGTCACCACCTTCAGGCTGTTCGGGTTCAGGCTCTCAATAAAGTCCTTGCCGCCCGCATCCGGCTGCGCATCCAGAAACAGCCGGTCGTACATGCGCACTTCCGCGTTCACACCGTTGGCCACGCCCACCCAGGTGATGGCGGCTTTGACCTTGACGAGGTCGCTGCCGGGGGTGCCGCTCTTGGTGTCGGGCACGACGGTGGCCAGCACTTCGGTGATGACTCCGCTGGCATCCTTGCTGCAGCCGGTGCACTCGATCACATAGCCGCCTTTCAGTCGCACCTTGTTGCCCGGGAACAGGCGCTTGTAGCCCTTTGGGGGCACCTCTTCAAAATCCTCGCGCTCAATCCACACCTCTTTGCCGATGGTGAAGTGGCGCGCTGGGGGCGGCTCTGTGCCTTCGGCCGCGTGGGGCAGGGCGGGTTGCGTGCAGGGCTCCAGGTGGCCGGCGCCCATGACTTCGTCCCAGTTGGTGAGCACCAGCTTGACCGGGTTGAGCACGGCCATGCCGCGATGCGCCTTGGTTTCCAGGTCTTCGCGCAGGCAGCCTTCCAGGGTGGAATAGTCAATCCAGCTGTCGCTCTTGGTCACGCCAATGCGCTCGGCAAACAGTTGCAGGCTTTGCGCCGTGTAGCCGCGCCGGCGCAGGCCGACGATGGTTGGCATGCGCGGGTCGTCCCAGCCATTGACCTTGTGGTCGTAGACCAACTGCGCGAGCTTGCGCTTGCTGGTGATCACGTAGGTGAGGTTGAGGCGGGCAAACTCGTACTGGTGCGGCGGCGGGCTGGCCAGCAGGCCGCCCACAACGCGACCATCGGGAAGCGTTGTTCCCTCCGACAGGCGCTCCATCAGCCAGTCGTAAAACGGGCGTTGGTCTTCAAACTCCAGCGTGCAAAAGCTGTGGGTGATTTGCTCCAGCGCGTCCTCAATCGGATGCGCAAAGGTGTACATGGGGTAAATGCACCAGGTGTCGCCTGTGTTGTGGTGGGTGGCGCGGCGGATGCGGTAGATGGCCGGGTCGCGCATGTTGATGTTGGGGCTGGCCATGTCGATCCTGGCGCGCAGCACCATGGAGCCGTCTTCGTGTTTGCCATCGCGCATTTCGCGAAAGCGCGCCAGGTTTTCGGCCGGGGTGCGGGCGCGAAACGGGCTGTCGACACCGGGCTTGCCGAAGTCGCCGCGGCTCAGGCGCATTTCCTCTGCGGTTTGCTCGTCCACATAGGCCAGGCCGGCCTGGATCAGGTGCTCGGCGGCGCGGTACATGAAATCGAAATAGTCACTGGCCTGGTAGGGCGCGGCGCTGCCGGGTGCCTGGCCGATCTGCGCCCAGTCAAAGCCCAGCCAGCGCACCGCGTCGATGATGCTGTTGACGTACTCAGTGTCTTCCTTCTCGGGGTTGGTGTCGTCAAAGCGCAGGTGGCACACGCCGCCGTAGTCACGCGCCAAGCCGAAGTTGATGCAGATGCTTTTGGCATGGCCAATGTGCAGATAGCCATTGGGCTCAGGCGGAAAGCGGGTGCGGATTTTGGCCGGGTCGGTCTGGCCTGCGGCATGGTGTGCGGCGTCGCCCGGGCTGCCCGCCCAGCGGCGCGTGGCGTAGCTGCCTTTTTCCAGATCACTTTCGATGATCTGGCGCAGAAAGTTGCTCGGCTTTGCGGCTTCGGTGGCCGCAGCGTTTGCGGTGTTGGTGTGGGTAGCGTGGGTGGGGGACGTGCTCATGCTTTCATTTTAGACGGCGCCCATTGCGGCCGCCCGGCTCAGGCGCTGGCAAAGTGCCAGCCGGTGAGCTGCACCAGCCGCTCCAGTGCAAAAGCGCCCAACACCGAGTTGCCCTTGGCATCGAGCTCAGGGGCCCAGACCGCCACCGTGCCCATGCCCGGGGCAATGGCCACAATCCCGCCACCTACGCCCGTTTTCACCGGCAGGCCAATGCGGTAGGCAAAGTCACCCGCCGCGTCGTAGGCGCCGCAGGTCAGTAGCAGGGCATTGACGCGGCGTGTGTCGGCCGCGCCCAGCATGTGCTCGTCCGGGCGTCCGTCACGGCCCAGGTCGCGGCCCGCGTTCGCGAGGAACATAGTGGCCTGGGCCAGCTGTGCGCAGGTCATTTCAATGGCGCATTGGCGGCAGTAGTTGTCCAGCACCAGTTCGGGCGGGTTCACAAAGTTGCCATAGCTCTTCATGAAATAGGCCATGGCCATGTTGCGGTGCGCCGTGTCACGCTCGGACTTGGCCACCGCCACGTTCCAGCTCAGGCTGGGGTCATCCGTCAGGCGGCGCAGGGCGCCCAGCAGCGCATAGTCCAGGTGGGCATAGCGGGTGGTGAGGATGTCGGTGACCACCAGGGCGCCGGCATTGATGAAGGGGTTGCGCGGAATGCCGTGTTCGGTTTCCAGCTGCACCATGGAGTTGAAGGCTGCGCCCGAGGGCTCGCGGCCCACGCGGCTCCACAGTGCGTCGCCCGTGACCTTGAGCGCCAGCACAAAGGTGAAGAGCTTGGAGATGCTCTGGATGGAAAAGGGCGTGTACGCATCACCCACGGCAAAGCTGCGGCCATCGGTCAGGGCCACGGCCATGCCGAACTGGCGCGGCGCCACGCGCGCCAGGGCGGGGATGTAGTCGGCCACACGGCCCTGCCCAAACAGGGCTTGGGCTTCGGAGTGAATCTGGTCCAGCGCGGCTGTCAGTGTCGGGGCAAGGTGGGCAGGGAGCATGGCTTCATTCTAGGAGTGCACCTGTGGTATCTATGCGGGCACGCCACAGGCGGGATGCAGCATGTACATGACCCGGCGCTGTGGCAGAGCTGGCATAAAAAAAGCGCACTGGTTTGCAGTGCGCTTGTTTTGGAAGCTGGCAACCTGCGTTGCCAGTAGCCGGACCCGTGATTAACGGATCACAGCGATTTCTTCCAGCTTGCCGCCCTTGACCGTTTTCAGTGTCAAAGCGCCGCCCTTGATGTCGCCTTTTTCGTCAAAGCTGATGGGACCAGTCACACCGGGGTAGTCTTTGGTGGCAGCCAGCACGGGCAGGTACTTGACCGGGTCGGACGAACCGGCCTTGACCATGGCGGCAACCATCAGCTTCAGGCTGTCGTACACGTAGGGTGCGTAGACCTGCACTTCGGTGCCGAACTTGGCCTTGAACTTGGCCTTGAAGGCTTCCATGCCAGCCTTGCCCTTGCCTTCGACGCCACCGGCTTCAGCACAGTAAACCTGGTTGTCGGCAATGGCATCGCCAGCCAGCTTCACCAGTTCGGTGGAGCAGATGCCATCGCCGCCCATGAACTTGGCGTTGATGCCCAAGGACTTCATCTGGCGCAGCATGGGGCCGGCCACAGCGTCCAGACCGCCGAAGAACACGACGTCAACCTTCTTGCCCTTGATGGAGGTCAGGATGGCGTTGAAGTCAGTGGCCTTGTCGGTGGTGAACTCTTTGGCAGCCACTTTGCCACCGGCTGCAGTAACAGCCTTGCTGAATTCTTCAGCGACGCCCTGGCCGTAAGCCGTACGGTCGTCAATCACAGCCACGGTCTTGCCCTTGAGGGTGTTGACAGCGTAGCGGCCCAAGGTGCCACCCAGTTGGGTGTCATCAGCCACCACGCGGAAGGTGGTCTTGAAACCTTGGCGGGTGTACTTGGGGTTGGTGGCGGAGGGCGAAATCTGGGGAATGCCAGCGTCGCTGTAAATTTTGGAAGCGGGGATGGTGGTGCCCGAATTCAGGTGACCGATCACGCCGGCAACCTTGGCGTCGGCCAGCTTCTGTGCCACAGCGGTGCCTTGCTTGGGGTCCGCTGCGTCGTCTTCGGTCATCAGCTTCAGGGTGACCTTCTGGCCGCCGATGGTGAGGCCTGCGGCGTTGATTTCTTCCACGGCCATGATGGCGCCGTTTTCATTGTCTTTACCCAGGTGGGCAATAGCGCCGCTGGTAGGGCCTACGTGGGCGATGGTCACGACGGATTGGGCGAATGCGAGGCCAGAGGTAACGGCCAGCACGGCTACAGCAACGGTTTTCAGCTTCATGGGTTTCAAACTCCAGTATTTAATTAAACGAAAATTGTGAATTATTTTTCCACAGCGTGGAACTTAACCCACTTTTTTACGGTTGGATATAGGGCTTGTGCCTAAGCTTTGCCCTAACCCGTCAGTATAAGCAGCATTCAATCCACACCATAAAAAGGGGGACTCACGCAACAAGCATGCCACTAGCCCAGCAAAGTGGCGGCGAACGCATTGATGGCTTCAATGTCCGGCGCCAGCGCGGTGTAGGGCATGGCCTCGCGGTCCAGCAGTTCGCGCAGGCCGCGGTCGATGGCGCGCGCCTGCTCTTCTTCCTGGAATCGCCCGGCACGCACGTAGCGCTTTTCACCGCGCTCGACCAACACGTTGACGTTGTCGTACATGTGGTGCCAGGCCAGCATTTGGGTGCGCGTCTTGGCCACGTCGCAGATATTGGGCTCGTAGTTTTCGTTGTAGTACAGCATCTGGGGCAGGGCGCTTTCGGTTACCAGAAACTGCACCTGTCCGTCCAGCAGGTTGAGCATTTCAAACTGGCGTTGGGCGATGAAGTACTGGTTTTTCAGCACCTCGAAATTGCGCTGCCAGACCAGCGCCTTGGCGTGGTCGGGGATGGTCTCCACGGTCCTGCCGTGCAGGTGCAAATACAGCACGATGGCCGCCGAAAACATGGACTTGCCGCAACCCGGTCCGCCAATGATGTTGATGACCTTGGTGGGGTACATGCGCAGCTTGGTTTCTGGCAGGATGTTGGCGATGTTGGTGTATTGAATCGACATGCTGGGCGCTCCAATGGGCAAGGGGACAAACTGTAAACCCATTGTGGTGCGCGCCTCGCGCACCGCTATGTACATATGGCTGTGGCACACTGGTTTTTTTGTTGCAAAGGAGCGATCACCATGGGTTTACTGGATTCTGTTTTGAGCGCAGTGGGTGGACAGGCGCAGGGCGGCGAGGGCGGCCTGGGTGGCTTGCTGGGCATGCTGGGCAACCAGCCCCAGCTGATGCAGGCGGCCACCAGCCTGCTGGGCAACGATGGCGAGCATGGCGGCCTGTCGGGCCTGATGGAAAAGTTCCAGCAGGCCGGCATGGGCGATGTGCTGGCTTCGTGGGTGGGCACGGGTGCCAACCAGCCCATTTCGGGCGACCAGCTCAGCAGTGTGTTGGGCGGCGATGCGCTGTCGGGCCTGGCCGCCAAATTCGGCATCAACCCGGGTGACCTGGCAGGTCAACTCTCCAGCGTGCTGCCGGGCCTGGTGGACCACATGACTCCCAATGGCCAGGTACCCGCAGCAGGCCTGGGCAATGGCGGTGACCTGATGGGCATGCTGGGCGGTTTGCTCAAGGGCTGAGACGCTGACGTGGCTGATGGCGCCTGCACCAAACAGCGCCACCATTTACCCCAGCTTTACCGCGGGGTAGCCCTTGGGCATTGAGGCCCAAGGGCTGCTTTCTACAATAGGCGCATGAACAAAAGAGCGTGGCTTGCGGCCGTGGTGGTGTTGGCATTGGCCGCAGGCGGCGCAGCGTGGTGGGCGCAACGGGCTGCGGCCGACACCGTGCAATACCGCAGCGCCAAAATCGAACGTGGCAATCTGCAGGCCACCGTGGCCTCCAGCGGTGCCGTCAACCCGGTGGCCCTGGTGACGGTGGGCAGCCAAGTCAGCGGCCAGATACGCGACCTGCTGGTGGACTTCAATTCCGAAGTCAAAGCCGGGCAGCTGCTGGCCCAGATCGACCCTGAAACCTTTGAGTACCGCCTGCGTTCCGCCCAAGCCGATGTGGATGCCGCGCGCGCGGCGGTGGCCACGGCACAGGCCAACCGGCTGGCCGCGCTCACGCAAGTGTCGCGTGCCCAGGTGGACCTGAGCGAAGCCCAGCGCGACCTGGACCGCAAGCAAAGCCTGGTGGAAAAGCAGTTCATCGCCCAGAGCGAGGCCGACAAGGCGCGCGCCCTGGTCAACACCAGCCAGGAGGCGCTCAAGGCCGTGCAGGCCCAGGTGGGCGTGGCGCTGGCCGGGGTGCAACAGGCCGAGGCCAACGTGGCACAGCGTGTGTCCGCCCTGGCGCAGGCACGCATCGACCTGGCGCGCACGCGCATCACCTCGCCGGTCAACGGCATTGTCATCAAACGCGCCATCGAGCGCGGCCAGACCGTGGCCGCCAGCCTGCAGGCGCCCGAGTTGTTCGTCATCGCGCAGAACCTGCGCGACATGCAGGTGGAGGCCGCCATTGACGAGAGCGATGTGGGCCGGCTGCGCACCGGCCAGAGCGCCAGCTTCACGGTGGATGCCTTTCCCGGCCAGACCTTTGAGGGCCAGATCCGCCAGGTGCGCAAGGCCGCCAGCAATGTGGCCAATGTGGTGACCTATGTGGCGGTGGTGGGCTTTGCCAACCCGGACGGCAAATTGCTGCCCGGCATGACCGCCAATGTGCGCGTGGTGACCGAGCAGCGCGCCGATGTGCTCAAGGTGCCCAACGCGGCCCTGCGCCTGCGCATTGCCGGTGTGGAGCCGCCCGAGCGCGTCCGGCCACCGGTTGCATCCACCGCCACCGCCTCTGCAGCACATGCTGCATCACCAGCGCCTGCAGCGTCTACTGCATCCCCTGCATCAACGCCACGTGAAGGCGGCCGCGAAGGCGCCCGCAACAGCACGCGCGGGCGCATCTATGTGCAGGGGGCCGACGGCAAACCGCGCGCCTTGAATGTGCGCCTGGGCGTGAGCGACGGCAGCATGACCGAGCTGCTGCTGGGCCCGCAAGCAGCCGCCGAACTGCAGGAAGGCACCGAGGTGCTGATCGGCACCAAGTCTGCTGCCGTGGCGGGCGCCGCCCGGACCGGCCCCGGTGGCCCGCGCCCGCCGTTCTGATCCATGACCAAGCCCATAAGCGTGTTGATACAGGCGCGCCACATCAGCAAGCACTACGCCATGGGCAATGCAGCGCAGCAGCGTGCGGGCACAGCGCAGACGGTGCACGCCCTGCAGGATGTGTCGCTTGATATTGCCGAGGGCGACTTCGTGGCCATCATGGGTGCCTCTGGTTCGGGCAAGTCCACGTTGATGAATATCCTCGGTTGCCTGGACCTGCCCAGCACCGGCACCTACCACCTGGCCGGTGAAGCGGTGCAGGCCATGGGGCAGGACCAGCTGGCCTCCATCCGCAACCGGCGCATTGGCTTTGTGTTCCAGCAGTTCAACCTGCTGGCGCGCACCTCGGCACTGGAAAACGTGGAGCTCCCCATGGTCTACAGCGGCACCAAGCCCGCGCTGCGGCGTGCACGCGCCCAAGCGGCTCTGCAACGCGTGGGCCTGGGCGAGCGCATGGGCCACACGCCCGCCGAGCTCTCGGGCGGCCAGCAGCAGCGCGTGGCCATTGCCCGCGCCCTGGTCAACGAGCCGCAGCTGATCCTCGCCGACGAGCCCACCGGCGCGCTCGACTCACAAACCAGCGAGGACATCATGCAACTGCTCACGGCCTTGAACCGCCAGGGCATGACGGTGGTGCTGGTGACGCACGAGGCCGACATTGCCGCCTGGGCGCGGCGCCGCCTGGTGTTCAAGGACGGGCACATCATCCAGGACAGCGTGCAAGATGGTGCGCAGACAGGCACGAGCGCATGAACATCCTTGCCGCCCTGCGCAGCGCCTTGCGCGCCCTGGGCGCCAATGCCTTGCGCAGCGTGCTCACCATGCTGGGCATCATCATCGGTGTGGCCGCAGTCATCACCATGATTGCGGTGGGGCGCGGTGCCACGGATCGCGTGCAAGAGCAGATGAAGGGCTTGGGCTCCAACATCATGCTGGTCATTCCCGGCGGCGTGTCGCAGGCCGGGGTGCGGCTGGGCGCGCAGACGCGCCAGCGCCTCACCGAAGAAGATGGCCAGGCGATAGCGCTGGAAATCCCCGAAGTGCAGGTGGCAGCACCCACCTCGCGCACCAGTGGCCAGCTGGTCTATGGCAACGCCAACTGGGGCACCAGCATCATCGGCGTCACCAATGACTACCTGGAGGCGCGTGACTGGCCCCTGGCCAGCGGCCGCCTGTTCGATGCCGCCGAGCTGGCCGGCTCGGCCAAGGTGGCCTGGATTGGCAGCACGGTGGCGCGCGAGCTGTTTGGCGAGGAAGACCCGGTGGAAAAAATGGTGCGCGTGCGCAACATCCCCATGACGGTGATTGGCGTGCTCGCACCCAAGGGCCAGAACTCCATGGGCCAGGACCAGGACGACGCCATCATGATTCCGCTCTCCACCCTGCGCAACCGCATCTGGGGCGGCGACGCCAGCATCCGCTTGAAGCGCGTGGGCTCCATCTCGGTCAAGGTGCGCGACGGCCAGGACATGAAGATGGTGGAGCAAGGCATCAACGATCTGCTGCGCCAGCGCTTCAAGGTGGCGCCGGGCGGCGACGACCCGTTTGTGGTGAAGAACCTCACCGAAATTTTGCAGGCCCAGGAAGAGTCCAGCCATGTGATGACCTTGCTGCTGGCCGCTGTAGCCATCATCAGCCTGCTCATTGGCGGCATCGGCATCATGAACATCATGCTGGTCAGCGTCACCGAACGCACCCGCGAAATCGGCATCCGCATGGCGATCGGCGCGCGTCCGGCCGATGTGCTGTGGCAGTTCCTGATCGAGGCGGTGTCGATTTGTCTGGTGAGCGGCGTGATCGGCGTCGCGCTGT
>CANCCF010000101.1 GCA_947374485.1 Comamonadaceae bacterium | reverse complement strand
GGCTGTGGTTGGAGTAGCGCAACTCGTGCAGGCCGTTTTCGATGCTGTGCAGGGCGTGGCCATGCCCGTCCAGGCCACTCAAAAGGCCGGTGGCCATGGCGGCGGCAAAGTCGCCTTCCACATCCACACTCTGGTCAAAGTACGACTCGAACAAGCCCATGTGCCCGCGCGTGAAGACGGCCAGCAGCGCCGCATCGGTGTGGAAGACGATGGTGAACGCGGGCGGCTCTGCACCACAGTGGCAGCTGTTGCCATCGGGCAGGCGCACGGCAAAGGCCAGGCCGGTGCGTGCATGCAGGCTGTCTACATAGGTCTGCAAAGGGAAGAGCATGGCGCTTGCTCCCGGTGGGTGGGCAGGTTCACGCCAGCCACTGTGTGCGCTCTGGTGTCTGCCACATTGCGCAAACGCAAGTGATGCGGGGTGTGCAGGCCTCGACTACCATGGACCCAGGGAGATGATGCGGGTAGGATTAAATCCCGGCGTCGCGACCCAGGAGGCCACCATGCGAACCACACAGCAATTGAGCATTACCCTCACCAATGACATGGCCGATGCCGTGAAGGAAAAAGTGCGGGCGGGAGAGTACGCATCGGAAAGCGAAGTCATCCGCGATGGCCTGCGTGCCCTGCTGGCGCGTGACCGTGCGGTTGAAAGCTGGCTTCACCAGCAGGTGGGGCCAGCCATGGATGCTTTGAAGGCCGATCCAGAGCGCGCAGTCACCCTTGACCAGATGCGCGCCCGGCTCGCGCGCGAGCACAGCAAGGCCTGATGCGCTACAGAGTTGTCTTCTCGCCAGAGGCCGAGCAGCAGATTCTGGAGCTTTACCGATACATTGCCACAGCAGCGTCACCGAACGTCGCGGCAGCCTACACCGAGGCAATCCTGGCGTACTGCGAAAGCCTTCAAAGATTGCCGTTGTGGGGCACCAAGCGCGACGATGTGCGGCCGGGCTTGCGGGTCACCAACTACAAAGGACGCACAGTAATGGCCTTCACGGTGGATGAAGATCAGGTATCCATCATCGGTGTGTTTTGTGGTGGTCAGGACTATGCATCCATCTTGCATGATGACGACAGCGATCGACAAGACTGAGGTGCCTTAGTCCAAGCCCCTGACTGCCCGCCAGCGAATGACCTTTCGCGACCTGGGCCGCGCCACGCAGCACAGAATTTTCCGTGGCGCATGCACCACCTGTGCGTGGCGCAAAGGAGATCTGCCATGGCCCAGGCCGCTCCCGTCAAGATGCCCGCCTCTCTGCCCGCCTATACCTGCGAAGAAAAGCGTGCGCGCGCTGGGCGTGGGCCTGTCGTATGCGGTGTCCAACGCGGTGTTTGGCGGCTCGGCCGAGTAGGTGGCGTTGGGGCTGAAATCCATCGGGCACGAGTCGGCGTTCTACGGGTATGTGACGGCCATGCTGGTGGTAGCCTTCGCCTTCAGCCTGCGCCTGCCCAAACAGGCCAGCTACCTGCACAGCGACCATTGACGCAACAGAAAGAATCCACACCATGGCCGACCTGCCTTTGCACCAGCTTTCCATGACGGTGCTGATGACACCCGACACCGCCAACTTCTCCGGCAACGTGCACGGTGGCCACATCCTCAAGCTGCTTGATCAGGTGGCCTACGCCTGCGCCAGCCGCTATGCCGGCTGCTATGTGGTCACACTCAGTGTGGACCAGGTGACCTTCCGCCAGCCCATCCATGTGGGCGAGCTGGTGACCTTTTTTGCCTCCATCAACCACACCGGCACCTCGTCGATGGAGGTGGGCATCAAGGTGGTGGCCGAAGACATCCGCCAGCGTGCGGTGCGCCATGTGAACAGCTGCTTTTTCACCATGGTGGCGGTGGACGAGGCACGCCGCCCCACCAGCGTTGCGCCCCTGGTGCCCAGCGGCCCCGACGCCCTGCGCCGCCATGCCGCCGCCGAAGTGCGCAAGCAAATGCGCCGCGAGATGGAGCAGCGCTTTGCCAGCACCCGTCAGACTGGCGCCTAACGTTTGGTTTGGTATTTGTCTACCACAAGCCAGAAAACGGTCTGCATGGTTTTTGGGCACCGCCCGCCAGCCCAACAGGCATGCGGGTCTGGCGCACCTACACAGAGCTTATCCACAGGTCCATTCACAGTTCCTGGGGATGGAATGTCTTGTTTGAAGGTCTGATTTTTTCAATCGCTGCGCGGGAAGGGGATACGCCGGGCGCCTCATACGGGAGTACCCCAAATCGGCGCCCGGCGTATCCCCTTCCCGCGCGACCGGTGGCAAGCGCAGCGTTTTCATACACGTGCGTCGACGGGCGTGAGGTGACGCGACGGGTTTGGGTATTTCTGCAGGAGCGACGCCACGCCACTGTGAGCAGGCGCAATGGGGACGGTGGTGCGCAACTTTGTCGGATCGTGCGCCACTTGTAGTCCGATGCGCTACAAACTACAATGAGCCAGAATGATCAAGAGCTTTCGTCACAAAGGTCTGCAGCGCTTTTTTGAAACAGGCAGCAAGTCTGGGATACAGGCTGCACATGCCAACAGGTTGCGCCTTCAATTGGCGGCTTTGGATCAAGCGGTCAAACCGGAAGACCTGTCAGCACCTTCCTGGGCGCTGCACCCTTTGAAGGGCAACCTGAAAGGCCATTGGGCAATGACTGTAAACGGAAACTGGCGCATGGTCTTCGCCTTTGAAGGAGCGGATGCCGTGCTTGTTGATTACATTGATTACCACTGAGGTTCACTATGACGCGAATGCACAACCCGCCGCATCCGGGCGAAATTCTCCGGGAGTATCTGGGCGACATTACGGTGACAGAGGCATCAGCCAAGCTGGGTGTCAACCGCGTGACCCTGTCACGCATCGTTACAGGCTCGTCTGGTATTTCTGCAGACATGGCCTATCGCCTGGGTGAGGCTTTCGGCACCAGTCCTGATTTGTGGGCAGGCATGCAACTGCAGTACGACCTGTACCAGGCGGGCAAGTTGACGCGTCCTCGCATCGAGCGTCTGGCGGCTTAGCCCGACAAGTCAGGGTTTTTTCATTCGCTGCGCGGGAAGGGGATACGCCGGGCGCCTCATACGGGAGTACCCCAAATCGGCGCCCGGCGCATCCCCTTCCCGCGCGACCGGTGGCAAGCGCAGCGTTTCAATACCCGGGCGCCAAAGGACACTTCGTGACCTGACGTGACGTGACGTGACGGTGTGTTGGTATTTTTGTGCGAATGAAGTAACGCCCCAGTGAGCAGGAGGGGTGAGGGCGGGCGCCGATTTGGGGTACTCCCGTATGAGGTGCCCGCCCTCACCCCTCCTGCGCACCCACCCGCAGGCTAAAGGCCTGACTTTGCACATGCCCAAAGGCCCCGTTTTTCCAAGCTTTGGCCGAATGAAATCCGGTGCACACTGATGAGTCCTGAACTGGACCGGAAAAAAATACATGACCGCCCTGAAGCAACTCACCCGCCTCTTGTGCCTGACCACACTGGCCCTCTGCGCCAACGCCATCGCCCAGACCAAAGAAGTCACCTTTGCCCACCAGGACATGCTGGTGCCCCTGCGCACCGTGATGGAGTCGGGCGAGCTGGAAAAGGCCACCGGCTACAAAATCAACTGGCGCATGTTTGGCGGCGGCGGCGATGTAATCCGTGCCATGGCCTCGGGCGATGTGCAGATTGGCGAGGCGGGCTCCAGCCCCTTTGCGGCGGCCGTGAGCCAGGGGCAGAACCTCAATCTGTTCTGGATCCTCGACGACATTGCCGACGCCGAGGCGCTGGTGGCGCGCAATGGCTCGGGCATTGCCAGCGTGCGTGACCTCAGGGGCAAGAAGGTGGCCACGCCCTTTGTCTCCACCTCACACTACCAGCTCATGGTCGACCTGAAGCTCGAGGGCGTGGACCCCAAAGGGGTGACCGTGCTCAACATGCGCCCGCCCGAAATTGCCGCCGCCTGGGAGCGCGGTGACATCGATGCCGCCTTCATCTGGGACCCGGTGCTCAGCCGCATCAAGGCCAATGGCAAAACCATCGCCAGCTCCGGCAGCATTGGCAAAAAAGGCTACCCCACCTTTGACGGCCTGGTGGTGGATGCCAAGTGGGCCAAAGAGAACGAGGGTTTCATGGTGGCCCTGGTAAAAGCACTGGCGAAGGCCGACGAAGACTACCGCAGCAACGCCGCCAGGTGGACCGCGGACTCTGCCCCGGTGAAGGCCGTGGCCAAGTGGACCAAGGCCGACCCCAAGGACGTGCCTGCGGCCATGGCGCTGTACAAATTCCCCACGCCGCAGGAGCAGCTCTCCAGCGCCTGGCTGGGCGGGGGGGCGGCCAAGGCGCTGGCCGACACCGCCGCGTTTTTGAAGGAGCAGGGCCGGGTGCAGGAGCTCAAGCCCAGCTACGCGCCTTTTGTGAACACCAGCTACCTGCAAAAGGCGCTGGCCAAATAGGGCAGCGAAGAAGAAGGCGGCATGCCCACACTGGAACTCAAAGACCTCTCGGTCCGCTACGCGCTCAAAAAGGGCAAGGGCACACACAGGGCGGACACGCTGCAGGCGCTGGCCCCCATCAACCTGACGATGCACAGCGGCGACTTTGTGGTGGTGCTGGGCGCCTCGGGCTGCGGCAAGACCACCTTGCTCAATTGCCTGGCGGGCTTTTTGCCGCCCTCCAGCGGACAGGTGCTGCTGGACGGCCAGGCTGTTACCGGCCCGGGTGCGGACCGCGGCGTGGTGTTCCAGGCGCACGCCCTCATGCCTTGGCTGACTGTGCGTGACAACGTGGCCCTGGGGCTGCGCATGGCGGGCGTGGGTAAATCCGAGCGTGAGCGCATCGCGCTGGACAAGCTGGCGCTGGTGGGCCTGCAGGGCTTTGCCGACAGCGCGGTCTACGAACTCTCGGGCGGCATGCAGCAGCGCGTGGGCATTGCGCGGGCACTGGCCAGTGACCCGGCTGTATTGCTGATGGACGAGCCCATGGGCGCGCTCGACGCCTTCACCCGCGAGCAGCTGCAGGAGACGGTGCTGCGCACCTGGCAGGCCTCGCACAAGATGGTGTTTTTCATCACCCACGCGGTGGAAGAGGCGCTGTTCCTGGCCACGCGCCTGGTGCTGATGAGCCCTGGCCCCGGGCACATCACGCATGTCTACGAAGATCTGCCGTTCTCGCGCCAGTTTTTAAGCCATGGCGATGCGCGCCGCGTCAAGTCCGCGCCCGATTTCATCCGCCTGCGCGAAGAGGTGCTGGCACGCATCCACCAGCGGGAGGCCGTACATGCCTGAGGCGCCCAGCCAGCAAAACACCGGGCAAAACACCGGGCAAAGCACCAGCGCCTTCAAGTTGCCCGGTGCAGGCAACAGTGCGGCCATCAGCCTGGCCACGGTTTGCGTGCTATTGCTGCTGTGGTTCGCGGTGACCAACCTGGGGTTCATCAAGCCGCTGTTCCTGCCCTCACCGCAGGCCGTGTTCCAGCAGTTTCTTGAATACCTGAACGGCACGGCCAACGACAAACCGCTCTGGCAGCACCTGCTGGCCAGCCTGCTGCGCGTGGCCCTGGCCTTTGTGCTGGCCGTAGCGGTGGCGGTGCCGCTAGGCGTTGGCATGGGCATGTCGCGCGTGCTGCGCGGCATCTTCGATCCACCGCTGGAGTTCTATCGGCCTCTGCCGCCGCTGGCCTATTTGCCGCTCATCATCATCTGGTTTGGCATTGATGAGACGCCCAAGGTGCTGCTGATTTTTTTGAGCTGTTTGGCGCCACTGGCGCTGGCTGCGCGCGCGGGCACGCGCAGCGCCTCGCAGGAGCAGATCCACGCCGCCCGTGCCATGGGGGCCAGCCGCGCGCAGCTGGTGCGCCATGTCATCCTGCCCGCGGCCCTGCCCGAGATTCTGGTGGGCATGCGCATTGCCATTGGCTTTGGCTGGACTACGCTGGTGGCCGCCGAGATGGTGGCGGCCAATGTGGGCCTGGGGCAGATGGTGCTCAACGCCTCCAACTTTTTGCGCACCGACATCGTCGTCATGGGCATCGTGGTGATTGGTGCGGTGGCCTATGCCCTGGACCTGCTGATGCACTGGCTGGAGCGGCGCCTGGTGCCCTGGAAGGGGCGCATGTAGGCACTCAGGTGGGTGGCAGCAGCATGGCGCCGTACAGGCGCTCGGGTGCCAGGCGCTTGAGCACCGCGCGCTCGCTCACCACACCCACGATGGCGTAGCCCGGCAGGGCGGTGTCGCGGCGCAGCGTCTTGGCGCTGGGCAGGCCCGCCGCATCGGTAATGGCCGCCACCAGCGGCGTCTTGGCGTTGACACTGCGCTGCACCACCACCGCCAGTTCGCCGGAAGCCAGGCGCACATAGTCGCCCGGCGGGTACAGGCCAAACTGCTTCACCACCGAGGTCGACAAGGGGCCGCCCGCGTCTTCGGTGTAGAGCTGGCGCACCGCCTGCTGCGGCGTCAGCGCCTCGCGCAGGGCGCGCGGGCTGATCTTGGCCATGAACACATCGGCCACGCGCAGGGCCACCGCCATCTCGGCCACCTCTTTCACATGCCTGGGGTAGCCGCTGCCGTCGCTGCGCTCGTGGTGCTGGGCAATGGCGCCCAGCCAGTCGGCATCCACAATGCCTGCGCGCGTCAACAGCTCCACGGCCTCCTGCGGGTGCTGCTGGATTTTTTCGCGCTGCTTGTCTTTCATGGGCACGTCCTGCGCGGCCATCTTGCCTTGCAGTTCCATGATGGACAGGTTCATGGTCAGCGCGGCTTTTACCAGGCTCAGCATGCGTGCCTCTGGCCACTGCAGCTGGCGCGCCATCAGTACGCACAGCACGGCGGTGTGCACGCTGTGCTCGTAGCCATACCAGTAGTGCTGGGCGTTTTCCTGGCGCACGCAGCGGTACAGCGCAATGTCGGGGTGGATGTCGATGAGGCCGATGGTGTGCAGCGCGTAGGCATCGAGCCGCGCGGCAAAGTCGGGCGCCTGCAGGTCGGCCAGCAGGGCTTGCAGTGCGGGCGCAGTTTTGTCCCACGCGCCGAACAGGCTGGGTGGCGCGACCAGCGTGGGGGTGCTGGCCGCCTCGGCGCGCTGCGCCGCCTCGCGCACCTCTTCGGCGTCCACAAAGGCACCGCGCTGCAACAGCAAATCAAGCTGGTGTTCGGTGTCCACGGTATGGCCTTTGCTCAGCAGCAAGTGGCCTTCCTCGTCGCGGATATTCCAGGGCAGGGGCGAGCCCAGCACTACCTTGGACCGTGGCAGACGCAGTATTTTCATGGAGTGCACCGGTAGTTGGCGCCTTTGTATCACCTTGTGAGCGACGTTCTGTGCGAATGAAAGTGCATTCCGGCCCTCGGACCCTCGTTTTTGTTAGCCGCTACCATGAGGCCTTGCCAAGAACCCCACAGGAGCCTCGCACCATGCCTGCAGCCACCCACATCACCATCCCTAGCCACGACGGCCAGTCCTTTGACGGCTACCTGGCCCTGCCGCCCAAGGGCACCGGCCCCGGCCTGATCCTGATCCAGGAAATCTGGGGCGTGAACGAACACATCCGCAGCGTGGCCGACCAGTACGCGCTGGACGGCTACGTGGTGTTGGCGCCCGATATTTTCTGGCGCCAAAAGCCGGGTGTGGATCTGCAATACACGGAGGCCGACACGAAGCTGGCCTACCAGTACATGACCAACCTCGACTTCCCCAACACCGTGCTGGACCTGCAGGCCGCAGCGCAAACGCTGCGTGGCCGCGCGGAGGTGAGCGGCAAAGTCGCTTCAGTGGGTTACTGCATGGGCGGGCGCCTGTCGTATGCGCTGGCCGCCACCGGCGCGGTGGACGGCGCGGTGTGCTTTTATGGCGGCGGCATCCAGAACAACCTGGGCCTGGCGCCCGCCATCGCCGTGCCCATGCTGTTCCACTATGCCGAGCTCGACGACCACATTCCCCCCACCGCCGTGGCCGCCGTGCAGGCGGCCTTCGCTGGCAACCCGCAGGCCCAGTTCCATGTTTACCCGGGCGTGGGCCACGGCTTCAATTGCTGGGGCCGCCCGATGTACAACCAGCGCGCAGCAGCCCTGGCGCGCGGGCGCACGCTGCAATGGCTGGCGGAGAAGCTGGGTTGAGGTTTTGTCCCTGACAGCAACAAAGATGCGTTTTCGCAAAGGGCCCGGGCACCCCTGAACCAGACTGGGGCATCGCAACTCCAGCGGCCCGCCCGGGCCCGGCCTGCATGTCCCTGTTAGCAAACGACCGGCCGCTGGTGGTGGACCTGGATGGCACGCTGCTGCGCTCCGACCTGCTGCTGGAGTCGGCGTTTGGCTTTTTGCGCCAGCACCCGGGCCGTGCGCTGGCACCGCTGCCCTGGCTGCTGGCGGGCCGCGCCCACCTCAAGAGCCAGCTGGCCGCCGCCGTGGCCCTGGACGCGGCCAGCCTGCCCTACAACCCCGAGGTGCTGGCGTTTTTGCAGCAGCAAAAGGCCGCAGGCCGCACCCTGGTGCTGGCCACCGCCAGCCACCAGAGCCAGGCCGATGCCATAGCGGTGCACCTGGGCCTGTTTGACCGGGTCTTTGCCTCCAGCCCCGGCACCAACCTGGCATCAAACCGCAAGCGCGGTGCCCTGGTGCAGGCCTTTGGCGAAAAAGGTTTTGACTACATGGGCAACGCGCGCAGCGACCTGGTGGTGTGGGCCTCGAGCTGCAAGGCCTATCTGGTCGATCCGGAGTTTGGTGTGGCCCGGGCCGCACAGCGCCTGGGCAATGTGGAGGCGGTGCTAAGCAAAGGCGCGCCCTGGCTGCGCGCCTGGGGCCGGCAGCTGCGTCTGCACCAGTGGGTCAAAAACATCCTGCTGTTTGTGCCCCTGCTGGCGGCGCACCGGGCGCTGGAGTGGCCGCTGCTGCTGCACGGCCTGCTGGCCTTTCTGGCCTTTGGCCTGTGCGCCTCCAGCGTCTACCTGCTCAACGACCTGCTGGACCTGCAGGACGACCGCCAGCAAAGCGCCAAGCGCCTGCGTCCGCTGGCCTCGGGCGCGGTGTCCATCAAGTCGGTGGTGCTGGCGCTGCCGCTGCTGCTGCTGTCGGCCTTTGCCCTCTCGTTGTGGCTGCTACCTGGCAAATTCACGCTGGCACTGGCGGGCTACTACGCGCTCACGCTGGCCTACTCGCTGGTGCTCAAGCGGGTGATGACGGTGGACGTGATTGCCCTGGCCATGCTCTACACCGCACGCATTGTGGCGGGCACTTTTGCCTTTGGCGTGCGCCTCACTTTCTGGATGCTGGCCTTCTCCATGTTCCTGTTTTTGAGCCTGGCGCTGGTCAAGCGCTATGCCGAGCTGCGCCAGACAGGGCCCCACCGCGAGCGGGCCAGCGTGCGCGGCTACTACCCTGGTGACCTGGCCATGGTCTCGTCGCTGGGCGCGGCCTCGGGCTATCTGGCGGTGATGGTGCTGGCGCTCTATATCCAGGACCAGGCCACCATCGCCCAGTACCGCCACCCGCAGCTCATCTGGCTGGCCTGTCCGCTGCTGCTGTACTGGATCACCCGCGCCTGGATGCTCACGCACCGCGGCTGGATGCACGATGACCCGGTGGTGTTTGCCACCCGGGACCGCAACAGCATCCTCACCGGCCTGCTGTTTGCGCTCGTGTTTTGGCTCGCCTTATGAGTGCGGCGCTGCAGTCCTGGGGCCGCTACCCGCCGCACCCGCAAAGTACCACCCCGTGTTTCTGGCGCGGCGATGTGGGCGCTGCGCTGGCGCAGCTGGCCCAGCGCCACGGTAGCCTGCTGCCTTTTGGCAATGGCCGCTCGTACGGCGACAGCTGCCTGGCCGCCAGCAACCACTTGCTGCAGCTGCGCCCGCTCGACCGCGTTATTGACGTCGACTGGCAGACCGGGCGCATCTGCGCCGAAGCCGGTATGACGCTGGACGCGCTGATTGCCCTGGCCCTGCCGCGCGGCTGGTTTGTGCCGGTGACGCCGGGCACCCGCTTTGTAACCCTGGGGGGCGCCCTGGCCAATGACGTGCACGGCAAGAACCACCATGTGCGCGGCAGCTTTGGCTGCCACGTGGGCCGCTTTGGCCTGGTGCGCAGCGACCAGCCGCCCCACGAGCCGCCGCTGGTCTGCTCGCGCCACGAGCACCCCCAACTCTATGCCGCCACCATCGGCGGCCTGGGCCTGACGGGTGTGGTGGCCTGGCTGGAGCTGCAGCTCATGCCGATTGCTTCCAGCCTGATCGATGTCACCGAGCAGCGCTTTGGTTCCTTGTCCGACTACTTTGCCCTGAGCCAGGCGATGGATGCCCAGCATGAATACAGCGTGGCCTGGATCGACTGCCTGGCGCGCGGCACAGCTGCCGGGCGCGGTGTGTACCTGGCAGGCAACCACGCGCAAGACGGGCCGCTGGCCGTGGCCCGAAAGCGGCCCTTGCGCGTGCCGGTGACGCCACCGGTGTCGGCCTGCAACCGCTGGTCGCTGAGCTTCTTCAACACGCTCTATTTCCACGCCCACCGCGCAGGCCCGCGGCGGCGCCAGGTGGGCTATGAGAGCTTCTTCTATCCGCTTGACCGGGTGCTGCACTGGAACCGCCTGTATGGCCCCGGCGGCTTTCAGCAATACCAGTGCGCCATACCGCACCGCGAGGCCGAGGCGGCCATCGCCGCGCTGCTGCAGGCGGTGTCCAAGGCACGCAGCGGCTCGTTTCTGGCGGTGCTCAAGCGCTTTGGCAACCTGCCCTCGCCGGGCCTGCTGTCCTTCCCGCTGGCGGGCACCACGCTGGCGCTGGATTTTCCGCAGGCAGGCGCGGCCACTGCGCGCCTGTTTGCCACGCTGGACGCCATCGTGCGCGAAGCCGGTGGGCGGCTCTACCCGGCCAAGGACGCGCACATGCAAGCCGAAGACTTCCAGGCCTGGTACCCGGCCTGGCGCCAGTGCGAGGCGCTGCGCGACCCGGCCCTCCACTCGCGCTTCTGGCAGCGCTGCACTGCGCCATGAGGTGGCTGCGCCAGGCGCTGCCGTGGCTTGCCTGTGTGGTGGCCAGCATTGCCGCCTTTGCGCCGCTATCTCCCCACCAGCCCGAGGCTGCCCTCGACCCCTCCTGGATGCTGGCCATGAACCAGGCCGTGGCCCAGGGGCTGGTGTTTGGGCGCGATATCGTCTTCACTTTCGGCCCTTGGTCCACGCTCTACACCCAGGCTTACCACCCGGCCACGTATGCACCCGCGCTGGGTCTGGGTGTGCTGCTGGGCCTGGCCTGTGCGGCCATGTTGCGCTGGGCTGTGCCAACAGGGCGGCGCCTGTGGTTGTTGGCCTTTGCCGGGCTGCTGCTGGTGCTGGACTCGCGCGACGCACTGTTCTTCTTTTACCCCTTGCTGGTGGTGTTGCTGGCCTGGCAGCTCACGCGTGCGGGTACAGGTGAGGGTGCAGGTGCAGGTGCAGGTGCAAGTGCAAGCGCAGGGCAGGGCACGGATGGGCGCCTGGCCATCACTGGTCCCGCCGCACGGGCCAGTGCCGCAGGCGCCGCCTTGTTGGGCGTGCTGCCGCTGGTCAAGGCCTCGTTTGTGCCCTTGGCGGTGGCCAGCGCAGCATTGGCGTGTGCCCTGTTCTGGCAGGCAGGGCACAGGCGCCTGGCCGGGGTGCTGGTGCTGCTGCCGCTGGCCTGCATGGCGCTGGCCTGGCGCCTGGCGGGCCAGCCGCTGGAGGCGCTGCCCGGCTACTTTGTGGCCATGGGGCCGATTGTGTCGGCCTTTGCCGAGGCCATGGCCTGGTACCCGCCCACCAGCAACTGGCGCGTCATGCAAGTGGGGGTGCCGGGCATGGTGGCGGCCTATGTGTTGGTGGGCGCGGCCTTGCTGGCCGCCCTGTGGCAGTACCGCGGCCGCACGCCCGCACCGCGCCTGGCGCTGCTGCTCGCTGGGGTGGCGCTGTACCTGTTCATCGCCTTCAAGGCCAGCTTCGTGCGCTTCGATGGCCACGCCCTGACTGCGGGTTCGGCACTGCTGCTCTTGATGCTGGCGCTGCGCGCATTCGACCTTGCACGCCTGCGCCACTGGGTGCTGGTGCTGGGCGTGGGCAGCTGGGCCTTTGCGCATGCCGTGTATGTGGGAGCGCACCTGGACGACGTGCCGCTGGTCAGCCTGGTATCGGCCCTGTCCACGTGGCGCAATGGCGCCAGCTTGCAGAGCGGCTTTGCGCTGGCACTGCAGCGCATCCAGGCCACGGCCCAGGTCCAAAAAATGCCGGGCAGCACCGACATCTATCCGCACGACCTCTCCGCTCTGATCGCCTCCGGCAACGCCTGGGCACCGCGCCCCGTGCCGCAAAGCTATTCGGCCTACACACCAGCCCTCGCGGCGCTGAACCAGGCCCATCTGCAGGGCGCGCAGGCACCCGAATCGGTGGTGTTCCGCATGGGCCCCATCGACGCCCGCTACCCCACGCTGGAAGACGGGCCGAGCTGGCCCCTGCTGCTGGCGCACTACAGCCTGGCCAGCCAGGACGGGCATTACGTCTATCTGCAACGCCAAGCGCTGGCGCACACGGTGCAGCGCAAGTTGCTGCTGCAGACGGTGCAGCGGGCAGGGCAGGTGGTGGAGCTGCCACCCACCGAGCGCCTGCTGTTTGCGCAAATCGATATCCAGCCCACGCTGCTCGGCCGCGTGCTCAGCGCCCTGTACAAGCCCGGCGCGCTGTACCTGTTTGTGGACCTGCGCAACGGCCAAAGCCAGCGCTTTCGCCTGGTGCCCGGCATGGCACGCGCGGGCTTTGTGCTCTCGCCCCTGGTGCAGACCAATGCCGACTTTGTACAGCTGCTGCAAAGTGGCCCGGGGGCCTTGCAGCAACGCCAGGTGCGGCGCCTGCGCATCGGTGCGGCGGACGGTGCCTCGCTGTCCTGGCAGGCCGACTTTGGTCTCAGCCTGTGGGCGCTGGACTTTCCACCCGGCCTGGTAGCACAGCCATGAGCGCGCAGCGCATTCTGCTTGTGGGCGCCACCTCGGCCATTGCCAGCGCCTGCGCGCGGCGCTGGGCCACAGCACAGGCGCAGTTTTTCCTGGTGGGCCGGGACGCGACCAAACTGGGCCAAGTGGCAGCCGACTTGGCCGCACGCGGCGCGGCTGTCCACACCCATGTGCTCGACTTCACCCACTGCGAACAGCACGCCGCCATGCTGGACGCCTGCTACACAGCGCTGGGCCAGATCGACATTGCCTTGCTGGCCCATGGCGTGCTGCCCGAGCAGCAGGCCTGTGAGCAGGACGCCGCCCTGGCGGTGCAGGCCCTGCACAGCAACGCCGTGAGTGTGATTGCGCTGCTCACCGCGCTGGCGCCGCGCATGCAGGCACAAGGCGGCGGGCCGAGCA
>CANCCF010000100.1 GCA_947374485.1 Comamonadaceae bacterium | reverse complement strand
TAGAACTGCGCAGCCTCCAGCGCAGTGCCATTGAACCAGAGACACACCGTGTTTTTGGGAGTCATTTTTTTCTCCAATGTTGAAACGGAAAATACTAGGCCCAAAGGAAGGGCGTGTTGGCTCCGTGGTTAAGGTGCGGCGGCTGCCATGTTTGCTGCCCGGCACACCACCGGATTGCCCGCATCCGCACTCCACTCCATCCAGCCGCCGTCGAACACGCTGATGCGCTCCCAGCCCATCAGCCAGGCATAGAAAAACGCCAGGGAAGCGCGCCAGCCGGTGCCGCAGTAAAAGGCTATTGGCATTTCGCGGTGAATGCCCGCTTTGGCCCATTGGGCCTCGATGGCGGCGGCCGGTTTCATCAGCCCTGTCGCGTCCTGAAAGCTGCTCATGCTGTTGACATCGCCGTCGTGCCCGGCGTGTCCCCACAGGGCACCTGCAATCTCGCCGCGCGCTTCGATGTAGCGGTAGCCCGAAGTCTCGCCCATCCATTCGGCATGGCTGCGGATGCTGACCAATGTCACCGCGCCGCTGCGCGCCAGGCGTGCGGTGGTGGCGCAGTCGAGCAGATAGTCCGGGCGTGCTGCCTGGGCTGTGGGCCAGGGCGCAGGGCCGCTTGGTGCTGCGGGCGGCTCATGCGAATGGAGTGGGCCATGGCCGCCCTGCTGCAGGCCATGGCCCGCCGCGCACCACGCGGCCAGGCCGCCGTCCAGCAGGCGCACGTCGCGCACCCCGGCAACCAGTAGCAGCTGCGCCACGCGCGCGGCCGCCAGCATGTTGCGGCCATACAGAATGACGGTGCTGCGCGGCGCGATGGCGTGGCTTTGCAAGACCTTGAACAAGGCGGCATCGCCGACCACGTTCCAGAACGGCGCCTGCTCCAGCTGCTGGGTGTCCACAAAGCGCGCTCCGGGTATGTGGCCGGAGGCAAACAGGGCTTGCCCTTCGCAGCCTGCCTCCAGCAGCAGCCAGTGGCCGGTTGGCGCTGCGGCCACAGCTCGCTGGCCCAGCCATGCTGCGAGCCAGTCGGCACTGACCAGCTGGCGCCAACGCGGCAGGTCGGCACGCAAGCCGGCAGGAACACGGGGGTGCAGGGCGTGGGCTGCGGATAGTGAAAAGGGCTGGCTCTGCATGGGTGCCAAGTAGGCCACAACTGGCACTCCGGCCCGCCACGGCACGCAGGCTCAGGCGCGCCGCACCACCGGGTTGGCCGGGTCCGCACTCCATTCAAACCAGCCACCGTCGAACAGGCTGATGCGCTGCCAGCCCATCAGCCAGGCGTAGAAAAAGGCCTGCGCGGCGCGCCAGCCGGTGCCGCAGTAAAACGCCATCTGCATGCCGGGGTGCAGGCCTGCATCCAGCCAGACGCGGGCGATGTCTGCCGCGGGCAACATGCAGCCCTGTGCGTCCTGGAAGCTCGCCATGCGCTGCGCATCGCGGTCCAGACCGGCATCGCCCCAGATGGCCCCAGCTATGTCGCCCATGGACTCGGCACGGCTGCGCAGGCTCACCAAGGCCGCGTCGTGCCGGTTCAGCAAGGCACGGGCCTGCTCCAGGTCCACCAGGTAGTCGGGGCGCGCAAGGGCGGCATGGCTCCAGGCCTGCAGCACGCCGGGCGCGGAGGCTGCAGGAAGGGGTGCGGCCTGTGCGGTCTGCGTCCCGGTTTGCAGCGCATGCCCGGCCAGGCACCAGGCCTGCAGGCCCCCGTCAAGCAGGCGCACGTCCTGCATGCCGGCATACAACATGAGGTGCGCTACACGGGCTGCAGCCAGGGTGTTGCGGGCGTAGAGGATGACGGTGCTGTCGGGCCTCAGGCCCAGGCCCTGCAGCAGCCCGTTCAATTCCGGGTCTGGCACCTTGTTCCAGTAGGGCGGCTCTTCAAACAGCAGGGTGTCGAGAAAGCGCGCGCCCGGCAGGTGGCCGGACGCATACGCGGCCCGCGCATCGCAGCCCACCTCAAACAACTGCCACGGGCCCAGGGGCGGTGCGGCTACGCGTTTGCCCCTGACAAGCGCGGCCAACCAGTCGGCACACACCAGTTGGCGCCAGCGCACCAGGTCGGTACGAAAGCCTGCGGCGTTGCGAAGTGCGGGTTGCGGGGAGCGCATGGCTGCCAGTAGGCCACAAAGTGGACGCATGCTGTATGGCTGCGGCCACAATCCGTCCTATTTGTCGACTGATTCGTACATCAAATTTTGGTGTGATCCTTGGGGGACAGCTGTGTTTTTTCAGGCACTATTCTGGGTAATACCAAGCGTGGACCACACACCAGACAGGGACAACAATGCGCAACAATTTGCCGGTCAGCCAGCAGGCTTATGGATTCCCCAAAGACCAGACGCTGGTCTCGGTGACCGATCTCAAGGGGCGCATCACCTATTGCAATGCCGCCTTCATCGCCGTGAGTGGCTACACCCAGGACGAGTTGCTGGGCCAGCCCCACAACCTGGTGCGCCACCCCGACATGCCTGAAGAGGCCTTTCGCGACATGTGGGCCACCATAGCGGCCAAGCGGCCCTGGACCGGGTTGGTGAAGAACCGGCGCAAAAACGGGGACCACTACTGGGTCAATGCCAACGCTACGCCCATGCTCGACGGCGACCAGATCACCGGCTATTTGTCGGTGCGCACCTGCCCCGATGCCTCTGCCGTGGCAGCCGCCGAAGCGCTGTACGCGCAGATGCGCACGGACGCCGCCGCGGGCCGCTCGACCTATGCGCTGCAGCACGGCCAGGTGCTGCGCACCGGCCTGGCTGGCCGCTGGCAGCGCCTGACCAACCCCGGCATATTGAGCCGCCTGGCCCTCGTGCAGCTGCTGCTGGGCGCGGGCCTGTTGGCCCTGCTGTGGCTGGGCACGCCCCTGTGGCTGCTGGCGCTGGCGCTGCTGGGTGCGGCGGCGCTCACCGTGGCTGCCACCTGGCGCATGGCGGTGCAGCCGATGGCCGCGTTGGTGGGGGATGCCAACCACCTGGCCTCGGGCGACCTGGCGCATGCAGTGGCGGTGAATGGGCGCGGCTTCATTGGCCAGTTGCAGCAAGCCTTGAACCAGATGTCGGTGAACCTGCGCACGGTGGTGAGTGATGTGCGCCATGAGATTGACGAGCTCAACACCTCGGTGCGCGAAATTGCCGATGGCAACGAGGACATGTCGGCGCGCACCGAGTCGCAGGCCAGCAGCCTGGAGCAAACGGCGGCCTCCATGGAAGAGATCAACAGCACGGTGCAAAGCAGTGCCGCCTCGGCCGCGCGCGGCCACGAACTGGCCAGCACCACCAAGCAGATCACCCAGCGCAGCAACGAGGCGGTGCAGTCGGTGGCAGAGACCATGCAGGGCATTGCCGACTCGTCGTCCCGGATCACCGACATCATCCACCTGATTGAGGGCGTGGCCTTTCAGACCAACATCCTGGCGCTCAACGCCGCGGTGGAGGCAGCGCGCGCGGGTGAGCAGGGGCGCGGCTTTGCGGTGGTGGCGGCCGAAGTGCGCGCGCTGGCACAGCGCACCACGGCCGCGGCCAAGGAGGTCAAGCAGCTCATCAGCGAATCGAGCGAGCGCGTGGGCACCGGCGGCGAGCAGACCCGCACCGCGCTGGAACGCATGGAAGCGGCACTGCAGGCGGTGGGCAAGGTGGGCACCGTGCTGGAAGAAATCAGCACGGCATCGAGCGAGCAGACCCTGGGCATTGCACAAATCAACGAGGCCATTACGCAGATGGACAGCCTGACCCAGCAAAACGCCGCCATGGTGGAAGAGCTGGCCGCCACGGCGCGCGCCCTGCAGGGCCAGACCACCGAGGTCAGCAACTCCATGCGCCTGTTCCGCCTCAAGCCCGGCGACCTGACCGTGGCACAGCTGGACGCGGTGGGCTTGCGCCGCCTGGCCAAAGCTTGAGGGTTTCGAACCACAGCGCGCTGGAGAGGCCCAGGACCGCAGCCTTGAGCGCATCCTGCAAGGCCAGCGGCGCGAACTGGAACAGCCGCGCCACCCAGGGCTGGTAGAGCGCCAGCGCCAGCATCAGCGTGGTGATGCCAGCCACCATCCAAAGCACCCGGTTGGGCACGCGCAAGCTGCGCCACAGCGGCTGCGTGCTGCTGCGGTTGGAGAAGATCAGCGCCAGATTGCCCATCACCAGCGTGGTGAAGGCAAAGGCCCGCGCAGCGGCCTCGGCAAGCCAGGTGGTGCTCCAGGCCCAGGCCGCCAGTACCACCAGCAAACCGCCCAGGCCCTGCACCAGCGCCAGCACGAGCGTGCGCCCGGCAAAGAGCGGCGCCTGGGGTGAGCGGGGTGGGCGCTGCATCACGCCCGGCTCACCGGGTTCGTTCTCAAACACCAGCGAGCAGGCCGGGTCGATGACGAGCTCGAGAAACGCAATGTGCAGCGGAAACAGCAGCGTGGGCCAGCCCAGCAACACCGGCAGCAAGGCCGCACCGGCTATGGGCACATGCACCGCCAGGATGTAGGACATCGATTTGCGCAGGTTGTCAAAAATGCGCCGCCCCAGGCGTACCGCGCGCACGATGGAGGCAAAGTTGTCGTCCAGCAGCACGAGAGAGGCGGCCTCGCGCGCCACGTCGGTGCCGCGCCCGCCCATGGCCACGCCCACGTGCGCGGCCTTCAAGGCCGGGGCGTCGTTCACGCCGTCGCCCGTCATGGCCACGATCTCGCCATGGGCCTTGAGGGCTTGCACGATGCGCAGCTTTTGCGGCGGCGAGATGCGGGCGCACACGGCAACCGCCTGCATGCGCTGCTGCAGCTGTGCGTCGTCCAGCGCGTCCATGTCGCTGCCAGCGAGCGTGCCGCTGCCGTCCTGCACGGCAATGTGGGCAGCACGCGCTATGGCCTCGGCGGTGGCGGGGTAGTCGCCGGTGATCATCACCACGCGGATGCCCGCGGCCTGGCACTGCTGCACCGCCTCCGGGATGCCCTCGCGCAGCGGGTCTTGCAAGCCCAGCAGGCCGACGAATGCAAACGCGAAGTCGTGCGAGATGGCGGGCCAGTCATCGCCTGCAAAGCGCGCCTCTGCGACGCCCAGCACGCGCAGGCCTTGTGCGGCCATGGTGTCCACCGCGGCTTGCAGGTGCGCTTGCGTGGCGGCATCCAGGTGGCACAAATCAAAGATGGCCTCGGGCGCGCCCTTGGCCGCCACGTTGTGGACGCCTGCCTCAAACTGTCCTGCGGGTGCGCGCCAGACATGGCTCATGGCGCGCAGGCCCGGCGTGAGCGCGTATTCCTGTACCAGCCGCCAGTCGCGGTGCAGGTGTTCGGTGCCCTGCAGAAAGTGCTGGCCGAGGCGGTGAAAGGCCTTTTCCATCGGGTCAAACGGGTCGCGCATGCTGGCCAGAATGGAGTACTCCACCAGGGTGTGAAAGTCTTCGGGAAGCTCCATGCTAGTGCGGTAGTCAATCGCCAATGACTGGCCGCTTTGCGTGTGCACTGAGGGCACAAACAGGCTTGCCACCGCCATGCGGTTTTCGGTCAGGGTGCCGGTCTTGTCGGCGCACAGCACCGAGGTGGCCCCCAGGGTCTCGATGGCCGCCAGGCGCCGGGTCAGCACCTGCTCTTTCGACAGGCGCCAGGCACCCAGCGCCGGGATGACGGTGAGCACCACGCTGAACTCCTGCGGCAGCAAGGCCATGGCCAGGGCGATGCCCGCCAGCAACGCGGACAACCAGTCGCCATGCAGCAGGCCATGTGCGGCGACCAGCAACAGGCTGGCACCCAGGGCCACCAGGGCCAGCAGTTTCACCAGTTGGGCCATTTGCTGCTTCAGCGGCGAGGGCTCTTGCCCCAGTGCATCCAACGCGCGGCCAATGCGGCCGATGCCGGTGTGGGCACCCGTGGCCGTGACACGCGCCGTGCCATGGCCCGCCACGATCAGGGTGCCGGAGAACAAGGCTGCATCCACGGCCTTGGCCACCGGCACCGCTTCACCGGTCAGCAGCGATTCATCCACCTGCATGCCCGTTCCCTCCAGCAGCACGGCGTCGGCCGGTATGCGGTCGCCCTCGGCCAGCACCAGCACGTCACAACACACCACCTCAGCCCCGGCAACGCGCAGGCGCTCGCCTGCACGCAGCACCAGCGCGCGCGGGCTGCTCAGGGCGCGCAGGGCCGAGAGCGCATGCTCGGTGCGGCCCTCCTGGTAGAGCGTAAGCACCAGCACCACCAGCACCAGACCCAACAGCACCGCGCCCTCCTGCCAGTCGCCCAGCAGCAGGTACAACACAGCGGCGGCCAGCAGCAGGGCAAACATCGGGTCTTGCAGGGTCTCCCAGGCCATGCGGCGCAGGCCACGCCGGTGCTCACCGGGCAGCTGGTTGGGACCGTCCTGCCGCAGGCGCTCGGCGGCCTGTGCGGGGCTCATGCCGCGGTCCCCACGCCAGCCCTCTGGCAATGTGTTGGGGCGGCTGGGGGGTGCAGGCATGGATGGCTCTTGCTTGTGTTGCAGACCAGTCATGGTCGCAAACCCGGGCTGCAATGTCTTTGCGCTAGCGCACAGCGGACCGTCTTATAATTCGCACATTGCACCCTTGTCGTTGGGGGTGCCCACAGCGCAGACTCTGCGCCACCCCTCTTCCAAGACCATTCCGGTCCATCCATTCACGGCCCACTTCCCCGCTACTGCGCAGCATGGTGTGTTGCGCCTGAATTTTTGGAGCGTCCCATGCCTGGTCTTTTTACTGCACCGCGTGCCCTCACCGTTCAAAGCCCGGCCATCCCTGTGGTGGCAGGCCAGCCCGCGCTGGTGCCCTTGAAGCTCGAAGGACGCGAGGGCATCAACCGCCTGTTTGAATACCGCCTGACCCTGCAGACGCCCGACGCCCTGAACTTCATGGCGGGCAGCGCCAGCAATTTTGATTTGCATGGCTTTGTCGGCCTGGAGCTCACCTGCTGTATTGAGCTCGAAGGCCACGGCCTGTTCGTGCCCGGGCTGCCCGGTGGCGCAGGCCTGGCCAACCAGGGTGCCGGGGTGCGCGAGATCTCCGGCCTCATCACTGCAGCCCGCTTCATCGGCGAAGACAGCCGCCACGCCTTGTATGAACTCACGCTGCGCCCCTGGCTGCACCTGGCCACGCTGACCAGCGACTGCAAGGTATTCCAGGACATGACGCCGGTGCAGGTGATCGACGCCGTGCTCTCTGACTACGCGTTTGCAAACGAAAAACGCCTGATCGAGAGCTACCCGCTGCGCGACTACACCGTGCAGTACAACGAAACCGATTTTGAATTCATCACCCGGCTGATGCAGGAGTGGGGTATCAACTACCACTTTGCGCACAGCGCGGGCGTGCACCGGCTGGTGTGGAGCGACCACAACGGCGCTTTTGAGGTGACGCAAGCGGACCAGGACAGGGGCGTGAGCGCCTACCACCAGATTCCCTTTTACCCGCTGGGCCACAAGACAGACCGCGAATACATCCACGGCTTCAGCCCCTTGAGCCGCCTTGCCAGCGGCGCCTATGCCACGCGCGAGTATGACTACACGCGGCCCCGTGCTGCGCTGGACGCCGCTGCTGCAGACCCGCGCAACACCGGGCATGCAGACCAGGAGGTTTATTTGTGGCGCGGCGACAAGCTGGGTGGCGTAGGTGTGGGCGTGGGCGGCAGCGACTACAGCCAGCCCAACCGGGGTGCCGACAAGGCGGCCAACCAGACTGAAGGCCAAGGCCGGCACCTGGCACGTCTGCGCATGCAGGCGCTGCGGCAATCCGGCGCGCGCGCCAGCGGTGTGGGGCATGTGCGGGGCATCGTGCCCGGCTGCAGTTTTCAATTGACAGGCCATCCACAAGAGCATGCCAACACAGAATATCTCACGCTGCACACGCAGTTCACCCTGGAGAACGTGAGCGAAGACACGCAGCGCAGCACCGCCGCGCTGACCGACGCAGAGCGACTCATGGGCCAATGGCGGGTCAGCGTGGCGTTTGACGTGCAGCCCAGCACCGAAGCACTGCGGCCTGTTGCCACGCAGGGCAAGCCCAAGACGGGTGGGCCGGAGACTGCGCTGGTGGTCGGCCCCGCTGCCGACACCGCCGAGAGCAATATCTACACTGACGCATTGGGCCGCATCAAGCTGCAGTTCCCCTGGGACCGCTATGGCCAGAAGAACCAGAACAGCTCCTGCTGGGTGCGCGTCTCCAGCGCCTGGGCTGGCAACCAGCTCGGTGGCATGCACCTGCCGCGCATCGGCGAAGAAGTGCAGGTGGACTTTCTGGGCGGCGACCCGGAGTTGCCCTTTGTGAAGGGCCGCCTCTACAACGCGGTAAACATGCCGCCCTGGAGCCTGCCGGGGCAGCAGGCCCTCTCGGGCTTTCGGTCGCGCGAGCTCACACCGGGCGGCGGCAACGGCGCAGCCGGGCGCAGCAACCACCTGGTGATGGACGACACCGCGCAAAAGATCCAGGTGCAACTCCAGAGCGACCACCAGCACAGCTCCTTAAGCCTCGGCCACATCACCCGCATCGAAGACCACGCCGGCCGCAAAGACGCACGCGGTGAAGGCTTCGAGCTGCGCAGCGACGGCCACGGCGTGCTGCGCGCCAAAGACGGCCTGCTCCTCAGCACCGAAGCCCGCGTGAACGCCCAAGGCCAAGCCAAGGACATGGGGGAGACCACCGCCCGCTTGCAGCAGGCACAAGACCAGCACGCCAGCCTGGGCGACCTGGCCGCGCAGCACCTGGCGCAAGACGCCGCCGACCAGGGCGAAGTGGCCAAAGACTTGCAGAACCAGAACGACGCCGTGCGCGGCAAGACCGGTGCTGCAAGCAACGCAGGCGCCTTCCCCGAGCTGGCCGAGCCCCACATCGTCATCGCCAGCCCGGCGGGCATTGCCAGCACCACACCCGGCACCACCCACCAGCACAGCGGCCGCCACCACGCCATCACCAGCGGCGGCCACACCAGCATCAGCGCAGCCAGGAGCCTCCTGGCCAGCGCCAAAGAAGCGGTGCGCCTGTTTGCCTACAAAAGCGGAATCAAGCTAGTGTCCGCTGCCGCCGACATCGAAATCCAGGCCCTGGAGAAAAGCATGCACATCCTCAGCAAGCTCAGCATCACCGAGACCGCCGAGACCATCAGCTTCACGGCCAAGGAAGAACTGGTGATCAACGGCGGCGGCAGCTTCAGCCGCTTCACCGACGGCAACATCACGCATGGCACGGCGGGGGTTTGGGATGTGAATGCGGCTAACAAGGCGATGGAGGGGCCAAAGAGCTTGCCGGTAACTCTTGCGGTCCCGCCGGTGAAGGACCCGTTCAATGAGATGTTTGTGCTCCGGGACAAGAAGGGCAATCCCGTGCCGAATTTTCCCTACAAGGTCACTTTGGCCGATGGCCGTGTGCTGCAAGGTATCACGGATGCACATGGCGCAACGCAGCGGGTTGGCAGCGGCGCGCAGGCCACTGGCATACAAATTGAACCCAACACCTTGGGTTGAGTCGATTCTTGAATCCCTGCAGAAGAAGGAACCAAACGATGGCTATCCAAGGCTTTTATAACAACACCACCGTCACCACACCCGATGACGACACCCAGCATGTGGTGGAAGTAGACAAGGTGCAAGTGAACGTGTTTTTTGACGGAACCCTGAACAACCTCTTCAACGTCAAGGCACCAGAGGACGTTAAGAAGAGTGTTGGCGGAAGTGATACCAGTTATGCCAACGGCAAGTCCAATGTGGCGCGAATGTGGGAGGTGCTTGATCTTGAGCCTGATTCGCCGGATATCGCTATCTATGTGGAGGGCATTGGCACTACAAAATACAAAGAGGACAGCTTTGATGGATATGTGGCTGGTAAAGGAAAGACGGGCATCGAGGCACGGGTGGAAGCCGCATTTGATCCCCTTGTCGAGACACTGAAGATAAAGCGCAAAAAAGATGGCCCACCCTCCATTGTGGAAATCAATGCCTTCGGCTTTAGCCGGGGTGCTGCAGCTGCCCGCTACTTTGTCTATCGGGTTCAGCATGAATCAAGGGTGAGGAAATACTTTGACGGCAACTGGAGCAAAGTTATTTTTCAAGTCAACTTTGTGGGCCTGTTTGATACGGTTTCCTCGCACGGCTACCTGAGCTATAGCAACGATGTCCAAGAGTTGCATATGCAGATTGACACAAGCAAGGTAAATCGGGTGTTCCACGTCGTGGCCCTGGATGAGTACCGGGCCAACTTCTCCTGCACCAATATCCAAAGCACGGTGCAGGTCGGCAAGGGTTACGAGATTGGCATTCCGGGGGCCCATTCGGATGTGGGTGGCGGCTATACGAGCGACCTGGCGCCCGAGCCCGAGTTGCGGGATATCGGAGAAACCCGAACCGCGCGATTGGAGGATGGTGAAAAGGTCATCCCCGGCACGAAGGCCTTTGTGTATGGCAAGGGCTGGTATGGCGAACACAATGCCAAGCCAACCCTGTGGAATGGCTTACGACACGAACGCAAAGTCATCGGTGACTACCACAAGGTGGCCTTGAGCCTGATGGTGGACGCCGCCAGCAAATACACCACGGCAAACTATCCTCCGAGCCTTACGGAGCCTTGCAGCGTGCCCGAGATTGAAAAAGTGCGCAGCCAACTGCGTGCCGTGGCGAAAGCCGAACGCGAACCGAGCTGGGCACTTGACGAACATTTAGGTGTCGAGTCGGCGCGCGATTTCAGGAGCCGTTTCTTGCATATGTCGCTTCAGGAAGGCAGCGTAGCCCACAGCCCACGGTTCAAGAACGACACGGAATTGGAGCGACTGATTGTTCGAGCCTAAACCCCGCCCTTTGCTTAACCGCCGTCGCTTTGCAGTGTGGCTGGGAGCGGCCAGCCCCTTGCTCACTACAAGCCTGTACGCGCCAGCGGCCCAAGCCATAAGCCCCACTTCATTATTGAAAGTTACGACGATGAACAGCCCACAAACGGCACTCTTTAAATGGGACGTAAATTTTTGCAAATACGGTATTGATATCGATCCCCGTGCCGGTGCCCGTGTCAGCACACTGTCCAGCGACAACATCATGTGGGATTCAGAGGGGCTAGAGGTAGCTCGCTTTTACTCAGGTATGGGGGCATCGTGGGGATTGGGGTCTGTACCCATGGGCGGTCCAGACCGCAACGGGGCCAAGCTCCCTCAACGCCTGCTATTCAGCTACTACGACTACCTGGAAGACCGCTTCTACCAACTCAAAACCGACCTTCCCCTGCAAAGGCTCTATGAATTATTTTCTCTACCCGGGGTGTCAAGAGACAACTACAAAGCCCGCCCTAAATTCCAGTCGTTGTGTGTCGGTGTAGCACCACTGGGCAACATCATGATTTGGGCTGCGGGATACACCGACAACCAGATAGAACTGGGAACCTACCGTGCTGAAGTGCTGGAGGGCATGACGCCCAAAAAATACAACGCAGAAGGAAACCGTTTCTTCCCTCTGCGGGAAGACAGGTGGCAGGAATTGAGTGGTGGCCGCGCCAAGCCCGAAACCATTGAGCGCATCAAAGCCGGGTGGGTGCCTGACCCGTCTTACTACATGCGCCGCATCCGTGTGAAATTCCCTTGGCGCTTCAAGCTTACGGGCGATGTGTCGCGGGTCACGGATGTTTTGAGCTATGAAGCGAATACAGAGAGTACGGCCTACGGCACATGGGAGATGGATTCTTACCAAACCATCAACCAGTTGCATGCACTCCCCGAAGCTGCCAAGTTCTGGTTTCACGACCTCACAGGCAAGCGTCATTACCTGTGGCTACGGTTCTGGAAGCGTGAACGCGCAGTGAGTGAGGCCGACATGACAGAAATGTTTACCGCCTTCGAACAGGTGCTGGGCAAACGCACCCTGGAAGACAACAGCTTCGTGCCAGGCGACACAGACATGGCCACGGTGGAAGTGCATGTGGGCGATGATTTTCAGACGATCACCGCCAACCTGGTCAAGGGCACCGTGCGCGTGCCGTTGCCGGTAGGCCGCACACAGCATTTTGAGTTGGAGCCTTATGCGTATTGGTCCGGCAATCCCACACCGCCCGCGGATGTCATCAAGCTGTTTCAGGAAGGGCCACCCAAGTCTTGACGCACCGAGTGCGGAACCGACTGGACCGGCCCCGGCGATTTCGCGGCAGCGTGTTCCGTCAGGCCAAGTGGTTTGACTCTGGTGATGCAGGCCGCCCAGACCATTGCGTAAGATGGCTTTTTCCTTCGACCCTGCGGCCTGAGCAGCCAGGCCCTTAACCCCAAGAATCCAGGACTCCATTGCGCTTGTCACATCCACCCAAAGAACGGTCTCTTACCCGATCCGCAATGCCAAGCTTCGCACCGCACCGGGTTCTGGCGCCCCTGCTGCTGACCTTGGCCGCATCCGCCGCCCAGGCCCAAGGCGCCCGGCCCTTGCTCACGCCTTTTTCCACCGCCATAGCCGGGCCGCCGCCCTCGCCATGGCGCGTGGTCGGCATTCCTGGCGGCAAAATTGCGCTGGGCACATTCACCCTCACCCCGGTGGACGGCAGCACGGTGTTGCAGTTGGAGGCAGACAAGTCCTACGGCAATGTGGTGCATGCCCTGCCGCCAGACGCCGTGTCAAACCGGCCGCGCTTGAACTGGCGCTGGCGCCTCGATACGCCGGTGGCAAACGCCGACCTGCGCACGCGCAAGGGTGACGACAGTGCGCTCAAGGTCTGCCTGCTGTTTGACATGCCGCTGGACAAATTGGGCCTGGTGGAGCGCAACCTGCTGCGCGTGGCGCGCGCCGTCAGCGGCGAGAACCTGCCCTCGGCCACGCTGTGCTATGTGTGGGACCCTGCGTTGCCCGCCGGGACCCTTTTGAACAACGCGTACAGCGCCCGCGTGCGCCTGATCGTCGTCGCAGGTGCGGGCCAGCCGCTGATGCAATGGCAGACACAGAGCCGCGATGTGGCGGCGGATTTTCAGAAGGCCTTTGGCGAGGAAAGCAGCACGCTGCCGCCCCTGTCTGCTGTGCTGGTGGGCGCCGACAGCGACAACACCGGCGGCCACAGCCTGGGTTTCATCGGCGATGTGGTGCTGACGCCCTGATATTGCCAGTGCGTGCGGCACTTGGTGCCGCCTACAAGGTGCGCTGGTTGACCCGTTTACTGAGTTGCTCCGCGCTCTCACGGCGCTCGCTGTAGCGGTCCACCAGATACGGCGCCACGTCGCGCGTGAGCAGGGTGAATTTGACGAGCTCTTCCATTACGTCCACCACGCGGTCGTAGTAGCTGGAGGGCTTCATGCGCCCGGCCTCGTCGAACTCCAGAAAGGCCTTGGCCACCGAGCTCTGGTTGGGGATGGTGAGCATGCGCATCCAACGCCCCAGGATGCGCATCTGGTTCACCGCGTTGAAGGACTGCGAACCGCCGCTCACCTCCATCACCGCCAGTGTCTTGCCCTGTGTGGGGCGCACCGCACCCACCGCGAGTGGAATCCAGTCGATCTGGCTTTTCAGGATGCCGGTCATGGCGCCATGGCGCTCGGGGCTGCACCAGACCATGCC
>CANCCF010000099.1 GCA_947374485.1 Comamonadaceae bacterium | reverse complement strand
GGCATGGCGTTAGATGACATGGCTCTGGATTGGGCAACCCAGCAGGCTGCCGCGCGCCAGCGCGTGCTGGCTGGTGGCGGCAAGCCAGGCGTGGCCAGCCGCGCGCAGCTCGCTGGCAAGAGCGGCCTGCAGACCATGCAGGCCATGCAGAGCGGTGCACTGCCATACCCCCACATGGCCGAAACGCTGGGCTTTGATCTGCTGGAAGTGGGGGATGGCCTGGCGGTTTTCCAGGGCACGCCCAGCCTGGCCCACTGCAACCCCATGGGCACGGTGCATGGTGGCTGGTTTTCCACCCTGCTCGACTCGGCTCTGGGCTGTGCCGTGCACACCAAATTGCCCGCAGGGCGGGCCTATGCCACCGCCGAGCTCAGCATCAACCTGGTGCGTGCGGCCACCCCGCACAGCGGCCCTTTGCGGGCCATTGGCAATGTGATCCACAGCGGACGGCAAATGGCCACGGCCGAGGCCAAAATCCTGGACGCACAGGGCCGCTTGTACGCCCACGCCACCACCACCTGTTTCATTTTCGATGCGCCGGCTTGAGCGCCTGCAGCGCCGCCAGAAAACGCCGGGCCGCCACATCCACCGGCCACGGCTCCCAGGGTGTGCCGCCATACACAGCCACCAGCGGGTCTTCCTCCAGAGGCTGCAGCGTGATGCCCAGCACACCCTGCACCTCCTCGCGTGACCAGCCCGCCACATGCACCGCCTCGCTGGCAGCGGCCAGCACGTCGGCCTGCTTGTGGGCCTGGTGCTCGCCCCCTTGCCAACCGCCCACCTGGTAGCGCGCCAGCACCGTGCCCTGCAGGCGTTCCATCACGGTCTGAAAGGCCGCGCCCAGAATGGGTTTGAGCGGTGAGATCGGGTCAAAGCCCACCAACCCTTCCTCGGCGTCGTGCAGCAACTCCAGCAGCTGCACGCGTGTGGATAGTGCACCCGCCTGGCGCCGCAAGGCCAGCACGGTGAGCGAATGCTGGGCCACCGTGAGCGGCCGGGGCCAGACCGAGTGGCCACCCCAGCGGAAGGTGCGCGCCAGGCCCAGCGCCAGGTCCGAGTCATCAAAGTCCTCTGGCTCCGGGTTCACCAGGTCCAGGTGGCTGCCCGAGGGCTGGCGCACCCAGGCGCGCGTGGGCCTGGCCGGTGCGGCAGCTGCAGCAGGTACCGATGCTGCTGTGTCCGTGGCCAGCACCTGTTTCAAAAAGAGCGCAAACAGGGCTTCGAGCTGCGGCAGGGCGGCGTCCAGGCGGTGGTCGCCATCCAGCAGGTGCAGGGCGCAGCGGTGCTGCTGGGCAAAGCGCAGGCTGTGCGCCGCGGGCACCACCGTATCGCCCCATCCATGCACCAGCAGCACGCAGGAAGCGTGTGGTGCCGGGTCCTGCTGGGCATAGCCCGGCAGGTAAAACGCCGGTGCCATCAGGAAGAGCCCGGCGGGCTGCAGCGTCTGGCTGGCCAGCGTGGCCACATAGCCGCCCATGCTGGAGCCCACCAGCACCAGCGGCCCATGGGCGGGCAGGGGCGTGGCCAGCAGCTGTGCCACGCGGCGCCGGTCTTCACCCGCCTGGGCCGGGTCGTGCGCCACGCCGGGCGGGTCTTGGCGGTAGTCCACCGACAGCACTTGCGCGCCCTGCTGCCTGGCCACGGCCATCAGGGCCTGGATCTTGGCGCCCAGCGGCCCGGACTCCTTGCCATGCGAAAAAACCACCAGCGGCTGCTTCAAAACATTCTCCTGTTGCCGGTCAATTGTCTGCCTTGCGGTCGCTGGGCGGAAGCCACCCGCACAGCCGCATACACTGCAGCGCCAAACCCCAGCCTCCATGCAAGCCCTGCTCCACACCATCGCCACCATGGCGCTCCCCGCCGACGCGCAGCGCCTCTTCCATGGCCGCGGCGGCCTGCACCCGGGTTGCGAGCACCTGGCGCTGGACGTGTTTCCGCCGGTCTTTGTGCTCACCAGTTTTCTGCCCTTGGCCGACGACGCCTTGGCCTCCGTGCAGCGCGCACTGCAACAGCGCTGCAACAGCAGCGCGCCAGAGCAGCCGCTCAACTGGGTCTACCAGTGTCGCGCCGAGGGCCATACGGAAACGCGCCTGATGGCCGGCAGCGTGCCCGAGACGCATGTGGTTTCTGAAAATGGAGCGCGCTTCAAGGTGCATGTGCACAAGGGCCAGAACCACGGCCTGTTTCTGGATATGGCCGAGGGGCGGGCCTGGGTGCGCGGGCATGTGGCGGCCCATGCTGCGTCACAGCCGCCAGGGCGCCCCGGCCTGAAGGTGCTCAACCTGTTTGCCTACACCTGCGCCTTTTCTGTCGTGGCGCTTCAGGCCGGTGCGCGCCAGGTGGTGAATGTCGACATGGCCCACGGTGCCATGGCCACGGGCCAGCAAAACCACCCGCTCAACGGCCTCACGGCCGGTGCGAGTTTTCTGGTGCATGACATCTTCAGCACCTGGGGCAAGATCACCCGCGCAGGGCCCTATGGTCTAGTGATTGTCGACCCGCCGAGCTACCAGAAGGGCAGCTTCGTGGCCACCAAGGACTACGCCAAACTCATGCGCCGCCTGCCCGACTTGCTGGACCGCCACGGCCATGCGCTCTTGTGCCTGAATGCGCCTGAGCTCGATTGCGCTTTTCTGCAGGAGCAGATGCAGGCGCTCGCACCTGAACTGCATTTCGTGGAACGCCTTGCCAACCCGGCGGTGTTTGCCGATGTGGCGCCCGAGCGCGCGCTCAAGGTGCTGCTGTACCGCGCAAGCACCTGACTTACGCCTGTACGGGGCCTGCGCTTTATGATGGCCCATGTTCAAAATTTACTGGACCGATGTGGCCAACCAGCCCTGCTCGGCCGACGAGCCGCAGCTGACCGCAGCCCTGGCGATCGTCAAAGCCCGGCGCGACGCAGGCCACACCTTTGTCACCATGGTGGCTGAAGACCCGCAGCACGTGGGCAAGCCCGGCGTGGACGCGGTGGAAGGCGGCAAAACGCCTGATGGGCAGGACTACGAATGGTCCAAGACCGGGCGCGCGGGCAAACCGCGCCGGCACGACAAGGTGGTGGTCAAGAAAGACCACTGAGTCGTTCAAGGGTCAGCCCAATCCATCCCCAGATCGTGTGAATGGATCTGTTGATAAGTCCGGGATAGACAGGCCAAACCCGCATGCCTGCTGGCTTTGCCAACGATGCCTAAAAACCATGCAGACCGTTTTGTGGAATGTGGTAAGGGCAGCGGCGCACAGCCGGGCTAGAATGCCGCTCCCGCGCTGCGCTGCGACCAGCGACACGCGCCCCATACATTCCCATCCCACACGGAGACTTCATGCGCCAAACTTCCCGCTCTCTTGCACTGACCCTGGCCCTGGCCAGCGCAGGCCTGGTCCAGGCTGCCGACATCAAGCTCGGTGTGGCCGAGGCCCTCTCCGGCGGTGCCGCCCAATACGGCGTGGCCATCCGCAACGGGTTTCAACTGGCAGCCGATGAGATCAACGCCAAGGGCGGCGTCAATGGCGACAAGATCCAGCTCGTGATTGAAGACGAACAGGGCAAGAAGGAAGAGGCCATCAACGTCGTCAAAAAACTGGTCTTCCAGGACAAGGTGCTGATGGTGTTTGGCCCCACGCTCTCCAACTCCATGTTCGCCGGTGGCCCGGTGGGCAACGCTGCCAAGACCGTGATGTTTGGCACCTCGGTGACCGCCAACGGCATCACCGACATCGGCCCCTACGTGTTTCGCAACTCGGTGATGGAATCCGACGTGCTGCCGGTCACCGTGGCTACGGCGCAGAAGTTCTACAACCTGAAAAAAGTGGCCATCATTTATGGCAACGACGACGCCTTCACCAAGAGCGGCTATGACGTCTTCAAGGGCGTGCTGGCCGAGCGCAACCTGCCTGTCACCACCACCGAGACCTACGTCAAGGGCGATGTGGACTTCAAGGCCCAGCTCACCAAGATCAAGGCCAGCGAGCCCGATGCGGTGGTCTGCTCCTGCCTGGCCGAAGAAGCCGCCAACATCATGATCCAGGCGCGCGGTCTGGGTATCAAGGCCCCCTTCATCGGTGGCAACGGCTTCAACTCGCCCAAGCTGTTCGAGATCTCGCGCCTGGCAGGCGAGGGCACTTTTGTCGGCAGCCCCTGGTCCAACACCAACCCGGCACCGGTGAACAAGGCCTTTGTGGCCGCCTACGCCAAAAAATACAGCGCCGAGCCCAACCAGTTCGCCGCCCAAGCCTATGACGCCCTGCACATCGTGGCTGCCACGCTGAAAGACATCAAGCTCTCGGGTGACCTGGCCGCCGACCGCGAGGCCCTGAAAAACGCCTTGCCCAAAGCCAGCATCAGCGGTGCCACCGGCCCCTTCAAATTCCGCCCCGCCAAGACCAAAGACGGCAAGGCCGGTGGCTGGGACGCGGACCAGAAGCCGTTTATCTACATCGTGCGTTCGGGCAAGTTCACCCTGTTTGAAGGCAAGTAAACAAGCCGCATCGGGACGCAACCCGGTGCTCCATTTCCATGCTTGAACAACAACTCCTCAACGCGTTGACGCTGGGCAGCGTGTATGCGCTGTTTGCGCTGGGCTTCACCCTGGTGTTTGGTGTGCTGGCTGTCATCAACCTCTCGCATGGCGCGCTGTTCATGGTGGGCAGCTACGCCGCACTGGCCCTGGTCACGCGTTACAGCGCACCCTTGTGGCTGGCCATGCTGGGCGCCATGCTGGTCTGCGGCACGCTGGGGCTGCTGATCGACGTGTTGGTCTTGAAGCCGCTGCGTTTGCGCCACGCGCCGCACCTGATCCCCATGATCGCCACCATTGGCGTGAGCATCATGCTGACCACCACGGCCCAGGGCCTGTTCGGTGCCGAGGCCATGCGCTTCCCCGAAGAGACGCTGCCTGCGGGTGAGTTCGTCATTGGCGACGTGCATGTGCGCGCGTTGGAGGTGGCCATCGTGCTCATCTCCTTCATCCTGATGGCGGTGCTGTTCACCATTCTGAAACGCACGCAGTTGGGCCGTGCCCTGCGTGCCATTTCCGAGTCGCCCAAGGCGGCCTGGCTCTTGGGCATTCCGGTGGAGCGCCTGTTCCACGCCACCTCGTTTGTGGCCGCCAGCCTGGGCGGCGTGGCGGGTGTGCTGATTGCGCTCGATTTCAACGCCATCACGCCCGGCATGGGCCAGCCCATGCTGCACAAGGGCATTGCCGTGATCATTCTGGGCGGCATGGGCGATATCCGCGGCGCGCTCATAGGCGGCCTGTTCCTGGGCTTTGCCGAGGTCATCAGCAAGGCGTATTTGTCCAGCCAGATGGGCGATGCCGTGGCCTTTGGCTTGCTGTTCCTGATCCTGCTGGTGCGGCCCGCAGGCCTCTTCGGGCGCCAGCTGGAAAGGAAAGCCTAGCCATGCTGTGGTTCAACGATTTCTGGTCGACCTACAGCACCCTGGTGTTCACCGTGGGCGTGCACGCCATGCTGGCCCTGTCCATCTGGCTGACCCTGTCCTGCGGCCTTCTGTCACTGGCCAATGCCGCCTTCATGGGCATAGGCGCTTACGCCTCCGCTCTGCTCACGCTGCAACTGGGCTGGAGCTTTCCCGCCGTGCTGCTGGCCGGTGGGCTGGCACCTGCCGTCGTGGCGCTGGTCATCGGCGTGCCGGTGCTGCGGCTCTCGGGTGTGTACCTGGCCATGGCCACGCTGGCCTTTGGTGAAGTCGTGCGCATCACCGTGCTGAACATGGAGATCACCGGCGGGCCCGAGGGCCTGAACGGCATTCCGCTGGCCACCGAAGGCTGGCACATTGTCGTGCTCTTGGGCCTCACCGTGTATGGCCTGCACCGCCTGCGCCGCTCCAAGGTGGGCCGCGCGTTCGAGGCCATCAAGGAAGACGAAGTGGCCGCGCGCCTCATGGGCATTGATGTGGCGCGTTACAAGTTGCTGGCCTTTGTGCTGGGCAGCGTGATTGCCGGTGTGGCCGGCGCCCTCAACGCCCACTTCACCTTCTTCATCAGCCCGCGCGAATACGGTTTCGAGACCGCGGTGGATTTCTTGACCATGACGGTGCTGGGCGGCACCTCGGGGTTGGTGGGGCCGATGCTGGGCGGAACCATCCTCACGCTGCTGCCCGAGCTGCTGCGCTTTTTGCACGACTTCCGCTCGCTGGTGAATGGCGCCGTGCTGGTGCTGGTGGTGCTGTTCCTGCCCAAGGGCATCTGGGAGCCGCGCCGCGTGCGGGCCTGGTGGCTGCGCACCACGGCGCGTCGCGCGGAGGTTTCCAAATGACTTCCCCCCTGCTTTCCATCCGCAATGTGAGCAAGCGTTTTGGCGGCCTGCACGTGTTGCAGGACGTGAACTTTGAAGTGCCCGCGGGCAGCATCTACGGCCTCATTGGCCCCAACGGCGCGGGCAAGACCACGGTGTTCAACCTGGTCACCGGCCTCTTGCAGCCCACGGGTGGCGCCATCGATTTCCAGGGTGAGAGCCTCTTGGGCCTGCCCAGCCACCGCATCACGCACCGCGGCATTGCGCGCACCTTTCAGAACATCCGCATCTTCAAGGAAATGGATTTGCTGGAGAACGTGATGGTGGGCCTGCATGACCACCTGGACTACGGCACCTTGGGTTTGCTGTTCAACACCGCAGGCTACCGCCGCGCCGAAAAACGCGCCCGCGAACGCGCCTTTGAGTTGTTGACCTGGGTCGGTCTGGACCACAAGGCCGACCAGCTGGCCGACAGCCTGTCCTATGGCGACCAGCGCAAACTGGAGTTCGCCCGCGCCTTGGCTACCGAGCCCAAACTGCTGCTGCTCGACGAGCCGGTGGCGGGCATGAACCCGTCGGAGAAAACCGTGCTGATGGAAGAGATACGCAACATCCGCGCGCGCGGCTACGGTGTCTTCATGATTGAGCACGACATGCGCTTTGTCATGGGCCTGTGCGACCGCATTGCGGTGCTCAACTTCGGCCGCATCATCGCCGAAGGTGCGCCCGACGCGATCCGCAACAACGCCGAAGTGATTGAAGCCTATCTGGGCAAGGAAGACGACTTATGAGCGCAGCCAGCGTGTGTTTGCGCGTCACCGACCTGGCCGTGGCCTATGGCCACATCGAGGCCGTCAAAGGCATTTCGCTGGAACTGCAGGCAGGTGAAATCACAGCGCTGGTGGGTGCCAATGGCGCAGGCAAAAGCACCACCCTGCTGGCGCTCTCAGGCCTGCTCAAGGCCACGCGCGGCACGATCGAATTCGAGGGCGAAGACCTCAGCCGCCTGGCGCCCAACCAAATCGTGCAGCGCGGCGTGGTGCAGGTGCCCGAGGGGCGCGCGATATTGACCACGCTCAGCGTGCTGGAGAACCTGCAGCTCGGTGCCTACAGCCGCAAGGACCCCAGCGGCATGGCCAGCTCGCTTGAAGAAATTTTTCATTTGCTGCCGCGTCTGAAAGACCGCGCCACGCAGTTCGCCGGCAACCTGTCGGGTGGCGAGCAGCAGATGCTGGCCATTGGCCGCGCGCTCATGGCCCGCCCCAAACTGCTCTTGCTCGACGAGCCCTCCATGGGCCTGGCGCCGATTCTGGTGCAGGAGATTTTCCGCACCCTGGTGGCCATCAACCAGGGCGGCCTCAGCGTGCTGCTGGTGGAGCAGAACGTGCGCCAGGCCTTGAAGATTGCGCGCCACGGGTTTGTGATCGAGACCGGCCGCATCGTGCTGGCCGACACGGGTGCCAGGCTGCTGGCCGACCCGCGCGTGGAAGCGGCTTACCTCGGCGGTTGAAAGCGGCGGCGATATGGCGGGCCATTCAGCCCTAACAGCCTAGGGCGCGGGGTGTGCGCCGGCAGCACCTGCCCTTCGCCCCCACAGGGGCATGGGCACTGGCGCTGCAGACAATCGCCGCGCTGGCTACATTGACCCACCCCGAGGCAATCCGCCTTGTTCTTTCAAAGGAACCCACCATGACCACCAAACTCGACAAAGTGCTGTACACCGCCCACGCCCACACCACCGGTGGCCGCGAAGGCCGCTCGGTGAGCGATGACGGTCTGCTCGACGTCACCCTCACACCGCCGAAGGCCATGGGCGGTGCGGGCACCGCCACCAACCCCGAGCAGCTGTTTGCCGCCGGCTACTCGGCCTGCTTCATGGGTGCGCTCAAGCACGTGGCTTCCCTGAAGAAGGTGGCCGTGCCTGCCGATGCGGCGATTGACGCCAGCGTGGACATCGGCCCCATCCCCGCCGGCTTTGGCATTGCCGTGCGCCTGGCCATCAGCCTGCCCGGCATGGACCGTGCCGTGGCCCAGGACCTGGTGGACAGTGCGCACCAGGTCTGCCCCTATTCCAACGCCACCCGTGGCAATATTGAGGTGGAACTGAGCCTGGCCTGAACGCCTGGCCTTTTTGCTGCGCCACCCAAAATACATTTTTCAGGAACAAACCATGAACGCTATTTCCAAATCCCTGCTCAGCGCCGTAGCCCTGGCCTGCGCCGCCTGGACCCCTGTGGCCCAGGCCGAAGCCCCTATGGCCAAGACCCAGGCCCCCGGTTACTACCGCATGATGCTGGGCGACTTTGAAGTCACGGCGCTTTCCGACGGCACCGTCAAGCTGCCCATGCTCAAGCTGCTGGCCGGTGCCAAGCCCGAAGTGCTGGCCGCCGCCCTGCAAAAGGGCTACCTGAAGGAAATGGTCGAGACCTCGGTCAACGGCTATCTGGTCAACACCGGTTCGAAATTGGTACTGATCGATACCGGAGCTGCCGGCCTGTTTGGCCCCACGCTGGGCAACCTGGTGACCAACCTCAAGGCCTCCGGCTACAAGCCCGAGCAGGTCGACGAGATCTACATCACCCACATGCACCCCGACCACGTGGGTGGCCTGATGGCAGACAGCGCGCTGGCCTTCCCCAACGCCACCTTGCGCATCGCCAAGGCCGATACCGACTTCTGGCTCAGCGAGGCCAACCTGCAGGCTGCACCCGATGGCAACAAGGGCTTCTTCCAGGGCGCCATGGCCTCCGTCAACCCGTATGTGAAGGCGGGCAAGCTCAAGACCTTTGAGGGTGGCACCGAGTTGGTGCCCGGCATCCGCACCCTGCCCACTGCCGGGCACACGCCTGGTCACACGGTGTACGCCATCGAGAGCAAAGGCGAGAAGCTGGCCCTGTGGGGCGACCTGATGCACGTGGCCGCAGTGCAGTTTGCCGACCCCAAGGTCACCATCGCTTTCGACACCAACAGCGCCATGGCGCTGGACGCCCGTGAAAAAGCCTATGCCGACGCCGCCAAAGAGGGCTACGCCATTGGCCTCTCGCACGTGGCCTTCCCGGGCCTGGGCCATTTGCGCATGGCCGATGACAAGCAGGGCTACACCTGGGTGCCGCTGAACTACTCCTCGCTCAAGTGAGCCTGCGCCACCGCCTGGCGCTGATCGCGCACGACAACAAGAAGGCCGACATGGTGGCCCTGGCCACCGAGTTCGCGCCCTTTTTGCAGACCTGCACGCTGTGCGCCACCGGCACCACCGGTGGGCGCCTGGCCGATGAGGTGGGCTTGCAGGTGGAGCGCATGCTCAGCGGCCCTATGGGCGGCGACTTGCAGATTGGTGCGCGCCTGGCGGTGGGGGAGGTGGACGCCATCATCTTCCTGCGCGACCCGATGACGCCGCAGCCCCACGAGCCCGACATCAATGCGCTGGTGCGGGCCTGCGATGTGCATGACGTGCCCTGCGCCACCAATGTGTCGACGGCGCGGCTGCTCTTGCTGCAGTGGATGGCCCAGGTCCGCGCTTAAACCCTGGCCTTTTCTTTCGCTGGCTTCTTCGTCGGCGCAGCCTTGGGCAATCGCGGCGGGCAGGCCTGCAGGCCCGCCAGCAGCATGTCCACCATGGCTGGGGCCGCGTCCTCCAGCGAGAACGCCTGCGGCGCAAACAGCCACTCGCTCATGGTGCCGGCCATGAAGCTGTTCATCACCTGGTGGGCCACGGCCACATCGGTGTCGGCGGGCAAATGGCCGCTGTCCACCGCCTTTTGCATGACCGTGCGCACCTGCTCCAGGCACTCGTCCTTTTTGGCATGCTTGTCGTCCAGGATGGCCACCATCTGCCCCACGTGCTCGCACTTGTGGAACATGATGCTGAAGACGCGCTGCTGATCCGGTGAGCGCGCCAGGTTGATCAGGGCCTGTACGCACATGGTGCGCAGGGCCTGCAGGGGGTTGGTGGCACTGGCCTGCTCGAGCTCCTGCAGCATGGCCTCCATGGGCAGCATGGCGCGGGCAAACATGGCCTGTAGCAAATCGCCCTTGTCCTTGAAGTGCCAGTAGATGGCACCCCGGGTCAAACCGGCGGCTTTGGCAATGTCGTTGAGCGTGGTGCTGGCCACGCCGTTGTCAAAAAACACCTGCTCGGCGGCATCCAGCAATGCCGCACAGGTGAGTTGTGCGTCGTCCTTTGTCTTGCGGGCCATGCCTATACCTTTTCATTGTTGTAATGCTGCCACTTCAAGCAAACATACACGAATGTATGTAACATCCGCAGTTCCGAATACTAATTGATTTAACCCATGAAAACAAACCTGCTCTCCTTTGTTACACATGCTGGCGTCCTCTCATCAAGCCGCCTCCCACAATGGAAAGCAGTGTTTGCCCTGGCCACCTTGCCGCTGGCACTGGCCGCCTGTGGCAAGTTCTCGGGCCCCGAGGCCAATGCCGCCCCGGGCGGCATGCCGCTGCCGGAGGTGGCCGTCATCACCGTGCAGGCCAAGGCCCAGCCGGTGGAGATGGAATACACCGGCCAGACCGCCGGTTCGCGCGAGACCGAGGTGCGCGCCCGCGTGGGTGGCATTTTGGGCAAGCGCCTGTTTGAAGAGGGCGCCGTGGTGAGCGCCGGAGCCGCCCTGTACCAGATCGACCCCGCCACCTTCCAGAACCAGCTCGCATCGGCTGAGGCCAATGTGGCCGTGGCCGAAGCCCGCACCAATCAGACCCGCCGCGAATTCGCGCGCCTGGCGCCGCTGGCCAGCGAGAAAGCCATCAGCCAGAAGGAATTCGACGACAGCAAGTCGGCCGTGGAAAGCGCCGAAGCCAGCCTGAAACAGGCGCAGGCGCAGGCCAATGAAGCGCGCCTGAACCTGGGCTACACCAAGGTCGTGGCCCCGATTGGCGGCACCACCGGTGTGTCGGCCAAATCCGAGGGCAGCCTGGTGAGTGCCACGGACAGCCTGCTCACCACCATCGTGCAGACCAACCCCATGTATGTGAACTTCAGCGTCTCCGAGGGCGACATGCTGCACATGGCCAAGATGCTCAAGGCAGGCCAGCTCAACGTGCCGGGCAAAAAGGCCGCCAATGGCAGCCTGGGCTTTGCCGTCACCGTCAAGCTGGCCGATGGCAGCACCTACCCGCGTGCGGGCAAGCTCAACTTTGCCAGCGAGCGCGTCAATGCGCAGACCGGCAGCTTCGATGTGCGCGCCGAAATCCCCAACCCCGATGGCGCCCTGCGCCCGGGCCAGTTTGTGCGTGTGAACCTGGGTGGCGCCAGCCGCCCCAACTCTTTGAGCGTGCCGCAGCGCGCCATCATCGACAGCCCCTTTGGCAAGATCGTCTTTGTGGTCAACAAGGAAGACAAGCTCGAGCCGCACCCGGTCGAGCTGGATGGCTGGACGCAGGGCCAGTGGATCGTCACCAAGGGCCTGAAAGACGGCGACCGCGTGCTGGTGGACGGCTACATCAAGGCGCATGACCCCGGCATGCTGGTCAAGCCCGTGCCCTTCGTGCCCCCGGCCCTGCCCGGTGCGCCAGCCCAGGCACCTGCAGCACCTACCCCATCCGCCTCCGCGCCCGCCGCGACGGTTGCCGCCAAGTAAGGAAAGCATCGCTCCATGTTTTCCAAATTCTTCATCAACCGCCCGATCTTTGCGACCGTGCTGTCGCTGTTTCTGGTGTTGGCGGGTCTTGCCGCCATGCGCATCCTGCCCATCTCGCGCTACCCCGACATTTCGCCGCCGGTGGTGAATGTGCGCGCCATCTACCCCGGCGCCTCCGCCGAGGTGCTGGAGAGCACGGTGGCGGCTCCCATCGAGCAGTCCATCAACGGCGTGGAAAAAATGCTCTACATGGACAGCACGTCCTCGGGCGACGGCGCCGTCACCATCAACGTAACCTTTGACGTCGGCACCAACCTCGACATCGCCGCGGTGAACGTGAACAACCGCGTCAACCAGGTGCTGAGCAAACTGCCGCAGGAAGTGCAGCGCCAGGGCCTGACGGTGGCCAAGAGCTCGGCCAACTTTTTGCTGGTGGCCGCCTTCTATTCGGAAGACGACCGCTATGACTCGCTCTTCCTCTCCAACTACCTGACGCAAAACGTGCTGGACCCGATCAAGCGCGTGCCCGGTACCACCAATGTGCAGATCTTCGGCGCCAAGGACTACGCCATGCGCATCTGGCTGCGCCCCGATCGCATGGCCCAGCTCGGCGTGACGGTGGCCGACATTTCCGGTGCGGTGAGCGAACAGAATGCCCAGTACGCCGCCGGCAAGATCGGCGCGCCGCCCAACAACAGTGAAGAGCTCACGCTCACCGTCACTGCCAAGGGCCGCCTGCTGGAGCCCGAACAGTTCCAGAACATCGTGGTGCGCAGCGGCGACAAGGGTTCGGTGGTGCGCCTCAAAGACGTGGCCCGTGTGGAGCTGGGCTCGAAAGACTACAACTTCTACGGCCGCACCAATGGCCATGCCTCGGTGCCCATCGGCGTGTTTTTGCAGACCGGCGCCAACGCATTGGAAACCCGAGCCGCAGTGGAAAAAGCGCTGCAGGAGCTCAAGGCCAAGTTCCCCGTAGGCATGACCTATTCCACGCCCTATGACACCACGCCCTTTGTGGCCGAGTCCATCCACGAAGTGGTCAAGACCCTGGCCGAGGCCATGGTGCTAGTGTTCCTGGTGGTCTACCTGTTCCTGCAAAGCTGGCGCGCCACCATCATTCCTACGCTGGCGGTGCCGGTGTCCTTGATTGGCACCATGGCGGGACTGCACCTGCTGGGCTACAGCATCAACACACTCACGCTGTTTGGCATGGTGCTGGCCATCGGCATTGTGGTGGACGATGCCATCGTGGTGCTGGAGAACGTCGAGCGCCTGATGCATGAAGAAAACATGAGCCCCAAAGAGGCGGCCATCGAGGCCATGCAGGAGGTCACCGGGCCGGTGATTGCCATTGTGCTGGTGCTGTGCGCGGCCTTCATTCCGGTGGCCTTCCTGGGTGGCTTGGCTGGTGAGCTGTACCGCCAGTTCTCGGTCACCATCACCATTGCCGTGGTGCTCTCTGGCCTGGTGGCGCTGACCCTCACGCCTGCCCTGTGCGCCGTGCTTTTGAAACCCAATATGGAGCGCCGCAACAAGTTCTTCGACTGGTTCAACCGCAGCTTCTTCAAGCTCACCGGGCGCTATACCGCGGGCGTGGCCTTCTTTCTGAAGCGCGGCGTGCTGGGCCTGGCCCTGTTTGTGACCATGGGCGTGCTCACCGGCGTGCTGTTCAAGATCGTGCCCAGCGCGCTGGTGCCCGACGAAGACCAGGGCTACTTCATTGGCGCCGTGATCCTGCCCGAAGGTTCCTCGCTGGAGCGTACCAACCAGGTGGTGAAAAAAGTGGAAGCCGCC
>CANCCF010000098.1 GCA_947374485.1 Comamonadaceae bacterium | reverse complement strand
CGTGAAGTGGATGATCATGGCGCCGCCAGGGCTGCCTGCGCTCAGCAGCAATTGCCCCGACGCTTTGTCAAAGACCAACACCGGTGACATCGAGGAACGCGGGCGTTTGCCGGCTTCCACCCGGTTGGCAATCGGCGCGCCATCCGTGCCCCGGGGTTCGAAGCTGAAGTCGGTGAGCTGGTTGTTGAGCAAGAAGCCGCCCGAAAGCCCCAGGCCCCGGTTGACCATCAGGCGCGAACCCCAGGCGTCTTCAATGGTGGTGGTCATGGCCAGCGCGTTGCCATACGCATCCACGATGGAGATGTGCGAGGTGCCATGCTCGGTTTGCGCCGGCATAGGTGAAAAAGCCACGGGTACAGGGCCGGGCGTGCCCGCTTGCACTGCAGGCAGGCGTAGGCCTTCGGGCTGGATCAGGCGTGCACGCCCTGCCAGGTAGTCGGGCGCCAGCAGGCTGGTCCAGCTGCCTGCCGGTGGCGCCACAAAGGCCGGGTCGGCCAGGTACTGGGCGCGGTCGGCAAATGCCAGGCGCGAGGCTTCGGTGTAGAGGTGCAGCCATTGCGCGGCAGGCAAGCCATTGGCGAGCGGCTGGTCGGCACCTGGCGTGTGCTCCAGCATGCCCAGGATCTGGCCAATCGCCAGCACGCCCGAACTGGGTGGCGGCATGCCGCAGACGCGCACCGCGCGTGCCAGCGCCGGAGCCTGGTAGTCAAAGCACAGCGGCTCGCGCACCAGGGCGCGGTAGGCAGCCAGGTCCGGCAACGCCAGGCTGCCGGGGTTGGCGTGGGCTTGCACCTTCTGCACCAGGGCCTGGGCCACGGCGCCGCCCATCAGGGCGTCCGGCCCTGTGTCGGCAATGGCCTGCAACACGGCGGCCAGCTCGGGGTTGCGCAGCACATGGCCCTCAGGCCAAGGCGCGCCACCCCGTTGGTAAAAATAGGCGCGCGCCACCGGGTCGTTTTTCAGGGATTCTTCGGCCGCCAGCAGGGTGGCCATGCGCGGGCTGATGGCAAAGCCCTCGCGCGCCAGTGCAATGGCCGGTGCAAACAGGCTTTTCCAGGGCAGCTTGCCATGCGCCTGGTGCGCCAAAAACAGCATGCGCAGCACGCCTGGCACCCCCACCGAGCGCCCACCCACCACCGCCTGCGCAAAGGGCAGGGGCTTGCCCGCAGCGTCCAGAAAGAGGGCGGGCGTGGCGCCTGCGGGCGCGGTTTCGCGCCCGTCGAAGGCCTCGGTGGTTTTGCCGTCAAAGTGCAGCAGAAAGGCGCCGCCGCCAATGCCGCTGCTTTGCGGCTCCACCAGCGCCAGCACCATTTGCACGGCGATGGCCGCGTCCACCGCGCTGCCCCCGGCCTGCAGGATGCGCTGCCCGGCCTCGGTGGCCAGCGGGTTGGCAGCGGCTACGGCGTAGTGGCGGGTGGTCCAGCCGGGCTTCTCGCTCAGGCCACTGGCCAGCTCGGGTTGCACAGGCGGAGCCGGCTGCGCCACCGTCTGCGCCTGGGCGCACAGCGCGGCGCCCGCCAGCAGGCCCGTCAACAGGGCACGGGCGATGAAATGGCTTTGCAGGCGGTAGGACATGGGGTGCTCCTTGGCAGTTCGGCAGTTCGGCAGTTCAGGGTTTGGCACGGGGCAGGCGGCCCAGCAGGTAAAACTCGGGGTTGGGCCACATGCCGGTGACACTGGCCATGCGGTTGGAGAGGCCAAAGAAGGCGGTAATCGCGGTGATGTCCCAGATGTCTTCGTCACTGCAGCCGTGCGCCTGCAGGGCGGCAAAGTCGGCCTCGTCGACGGCCTGGCTGTGCTCGCAGACCTTCATGGCGAAGTCCAGCATGGCGCGCTGGCGCGGCGTGATGTCGGCCTTGCGGTAGTTCACCGCCACCTGGTCGGCCACCAGCGGTTTCTTTTCATAAATGCGCAAGAGCGCGCCGTGCGCCACCACGCAGTACAGGCACTGGTTATGGGCGCTGGTGGCGGTGACGATCATTTCCCGGTCGCCTTTGGACAGGCCGGAGTCTTCGCGCAGCATCAGCGCGTCGTGATAAGCAAAGAAGGCGCGCCACTCGGCGGGCCTGCGCGCCAGCGCCAGGAACACGTTGGGAATGAAGCCGGATTTTTCCTGCACTTCGAGAATTTTGGCCTGGATGTCGGCGGGCAGGGTGTTCAGTTCGGGCAGGGGGAAGCGCATGGTGGTCTCCATTGTTTTGCCGCCGGGCCGCCCCAAGGCAAAACGCTCCCCCTCGGGGGGCAGCGCAGCACACGAAGTGGCAAGCGTGGGGGCATATTAGTAATGCGGCGGCAATTCGTCGCGCAGATTTCGCAAGCCGCCACCTTCGGCCTGGCTGGCGCTTTGCTCACGCAGGCGCAGCAGCTCGGCCACCAGGGCGTCGAGCGTTTCCTGCTGGCGGGTGATGATCTGCTCGAGTTTGTCGACCAGGTCTTCAGTGAAGCTGGCTTTGATTTCCAACGCTTCGAGGCGCTGTTCGATGGGGCTTGGTGCGGTCATGGCATGCATTGGAACAGACCGCACCCCAGCGGCCCGGCTCACATCATTTTGACCAGGGTTTCAAACTCGGGCGCGCTGATGGGGCGGGCAAACAGATAGCCCTGGCCGTAATCGCAGCCGGCCTCGGCCAACAGGTCGCGCTGCTGTGCCGTCTCCACCCCCTCGGCAATCACCTTCATGCCCAGGGCATGGGCCATGACGATGATGGCTTTGCACAGCGCCAGGTCGGTGGAGTGGGGGATCAGGTGGCGCACAAAGGACTGGTCGATCTTGATGTAGTCGATGTCGAACTTTTGCAGGTAGGCCAGCGACGAATAGCCGGTGCCAAAGTCGTCCAGCGAGACCTTGATGCCCGCATCGCCCAGCGCCAGCAGCTGCTCGCCCACCACCGTGTTGGTGTCGAGCAGCAGGCCCTCGGTAATTTCCACCACCAGGGCCTCGCCGGGCAGGCCCAGCGCATGCATCTGCATGCCCCAGGAGGCCTGGCCACTGTCGACATGGCGGAACTGCACGGGCGAGCGATTGACGCTGATCTGGAATGCAGGGTGCAGGCTCTGGCGCCAGGCCTTGACCTGGGACGCGGCCTGCTGGAAGACCCACTCGCCAATGTCCACAATCATGCCGCTGGACTCCGCAATCGGGATGAAGGCGGCCGGGCTCACGAGGCCGCGTTTGGGGTGTTGCCAGCGGATCAGCGCTTCGGCCTTGTGGATGGAGCCGGTGGCCAGTTCGATGATGGGCTGGTAGAGCACCCGGAACTGGTTGTCCACCAGGGCGGTGCGCAGGTCATTGGCCAGGCGCACCCGGGTGAGTGCCGCCTCCTGCAGCGCCGGGGTGAAAAAGCTGAAGCGGTTGCGGCCCTCGCCCTTGGCCACGTAGAGCGCCTGGTCGGCATTTTTGTACAGGTCTTCGATCTCGGTGCTGTCCAGCGGGTACAGGGTGATGCCCATGCTGGCCGACACAAACACCTGCTCGTCGCCGATCTGGAACAACGCGTCCATGCTGCGCAAGATCTTGTCCAAGAGCGGCTGCAGCTGGTCGGTGTTGGCGATGTCGGTGAGGATCACCGTGAACTCGTCACCGCCCATGCGCGCCACGGTGTCGGCATCGCGCACGCAGGCCTTGATGCGCCGGGCCGCCTCCACCAGCAGCTGGTCGCCGCTGTCGTGCCCCAGGGTGTCGTTGACTTCCTTGAAATGGTCCAGGTCAATGAACAGAATGGCGAGCTGCTGGTTGTCGCGCTTGCAGCGCCGGATTTCCTGCTCCAGCCGGTCGCGCAGCATGCGCCGGTTGGGCAGGCCGGTCAGCGCATCAAAAAAGGCCTGCTGGCGGATCAGCGCCTCGGCGTCCTTGCGCTCGGTGATGTCGGTGTGCGTGCCAATCATGCGCAGCGGTTTGCCATTGGCGTCGCGGCTGATGACCATGCCGCGGCTCAGCACCCACTTCCAGCTGCCGTCCTTGCAGCGCACGCGGTGCTCGTTGTGGTAGGTGGGGGTGAGGCCCTGGAAGTGCCAGTCGCGGTCCAGGTCCATCTGCGCGCGGTCATCCGGGTGGGTGCGCGAATCGAGCTCCACCGCCTTGCTGGCGATCTCACCCTCCTCAAAGCCGTACATCTCGGTCAGGCGCTTGGAGAAAAATTCCACACCGGTGTCAATGTGCCAGTCCCAGACGCCATCACCCGAGCTCTCCAGGGCCAGCTTCCAGCGGTTTTCCGAATCCAGCAGGGCGGCCTGGGCGTTCTTGCTCTCGGTGATGTTTTGTACGACCCAGGTGCGCGACAGCAGCTGCCCGTTGCGCCAGACCGAGGAGCCCACCGCATGCAGCCAGATGCGCTGGCCGCGCGCGGTAATGGCCGCCAGCTCAAAATCGTGGGTGGTGGGCTGGCCCGGCGCGTTCAGGTTGGCTTGCAGAATCAGCGCCAGGGAAGCGGGTGTCAGAAAGCGCTCGGCGGTGGCCACCGCCGTGCCCGGCGTGTATTCCTCGGGTGAGGTCTCGAAGATGCGGTACACGCCCTCGGTCCAATACACCCGGTCGGCCAGCATGTCCACCTCCCAGCCGCCCACCTGCGCCAGCGACTGGGTGGCCGTGAGCAACTTGTCCAGGCGTTCGCGGTCCTGTTGCACCTGCACGTAGTCGGAGACATCCGAAAAAGTGCGCACCATGCCGCCTTCGGGCAGCTGCTGCGAGGTGATTTCCAGCGTGCGGCCTGCGGGCGTGACGCGCAGATAGCGTGGCGGCGCCGGTGCCTCACCGTTGCTGAACACGTATTCGCGTGCGTGGGCGTCCACCAGTTCGCCATTGGTACCGAAATCGCCGCGTTTGAATTGCAACTGGTTGACCTCGGCAAGCGTGGGCTGCCCGCGCAAAAAGTCTGCATCCAGGTTCAGCAACTCGCAGGCCCGGTCGTTGAAGGTGGTGACGCGCCGGTTGGCATCCAGCACAAACAGGCCCTGGCTGATGCTGCCCAGGGTGTCGCGCAGCAGGCGTGAGCGCTCCTGCAGAGCCGACTCCACGGACTTGCGCTGGTTCAGGTCGGTGTGGGTGCCGATGATGCGCTGCACCCGGCCTTGTTCATCGCGCCTGACCGCCATGCCGCGCGAAATGATCCAGCTCCAGCTGCCATTCTTGTGGCGCATGCGGAAATCGGCCGAGTAGTCGGGCGTTTTTCCATCGATGTAATCGCGCACAGCCTGCTGTTGCAGGGGCAGGTCATCGGGGTGTACGCGGCTGCAAAACTCGGCATAGCCCGGCGGCACTTCACCCGGTGCGTAGCCCAGTATTTCTTCCCAGCGTGCGGAGTGCGTCTGGGCGCCGGTTGCCAGGTTCCAGTCCCACACACCCAGACCCGACCCCTCCAGCGCCAGCTTCCAGGGATTTTCATCCTCGGATTCGGTCTGAAACAGGTTCCAGGGTGTGACAGGTGGCTCGTGGCGCGGCATGAAACGGTTTTATTTTGCGCTGATGTTACTTGGGTTTTCCCGCTGTGCAGCACTTTTGCGGCGCTGAAGCAGGCGTGCCGTCCATTGCCCCAGGTCGTCGATGTAGGTGAACACCGCCGGTATCACCAACAGGCTCAAAAAGGTGGAAGTAATCAGCCCGCCAATCACCGCAATCGCCATGGGCGCGCGAAAGCTGGTGTCGGCCGCGCCCAGGCCAATGGCAATGGGCATCATGCCCGCGCCCATGGCCAGGGTGGTCATGATGATGGGCCTTGCCCGCTTGTGGCAGGCGTCCATCAGTGCCTCCCAGCGCGTCATGCCATGCTCGCGCCGCGCCAGGATGGCGTACTCCACCAGCAGAATCGAATTCTTGGTGGCCACCCCCATGAGCATGATCAGGCCAATGAGGGACGGCATGGAAAAGCTCTTGTCCGCCAGCAGCAGACCCACAAAGGCGCCGCCCAGCGAGAGCGGCAGGGCAAACAGGATGGTCACCGGGTGCAACAGGCTCTTGAACAGCAGCACCAGCACGATGTAGATGCACAACACGCCGGTCAGCATGGCCAGGCCAAAGCTGGCAAAGAGCTCGCCCATCACCTCCGCATCACCAACCTCACGCACCGCCACACCGGGTGGCAGTTGCCGGATGGCGGGCAGGGCTTGCACGGCCGCCGCCACCTCACCCAGCGGCAGGCCTGAGAGCTCGATATCAAAGTTGATGTTGCGCGAGCGGTCGTAGCGGTCGATCACCGCCGGTCCGCCCGCCACGTCGAGCGTGGCCACTTGGCTGAGCATCACCGGGCCGCGTGCGCCGGGCACCGACAGGCGCCCGAGCAGGTCGAGGTCGGCGCGCGCTGCGCTATCGAGCTTGACGACGATGGGGATCTGGCGCTGGCTCAGGTTGAGCTTGGGGAGTGCTGCGTCATAGTCGCCCAGGGTGGCAATGCGCAGGGTTTCGCCAATGGCGGCACTGGTCACACCCAGGTCGGCGGCGCGCGCGAAGTCCGGACGCACGGCAATTTCCGGGCGTACCAGGCTGGCACTCGAGGCCACATTGCCCAGGCCCGGGATGGTGCGCAGGTCTTTTTCCACCGCGTGTGCGGCAGTGTTCAATGCTGCCGGGTCTTCGCCGCTGAGCACCAGCACGTATTTCTCGCCCGAGCCGCCCAGGCCCACCTTGCTGCGGATACCGGCAATGGGCTCCAGTGCCTCGCGGATCTGCTGCTCTATGCCCTGCTTGCGCGGGCGCGCGTGGCGTTCGTCGAGCAGGATGGTGAGCGTGGCCTTGCGCGCCTCGGCGGCACCCTGGGCTGCAAACGGGTCGCTGCCCGCCGCACCGCCGCCTATGGTGGTGTAGACACTTTTGATGTGCGGCACTTGCATGATCCGCAGGCGCGCGTCTTCTGCCACCACCTTGGTCTGTGCCAGGGTGGTGCCCGGGGGCAGCTCCAGATAGGCCTGGGTTTGCGAGTTGTCGTCCGGCGGAATAAAGCCCTTGGGCAAAAGCGGTATCAGCATCAGCGAGCCGATAAAGAAGGCCAGCGCGGCCGCGGCGGTGACGAGCCTGTGCCCCACGCACCAGGCGGCCCAGCGCATGTAGATGCGCATCCAGCGCGGCTCGGCCTGCGCCGTGACAATGGGTTTCAGAATGTAGGCCGCCATCATGGGCGTCAGCACCCGCGCCACCAGCAGAGATGCGGCCACCGCCAGTGAGGCGGTCCAGCCAAACTGCTTGAAGAACTTGCCCGGAATACCGGCCATGAAGGCGGTGGGCAGGAACACCGCAATCAGGGTGAAGGTGGTGGCAATGACGGCCAGGCCAATCTCGTCGGCCGCCTCCATGGCCGCCTGGTAGGGGCTCTTGCCCATGCGCAGGTGGCGCACGATGTTTTCCACCTCCACGATGGCGTCGTCCACCAGAATGCCGATGACCAAGGAGAGCGCCAACAGCGTCACCACATTGATGGTGAAGCCCAGCTGCTGCATGCCAATGAAGGCCGGAATGGCCGAGAGCGGCAGCGCCACGGCCGAGACAAAGGTGGCGCGCCAGTCGCGCAGGAACAGCCACACCACCAGCACGGCCAGTGCCGCGCCTTCGTAGAGCAGGTGCATGGAGCCGTCGTATTCCTCCTGCACGGGCGTCACAAAATCAAAGGCCTCGGTGATCTGCATGTCGGGGTGTTGCAGGCGCAGCTCTTCGAGCGCCTTGCGCACGCCGTTGCCCACCTCGATTTCGCTGGCGCCCTTGCTGCGTGCGACCTCAAAGCCCACCACCGGCTTGCCGTTGAGCAGGGCGGCCGCGCGCGGCTCGGCCACGGTGTCGCGGATGGTGGCCACCTGGTCGAGACGGATGTGGCGCCCGTCCGGCAGCGCCAGCGAGATGGCTTCGAGCTCACGCGCCGAGCCCACGGTGGCGAGGGTGCGCATGGGCTGTTCACTGCCCCCCACATCGGCGCGGCCCCCAGCCGATTCCTGCTGCGTGAGCTTCAACTGACGCGAGATGTCGGCCGCCGTGGCGCCCAGGGCCTGCAGGCGCTCCGGGTCGAGCGCCACCTCCACCTGGCGGTCGGCGCCGCCCACGCGGTTGATGGCGCCCACGCCGCGCACCGAGAGCAGCTTGCGGGTGATGGTGTTGTCGACAAACCAGCTCAAGCCCTCATCGTCGAGTTGGCTGGAACCGACGGTGTACGCCAAGACCGGCGATCCCGCCAGATTGATCTTGCTCACCGCCGGGTCGCGCAGGTCCGCGGGCAGGTCGGCGCGGATCTGGGCAATGGCCGAGCGCACATCGTCCACCGCCTCCTGGCCCGGTTTTTCCAGACGGAACTCGGCGGTGATGGTGAGGCCGCCATCCTGCACCTTGGTGTAGATGTGCTTGAGGCCCTGCAGGCTGGCGATGGCGTTTTCCATCTTGCGCGCGACTTCGGTCTCCAGCTGTGCGGGTGCGGCGCCGGGGAGGGACGCGGACACCACCACCGTGGGCAGGTCCAGGTCGGGAAAGTTCTGCACCTTCATGCTGTTGAAGGACAGCACGCCGGCAAAGGTCAGCATGACAAACAGCATCACCCCGGCAATGGGGTTTTTGATGGACCAGGCCGAGACATTCATGGCGCAGCGTCTTTGTTGGCCACGCGCACCGTGTCGCCATCGTTCAAAAAGCCCGCGCCGGTGACCGCAATGGTGGCGTCAGCCGACAGGCCCTTGAGCACTTCCACCTGCTCGCCCACACGCCGCCCCACCTCGACTTTTTGTTGCGCCACCTTGTTGTCTTTGCCGAGGCTGAAGATGTAATTGAAACCGTCGCGTACCACGACCGCCTGTTGCGGCACGGTCAAGGCCCCGGTACTCCCGAGCGCAAATTCACCGCGCGCAAACATGCCCGCCTTGATTCCGTTGTTGGCCGGTGTGGCCAGGTCCACGTACACCAGCGCCGCGCGCGTCTGCGGGTCCACGGTGGGTGCGACCATGCGCACCTTGCCCGCCACTGCGGCGCCGCTGGCGCCTTGCACCTGCACCGGCGTGCCCACCTTGATGCGGCCCAGCTCGGCCGATGTCACCTCGGCGCGCCACTCCAGGCGGCCCTGGCGGATCAGGCGAAAGAGCTCGGTGCCAGCACCCAGCACGGCACCCACGGTGGCGCTGCGCGCGGAGATGATGCCGCTGTCAGGCGCCAGCACCTGGGTGTGCTTGAGGCGCAGCTCCTGCTGGGCCAGTTGCGCCTGCGCGCTTTGCACCCGCGCTTTGGCGGAGAGGTCAGCCGTGCTGTACTGGTTGATTTGCTGCGTGCTCAAGGCGCCGCTGGCCTGCAGGCTGCGCGCGCGCTCGGCGTTGGCCAGCGCATCGGCGGCGTTGGCCTGGGCCTCGGCCAGGGTGGCACGCGCCAGCGCCACATCGGCCTGCACCGTGTCAGCTGCAAACACCGCCAGCACCTGGCCCTGTTTGACCACATCACCGACATTGGCGCGCACCTCCAGCAGCTTGAGCCCGCCGGATTCCGAGCCCACGCTGGCTTCTTGCCAGGCTGCGATGTTGCCGTTGGCGGCCAGGCGCACGGGCAGGGCGCTTTGGCTGGGCTTGGCGGTGGTGACGGTCATGGAGGCTTTGGGCGCGGCATTGCTGGCGTCGGCCTTGGCGGCTTTGGCATCTTCGGCGTGGCTGGCGGGGCCAAAGCCCAGCGACAGGCCAAGGCCTGCCAGGGCCAGGCACAGGGCCGTGGCCAGCGTGAGGGGGGTGAACGGTTTTTGTTTCATGCAGGTCATTCAAATCAATGGCTGTCGGGTGGCAGGGTTGCATCGGTATTCCAGCCGCCGCCCAGTGCACGGTACAGGGCAATCCAGGCCTGGGTGCGCTGCAGGTCAAGCTGCAGCAGGTTGGTTTGTGCGGCCAGCATGCTGCGCCGCGCGTCTTCGAGTTCGGGCAGGGCTGCAGACCCCGCAGTCAGACGCGCCTGGGTGGCGTTGAACGATGTGCTGTAGCCCGCAGCCGCAATCGCGGCGTCTTCCTTTTGCGCGGCTGTGCTCGCCAAGGTGAGCAGGGCCTCTTCCACCTCGCGCACGGCCTGGCGCGCTTTGGCGCGGTACAGGGCTGCGGCCTCGGTGTAGCGGGCCTGGGCCGCCTGCACGTTGGCGACGCGCCGCCCGCCGTCCAGAATCGGCAGGCTGAGTGTGAGCGGGCCAATCGACCAGGTGCTGAGGTCGGTGGTGACGCCCTGGCTGGTGTAGTTCAGCGTGCCGATCTGGCCATTGAGGGTGAGGCGCGGGTAGCGCTGGGCCTCTGCGGCGCCCAGGTCGGCGCTGGCAGCGGCCACTTCGCGCTGCGCGGTGTAGAGGTCGGGGCGCTGCGAGAGTACTTCGGCGGGCACGCTGGACACCGCGGGCATGGCGGCAGGCTGGGTGTCTGCTGCACGGCCGTCCAACAGGCCGCTGGACAGGGGGCTTGTGGCGTCACTGCCTCCTTGCAAGCGCTCTCGCAGCGTGGGCTCGGCCATGGCGGTCAGCGCCACCAGGGCTTTGAGGGTGCTGTCGCACTGGCTGGCTTGCTGCGCGGCACGGGCGCGGCCCTCGGCCGCACTGGCCTGGGCCAGGGCAGACACCGCTGGCGCCGTGAAGCCTGCCTGGGCACTGAGCGCGCTCAGGCGTGCCGTCTCGCCGCGCGAGCGGCTGTCGGCCTGCAGCACGGCCAGTACCTGGCGGCAGCTGCGCCATGAAAAAACCAGATTGGCCGTGTCAGCGGCCACCGACACGCGCGCCTCGTGCCAGCCCGCCGTCGCGCCCTGCAACCGGGCCTCGGCCGCACTTGCGGTGGCCCTGTTGGCGCCGAACAGGTCAATCTCCCAGGACGCATCCAGGCTGGCCTGCAGGGCCGTAGCCACCGTAGGGCTGGCGCTGGAGACGCCGCGTTGGGCACTCAGCGAGCCATTCAGGCCGGGCCGGTTGGCGGCACCGGCAATGGCCAGGGTGGCGCGCGATTGCGCCAGGCGCGAAGTAGCACTGGCCAGCGTGGGGCTGACGCGCTGGGCGGACTCGATCAGCTCCAGCAGCACCGGGTCGCCCAGCGCCTGCCACCACTGCGCCAGCCGGGCCGGGTTGCCGCCGTGGGGCAGGGGTGCATTCCAGCCGGGTGGCAGCTCGCTGGCGGCCAGGGTGTCATCGGCAACGCGCTGGGGCTGCTGTGCGCAACCGGCTGCCAACACGCCCAGTGACAGGGTTGCAAACAGGGATGCAAGGCGGTGCAAGGGGTTCATGGGCTTGAGCTTACCTGCTTCATATGCTCCGGCACCTGGCCAGGGGTCTTGGGCGTCCGTTGAGCCGTGTCTTTCGCGGCTGCGGGTGGGTGCGCTGGAGGGGCAAGGGCGGGTGCCTCCAGCTTACAGTGGCGTGTCGTCGCTCGCATCGAAAATACCAACACCCCGTCACTCCACACCAGTCGGTCGGCCAACCTACGTGTCTGTTGGTGTCACGCTTGCATGGGTTCGCGCGGGAAGGGGATACGCCGGGCTCCGATTTGGGGTACTCCCGTATGAGGAGCCCGGCGTATCCCCTTTCCGCGCAGCGCGTGAAAAAAACGCAGCGCGTGAAAAAAACCGCCTGAAAACCGAATTCACTCAGCCCGTTGCAAAGCCCCAAGGTAGTCGCGCGCCAACTGCCCCGCCCCAAGGGCCAGTGCCGGGTCGAACCAGGTCTTGGCGCTGTCCTTGTCCACCGAGCGCGCTGCCGCGTCGATGTGGCTGCGCATGCGCGCTGTGTCCACCACCAGAAAAGGCAGGGCCTGCGCCATCGCCTTAGAGCTGGCGTGCACCGACATCAGCAGCTGCGACCATTCGGCCAGCTCCGCCTGCCAGCCGCCCAACGCGCGTTCGTGTTCGTGCGGCATGCTGGCCAAGAGGGCAGCCAGGCGTTGCGGCACGCGCTGTGCGGCGGCTAGCGCGGCCATGCTGGCGACGGGATTGTTCTTGTGCGGCATGTCGCTCGAGGCCCCGCGGCCGGGCTCGTGGCGTTCCCACACCTCGCCCACCTCGAACTGGCCCAACAAGGACACGTCCTTGGCAATCTTGCCCAGGCTGCCCGCCATCAGGCCGAGTTCGCAGGCCAGGGCAATCCACTCGTCACGCTGGGTGTGCCAGGGCGCGCGGGGCAGGCCCAGGCCCAGGGCCTCGGCCATATGGGCGGTGATCTGCGGGCCCTTGTTGCCCATGCGCGCCAGGGTGCCAATGCCGCCGCCGAGTTGCACCTTGAGCGCACCTGCCTTGGCCGCCTGCAGGCGCCGCAGGCCGCGCACCAAGGGGGCGGCCCAGTTCACGCACTTGAGGCCAAAGCTGGTGACGGAGGCGGGCTGCATCAGGGTGCGCGCCAGCATGGGGGTGTCCAGGTGCTGTTCGGCGAGCGCGAGAATGGCATTGACGCAGGTGTGCAGGTCAGCCTCAATCAGCACCAGCACATCGCGTGTGATCAGGGCCATGGCGGTGTCGATCACGTCCTGGCTGACACTGCCAAAGTGCACCCAGGCCGAGGCCTCGCGGTTAAACAGGCCCACGGTTTCTTTGAGGCTGTTGACCAGGGGCACCGAGAGGCTGCCTGCACGGGCACTTTCACGCACGATTTTGGCGGCATCGAATAGCTCGACCTTGCAGGTGTCGGCAATCGACCTGGCGGCTGATTCGGGGATGACACCCGCGTCGGCCTGCGCATTGGCCAGCGCCGCCTCAAAGCGCAGCATGGCCGCCACAAAGGCGCGGTCGCCAAAGGCCTCCATCACCTCGGGGGTGGAGAGAAAACCTTCAAAAACATTGCCCATGCTGGCCTTGGCTTCAACGGGGCGAAAGAATCAGCGCGCGCGCTTCAGGCGCAGCGCGTTGGGCAGCGGCACCGAGCGGCGCAGCACGTCTTCGCCCAGCCAGAGGGCGGCCTTCCTGGCGCGCTCGGCCACCACGTCCAGTGGCATTTGCTGGTAGTCGTCGTTGAAGACTTCAAAGCTGTAGTCACCGCGGTAGCCCAGGCTGTGCAGCCGGCGCACCAGCTCGGCCAGCGCCTCGCTGTGCACGCCTTCGCCCGGAAACACGCGGAAGGTGCGGGCGGTGCTGATGCGCTCTTCCACGGTCTTGATTTCCTGCCACATGAAGTCGGCCAGCTGCACCAGGAAGATCTTGTCGGGGTCCAACAGCTCCAGGTCTTCCATGGGCGTCTTGGTGGCGAACATGTGGAAAGAGTCAAAGCCCAGGCCCAGGTTGGGCATGTCGGCCTCCGAGATGATGTCCCAGGCCTGCGGAAACTCGTTGATGCTGCGGCCCCAGGAGAGCGCCTCAAACGCAATTCGGATGTCCATGGGAATGGCCAGCATGGCCAGCTTGCGCAGGTCCTGCACCAGCTTCTTGCTGTCACCCGTGGCGTGGGTGGAGGTGCTGGAGCAGGCCAGCATCACATGGCAGTCCAGCGCGTGGCACATCTCCAGCATGCTCTTGGCAATGTCCACCTTGTAATCGTGCAGATGGCCGCTCAGGCCCTCGAAGTCGCGCAGCACCTGAAAGCCGGTGACGCGCAGGCCGCTGTCCTTCACTTCCTGTACGGCTGCGCGCCAGCCTTCGGGGTGGCCCACCAGGTCGCGCGCCAGCAGCATCACCTGGCTGAAACCGGCGGCACGGATGGCGTCGAGTTTGGCCTTGAGCGGCCCGGCCAGCGAGATGGTGTCCATCCCGAAGTTGTCGAA
>CANCCF010000097.1 GCA_947374485.1 Comamonadaceae bacterium | reverse complement strand
GCATCGATATTCACCACCACGCCGCGCTTGAGCCCATTGCTGGGCGCCACGCCCAGGCCGGCGAGTTTGAGTTCGCCGCCGGGCATGATTTCGGCCACCACCACCATCACTTTGGCGGTGCCGATATCCAGTCCGACTACCAGGTCCTTGTATTCTTTTGCCATAAGTTCACCCGTTTTGTATTTCCATTATTTTTTGCCCGCATCTGCCACCGTGGTGCTGACACCGCGCAGACGGATGGCGTATCCGTTTTCATGCCGCAAATCAGCCGACTCAATGGCATTGGCGGCGCGCCCGTAGCGCGACACCACCTGCGTGAGCGTCTTCAAAAAACGGTCCACGCGGGGCAGCACCTCATCGGGGTTGCCGCGCCCGAGTTCAATCTCGGCGCCCGCATCCAGGCGCACGCTCCAGCTGCCGCGTGCGGAGAGCTGCAGTTGTTCAATCGCCATGTCCAGACCTGTGAACAGGGGAGCAACGGCCCGGTACATGGCCAGCACCTCGGCGCTTTGGCCGTCCGGCCCGATGAGCAGGGGCAGGCTGTCCTGGTCCACCTCGCCCAGGTTGGCCTCGAATACCTCGCCAAAGCTGTTGACCAGGCGCGCGTCACCTTGCGAACCTTCGCTGCCCCACAGCGCCACCGGCTCGTGTTCCTGCAGGCTCACGCGCAGGCGGTTGGGGTATTCGCGGTGCACCACCGCACGGCGCACCCAGGGTGCGGACTCAAAGGCGGCGCGCACGCGCGAGAGGTCAACCGTGAAGAAAGTGCCTGCAATGCGCGGCGCCACATTGGCGCGCAGGGTCAGGCTGTTGTTGTGGCGGCTGTCACCGGTGACGGTGATGCCCTGGATGTCAAAGGCGCGCGCCCGTGACACGCTGCGCACGGTGGCCAACGCGCACAGGGCGACAAACACCAGAACCAGCACGGCCACCGCCAGGTTCATGAGTTTGACGTCCACGGGCGCGACCACTTTCGATTTCATGGAGCGTGCCTCGCATCCAGGCTGGCGCTCTGCAGCAGCTGCACACAAAGATCTTCGTAGCTGATGCCCGCCGCCTTGGCCGACATGGGCACCAGCGAGTGGCCGGTCATGCCGGGCGAGGTGTTGATCTCCAGCAGATACGGCGTGCGGGTGGCGGCGTCGATCATCACGTCGGCCCGCGCCCAGCCGCGGCAGCCCAGCACGCTGTAGGCGCGGCGCACCAGCTCGGCAATGGCTTCTTCTTCACCGGTGGGCAGACCGGCAGGCACGATGTACTGGGTCACATCGGTGAAGTACTTGTTCTGGTAGTCGTAGTTGCCGTCGGGGGCCACGATGCGGATCACGGGCAACGCCTGCGGCGCACTGGCAGCACCCAGCACCGGACAGGTGACCTCGTCACCAGCAATGAACTGCTCGCACAGCACATCCACATCGTGCTGTGCAGCCAGGGCGTAGGCGGCGTCGCATTGGTCGGCGCTCATTACTTTGGTGAAGCCGATGGAAGAGCCCTCACGCGCGGGCTTGACGATCATGGGCGCGCCCAGGGTGGCAAAGGCGGCCTGTGTTTGTGCCGCACTGCTGACCAGTGCCCAGGCCGGGGTGGCCAGGCCCTCAAAGCGCCAGATGCGCTTGGTCATGACCTTGTCCATGGAGATGGCGGACGCCATCACGCCCGAGCCGGTGTAGGGAATGCCCAGCAGTTCGAGTGCGCCCTGCACCGTGCCGTCTTCACCAAAGCGGCCGTGCAATGCGATGAAGCAGCGCGCAAAGCCTTCGCGCTTGAGGTCGTCCAGCGGGCGCTCTGCGGGATCGAAGGCGTGGGCATCCACACCCTTGGACAGCAGGGCTTTCAGCACGCCGCTGCCGGACATCAAGGAGACTTCGCGCTCGGCCGAGGCGCCGCCCATGAGCACCGCCACTTTTCCGAATTCTGATAGCAACGGGCTCATGCGGCCTCACCTTTCACAGTCAACATATCGGCAATCTTTCCGGGCACCGCGCCAATCGAACCGGCGCCCATGCAGACCAGCACATCGCCGTCCTGCGCGTTGTCGATGGCGGCTTGCGGCAGGGCCAGGATGTCGTCGACAAAAATCGGCTCCACCTTGCCCGCAATGCGCAGCGCACGCGCCAGGGCGCGGCCGTCAGCGGCGACGATGGGGGCTTCACCGGCGGCATAGACCTCGCCCAGCAGCACCGAATCGGCCAACGCCATGACCTTCACAAAATCTTCAAAGCAGTCGCGTGTGCGGCTGTAACGGTGCGGCTGGAAGGCCAGCACCAGGCGTCGGCCAGGAAAGGCCCCGCGTGCGGCCGACAGGGTGGCAGCCATCTCGACGGGGTGGTGGCCGTAGTCGTCAATCACAGTGACCAATCCACCCTGCGGCAAGGGCAAATCGCCATAGCGCTGGAAGCGCCGCCCCACGCCGTGGAATTCGGCCAGGGCTTTTTGCACCGCGGCGTCTTCGATGTTGAGCTCCACCGCCACGGCAATTGCCGAGAGCGCGTTGAGCACGTTGTGCAGCCCGGGCAGGTTGAGGACGATATCCAGGTCGGGCAGTACCACGCCATTGCGGCGCTGCACGGTGAAGTGCATTTGCGCGCCCACCGGCCGCACATTGACGGCGCGCACCTGGGCTTCTTCGTTTAAGCCGTAGCTGGTGATGGGGCAGGTGACTTCGTTGACGATGTCGCGCACGGCGGCGTCGTCGGTGCACAGAATGGCCGTGCCGTAAAAAGGCATGCGGTGCAGGAAATCGACAAAGGCTTTTTTCAGCTTGTTGAAATCGTGGCCGTAGGTTTCCATGTGGTCGGCGTCGATGTTGGTCACCACCGCCATCACCGGCAGCAGGTTCAAAAACGAGGCGTCGGATTCGTCGGCTTCCACCACGATGTAGTCGCCCTGCCCCAGGCGCGCATTGGCACCGGCGCTGTTCAGGCGCCCGCCAATCACAAAGGTCGGGTCCAGGCCTGCAGCGGCCAGCACGCTGGCCACCAGGCTGGTGGTGGTGGTTTTGCCATGCGTGCCCGCAATGGCAATGCCTTGTTTGAGGCGCATCAGCTCGGCCAGCATCAGGGCGCGCGGCACGATGGGGATGTGCATTTCGCGCGCGCGGATCACCTCGGGGTTGTCGGCCTTCACCGCTGTGGAGGTGACCACCGCATCGGCGCCGCGCACGTTGTCAGCGCTGTGGCCCACGTAGGTGGTGATGCCCAGCGACGCCAGACGCTGGGTGGTGGCGTTGTCGGCCAGGTCCGAGCCGGAGATGGTGTAGCCCAGGTTGCCCAGCACCTCGGCAATGCCGGACATGCCGGAGCCGCCCACGCCGACAAAGTGAATGTGTTTGATGGCGTGTTTCATGCGCTGAGTTCCTCGCAGGCGGCCACCACCGCGTCGGTGGCGTGCAACTGCTGCATCTGTTTGGCGGCCAGGGCGCGTTGCAGCAAGGCGGCCCGGTCGGTGGATTGGATGAAGGCGGCCAGGCGCTCGGGGCTCATATCGCCTTGGGGCATCAGCCAGCCTGCGCCCTGGTCGACCAGGAAGCGGGCGTTGTGGGTTTGGTGGTCGTCCACCGCGGAGGGGAAGGGCACGAAGACGGCTGCCGCGCCCACGGCGGCCAGCTCGGTCACGGTGCTGGCACCGGCGCGGCAGAGCACCAGGTCGGCGGCGGCAAAGGCGGCGGCGGTGTCGGTGATGAAGGGGGTGAGCTCGGCGGTCACGCCTGCAGCCGCGTAGTTGGCGCGCAGCTCGTCAATCTGCTTTTCGCCGCTTTGGTGGATCACACTGGGGCGCTGGGCTTCGGGGATCAGCGCCAGCGCCTTGGGCACCACGCTGTTGAGGGCACGCGCACCCAGGCTGCCGCCCACCACCAGCAATTGCAAGGGGCCGCTGCGACGGGCAAAGCGTACTTGGGGTGCGGGTTGGTTCAAGAATTCAGCACGCAGCGGGTTGCCAACACAGACACCCTTGGCAAACACCTGGGGGAAGGCGGTGAACACCCGGTCGGCAATCGACGCCAGCACCTTGTTGGCCAGACCCGCCACCGAGTTCTGCTCATGCAGAACCAGCGGCTTTCCGCAGGCCACACCCATCAGGCCACCGGGGAAGCTGATGTAGCCACCCAGGCCCACCAGCACATCGGGTTGCACGCGGCGCACCACTTGAAGCGCTTGCCAGAAGGCGCGCAGCAGGCGCAGGGGCAGAAGGAACAAGGTAGAGAGCCCCTTGCCGCGCACACCCGAAAAATCCACGGTCTCCAGCGCAAATCCGCGTGCCGGGACCAGACGGCTTTCCATGCTGGCGGGTGCGCCCAGCCAGTGCACACGCCAGCCCTTCACTCGCAAAGCCTCGGCCACGGCCAGGCCCGGGAAGATGTGGCCGCCGGTGCCACCGGCCATGATCAATGCGCAAGGCTGCTGCTTCATACACGCCCTCCGTGCATGAGTTGCCGGTTCTCATAGTCAATCCGCAAGACCACCGCGATGGCAACCAAATTAATCAGGATGGCAGAGCCGCCATAGCTCATCAGCGGCAAGGTCAGCCCCTTGGTGGGCAGCGCACCCAGGTTCACGCCCATGTTGATGAAGGACTGAAAGCCCATCCAGATGCCCAGGCCCTGCGCCACCAGACCGGCAAACACGCGGTCCAGGGCGATGGCCTGGCGGCCGATGTGCATGAGGCGGCGGGTGAGCCACAAGAACAGGCCAATCACCAGCACCACGCCGACCAGGCCAAACTCTTCGCCAATCACCGCCAACAAAAAGTCGGTGTGGGCCTCGGGCAGCCAGTGCAATTTCTCCACACTGCCACCCAGCCCCACGCCAAATATTTCGCCCCGGCCAATGGCAATGAGCGAGTGCGAGAGCTGATAACCCTTGCCCATGGAATAGGCCTCGTCCCAGGGATTCAAATAGGCAAAAATCCGCTCGCGCCGCCAGGGCGACAAGGCAATCATCAAGGAAAAAGCCACCACCAGAATGGCGGCAATCAGGAAGAACATGCGGGCGTTCACGCCACCCAAAAACAAAATGCCCATGGCGATCACGGCAATCACCATGAAGGCGCCCATGTCGGGCTCGGCCAGCAGCAAGAGGCCAATCACCGCCACCGCAATCCCCATCGGCATGACGGCGCGAAAGAAACGCTCCTTCACTTCCATCTTGCGCACCATGTAGTCGGCCGCGTACAGCACCACGGCGAACTTGGCCAATTCGGACGGTTGGAAGTTCAGAACACCCAAGGCAATCCAGCGCCGCGCACCGTTCACACCCTTGCCGATGAAGGGCACCAGCACCGCCATCAGCAGCAGCAGCGAGGCGATGAACAGATACGGCGCCACCTTCTCCCAGGTCTGCACCGGCACCTGGAAGGCCAGCAGTGCGGCCACAAAGGCCACGCCAATCGACAGCACGTGGCGCACCAGGAAGTGGGTGTGCGCGTAGTTGGCAAAGCGCGGGTTGTCGGGCATGGCAATCGACGCGGAATACACCATCACCAAGCCCCACAGCAGCAGGGTCACGGTCACCCAAACGAGGGGCTGATCAAAACCCCTGACCTGCACCGAGGCGTTTTGGCTGGAGAAGGAGCCACGCCCGCCCAGACGCACCGGCAGGGCCACGCTATTGGCTGCGGCAAATTTGCTGCTGAACCAGCCTTTGATGGATTGGGCACCAGCACTCATGCCACGCTCTCCAGGTCCGAGCCACTGTCCAGCGCCAGGCTGCGCACGGCGTCCACAAAGCACTGGGCGCGGTGCGCGTAGTCTTTGAACATATCGAAGCTGGCGCAGGCCGGAGAGAGCAGCACGGCATCACCTGCGTGCGCGGCGCGGTTGGCCTGGGCTACGGCGTCCATCATGCTGCTGGCATCCAGCAGGGGCACGCCTGTATCGGCCAATGCTGCGCGGATCAAAGGCGCATCGCGGCCAAACAGCACCACGCTGCGCACGTAGCGGGACACAGGTGCTGCCAAGGGTGAGAAGTCCTGCCCCTTGCCCTCGCCACCCAGCAGCAGCACCAGTTTGCGCTCGGCCCCCAGGCCGCTGAGTGCGGCTGCGGTGGCGCCCACGTTGGTGCCCTTGCTGTCGTCAAAAAATTCCACGCCATTGAGAATGCCCACGCTCTCCACGCGGTGTGGCTCGCCCCGGTATTCGCGCAGGCCAAACAGAATGGGGCCCAGCGCGCAACCGGCCGCCGAACACAGGGCCAACGCCGCGAGCGCATTGCTGGCGTTGTGGCGGCCGCGGATGCGCAGCGCATCGGCAGGCATGAAGCGCTGGATATGCAGCTCTTCGAGGTCACTGTAGACCCCCACGCTCCCCGCTGCGCGTGGTTCGCTGCCCCCCGAGGGGGCTGCCGCGCCTTGGGACGGCCCGGCGCCGCGGCGGTATTTCTTGCGCGTCTCATCGGCTTCCAGCGCCCGCACCAGCCAGACCATGCCATTGACCTCCTCCAGGCCAAAGTCGCCGGGGCGCTGCGGCATGTCGGTGCCGAAGCTGATGTATTCGCGCTCGATGGGCCGCTGCAGCTTGGCGCGAACAGGCTCGGGCCGCATGGCCATCACCGCTGCGTCTTCGCGGTTCAGCACCATCAGGCCGCTGGCGCCAAAAATCTGCGACTTGGCTTTGGCATAGGCGGCCATGCTGCCGTGCCAGTCCAAGTGGTCCTGCGAAATATTCAGCACCACGGCGGCGGTAGGCTCCAGGCCGCTGGGCAGGTCCAATTGAAAACTGGAGAGTTCCAGCACCCAGACGTCCGGCAGGGCCTGTGCCGCCAGCGCTTCGCGCAAGGTGTCGAGCAAGGTCGGCCCGATGTTGCCAGCGACTGCCACACTCTTGCCCGCCCAGCGCACCAGGTGGCCGGTGAGCGAGGTCACCGTCGTCTTGCCATTGGTGCCGGTGATGGCCAGCACCTTGGGTGCATAGTGCGCGTGCAGAGCGGGCACGGCACTCGCAGCCAGGTCTTTCAGGGCTGCGGCAAACAGGCTCAGCTCACCGCCCACCCACAGGCCCAGCGCCTGCGCGGCGTCTATCACGCCAGCCGTTTCTGCGGGACTGAGGCCCGGGCTTTTGAAGACGGCGCGAACAGGGGTGCCTTCCACCAGTGCGGCGTTGAAACCGGAGTGCATAAAGGCGACGGCGGGCAATTCCTGGCGTAACACGGCTAGTTGCGGCGGTGCTTCGCGCGTATCCACCACCGTCACCACAGCACCCTGCAGCGCGCACCAGCGCACCATGGCCAGGCCCGAGGCACCCAGGCCCAGAACCAGAACGTGGAGGTCGCGCAAGTTGTTCATGGTGTTCAATGTCGCTTTAGCGCAGCTTCAGGGTGGACAGGCCCACCAGGCAGAGCAAAAAGGTGATGATCCAGAAGCGCACCACCACCTGCGTTTCCTTCCAGCCCTGCTTCTCGAAATGGTGGTGCAGCGGCGCCATCTTCAGCAGGCGCACGCCGGTACCAAATTTCTTCTTGGTGTACTTGAAGTAGCTCACCTGCACCATCACCGACAGGGCTTCGACCACAAAGATGCCGCCCATGATGGCCAGCACAATTTCCTGCCGCACGATCACTGCCACCGTGCCGAGTGCCGCCCCCAAAGCGAGCGCACCCACGTCGCCCATGAAGACCTGGGCCGGGTGCGTGTTGAACCACAAAAAGGCCAGACCGGAACCGGCCAGCGCGGCGCAGAAAATCAGCAGCTCGCCGGAGCCGGAGATGTGCGGAAAGAACAGGTATTTGGAATACACCGCGCTGCCGGTGACATAGGCAAACACGCCCAGCGCCGAGCCCACCAGCACCACCGGCATGATGGCCAGGCCGTCCAGGCCGTCGGTCAGATTCACGGCGTTGCTGGAGCCCACGATCACCAGGTACGTAAGAATGACAAAGCCCAGCACGCCCAGCGGGTAGCTCACCTCCTTGAAGAAGGGCAGCAACAGGCCGGCCTTGGGCGGCAGGTTCACATCAAAGCCGGAGCGCACCCACTGGATGAAGAGTTCGAGCACACGCATGTTGGAGCTCTCGGAAATGCTGAACACCAGATAGAGAGCCGCCAGCAGGCCAATCACCGACTGCCAGAAATATTTCTCGCGCGAGCGCATGCCTTCCGGGTCTTTGTTGACTACCTTGCGCCAGTCGTCCACCCAGCCAATGGCACCAAAGCCCAGCGTCACCAGCAGCACGATCCAGACAAAGCGGTTGCTGAGGTCAAACCACAGCAGGGTGGACACGGCAATGGCCAGCAGGATCAGCACGCCGCCCATGGTGGGCGTGCCGCTTTTGCTCATGTGGCTCTCCATGCCGTAGCCGCGAATCGGCTGCCCGATCTTGAGCTCGGCCAGGCGGCGGATCACATACGGCCCTGCGGCCAGGCCGATCAGCAGCGAGGTGAGTGCGGCCATCACGGCGCGGAAGGTCAAATACTGGAACACGCGCAGAAAGCCGAATTCCGGTGACAGGGTTTGCAGCCATTGGGCCAGGCTTAGCAGCATGTGCGTGCTCCGCTTTTGTTGTGGTTCATGCCGGTGCTTTCTCTGCTGCCGCGCAAACGGCTTCCACCACGCGCTCCATGCGCATGAAGCGCGAGCCCTTGACGAGGATGCTGTTGCAAGCGGGAAGCTGCTGCAGCACGGCGGCGTTCAGCGCCTCGATGGAATCAAAATGCTGCGCGCCGGGGAAGGCGATCACAGCCGCCTGCGCCAGCTCGCCGATTGCGAAAAAATGTTCGATGCCTGCGGCCCGTGCCTCGGTGCCCGCTTCGGTGTGAAAGGCCGGACCCTGCGCACCCACCTCGCCCATGTCGCCCAGCACCAAGAGGCGCGGCCCCGGCAGCTCGGCCAGCACGGCAATGGCGGCGCGCACCGAATCCGGGTTGGCGTTGTAGGTGTCATCGACGAGAGTGCGGGTGCCGCCTGCCATGTGCAGCGCCACCGCACGTGAGCGGCCTTTCACTGGCACAAAGGCCTGCAGACCTTGCACCACGTGCGGCACTTCCACACCGGCCGACAAGGCGCAGGCCGCAGCGGCCAGGGCGTTCTTGACGTTGTGGCGGCCTGCAATGTGCAGGGTGAAAGAGAAGCGGTGGCCCAGGCCTTGCGCTTGCACCTGCCAGGCGCCATCGATCCAGTCGGCGGCCACACAGCACAGGTCCTGCGCCTGCCCTGTGGCGGCGAGTGAAAAACGGGCGATGCGGCGCGTGCCGGCCAGCGCGGTCCACAGCGGCGTGAATGCTTCATCGGCCGGGAACACCGCCACGCCGTCTGCAGGCAAACTGCTGATGACCGCGCCATTTTCTTCAGCCACGGCCTGCACCGTGTGCATGAACTCCAGGTGCTCGCGCTGCGCGTTGTTGACCAGGGCCACGGCGGGCTGGGCCACGGCCGCGAGGGCTGCAATTTCGCCGGGGTGGTTCATGCCCAGCTCGACGACAGCCAAGCGGTGCTGCGCGCGCAGGCGCAGCACGGTGAGTGGCACGCCAATGTCGTTGTTCAGGTTGCCGCGCGTGGCCAGGGCGGCATCACCGGCCGCAGCGGTGAGAATGCTGGCCACCATTTGCGTGACCGTGGTCTTGCCGTTGCTGCCGGTCACGGCGATCAGCGGCAGCGTGAACTGTGCGCGCCAGCCGGTGGCCAGTTCGATGAGTGCCTTGCGGGTGTCAGCCACCTCGATGCGGGGCACACCTGCAGGGTAATCTTCAGGCAGCAGGCCCGCGTGGCACAGCAGAGCTGCGGCACCGCTGGCGCTGGCTGCGTGCAGCATGGTGTTGGCATCAAACGTTTCACCCTTGAGGGCAATGAACAGGTCACCGGCCTCAATGCTGCGGGTGTCGGTGTGCACGCGCACCACGGCCGCGCGGCCCTCGCCCACCAGCGTGGCGGCGCTCAGCCAGGGCATGGCGGTTTGCAGTGTCATCATGGCTGTCATGCGGCGGCCCCCGGATGGGTCAGGCGCCACTGTTGCAGGGCGGCCTCGGCGTGGGCGCGGTCCGAGAAAGCCGTCTTCACCCCGGCGATTTCCTGTGTCGCCTCATGCCCTTTGCCTGCCAGCAGCACCACATCGCACCCATCGGCATCAGCGATGGTCTGGGCGATGGCCAGGGCGCGGTCGCTTTGCACTTCGAGCGTGTGCACCGAGGGCAGGCCCAAGAGGATCTGCGCAATGATGGTCTCGGGCTTTTCGCTGCGCGGGTTGTCGCTGGTGACCACCACGCGGTCGGCGCGCTTGTCGGCAATGGCACCCATGAGCGGGCGCTTGGAGGCATCGCGGTCACCACCGCAACCGAACACACACCAGAGCTTGCCGCCGCGCTGGTCCACCAGTGGGCGCAGGGCCGCCAGTGCGTGGTCCAGCGCGTCGGGCGTGTGGGCGTAGTCCACCGCCACCAGGGGCGTGTTCGCATCGCCCAGACACTCCATGCGCCCGGGCACGGCGTGCAAGTGGCTGCAGGCCTGCACGGCCTCGGCCAGCGGCACGCCCAGCGCGCGCATGGCAGCCAGCACGCCCAGCAGGTTGGAGACGTTGTAGCTGCCAATCAAGTGGGTTTGCAGCGGCAGCACCGCGCCGCCCTCCACCACCTCGAAGCCAATGCCCTGCGGACCGTAGGCGATGGCGCGGGCCTGCAGGCGTGCGCTGCGCACGGTGGAGACCGTCCAGACATCGAGCGGTGTGTCGGCCATGGCACTGGCAAGCTCGATACCGCGCACATCGTCCACATTCAGCACCACGCTGTGCAGGCCGGGCCAGGCAAACAGGCGGCGCTTGGCCTGCCAATAGGCCTCCATGCTGCCGTGGTAGTCCAGGTGGTCCTGGGTGAAGTTGGTGAACAGGGCCACGCGGATCTGCGTGCCGTCCAGCCGCGCTTCTTCAATGCCGATGCTGGAGGCCTCGATCGCGCAGGCCTTCAGACCGGCGCTGGCAAAGCCACGCAGAGCCGCTTGCAGTTGCACCGGGTCGGGGGTGGTCAGGCCGGTGGCCACCACGGCGCTTTGCGCGTGGGCGGCGTCTTCCACCGCACGGGCCGCGGGTGGGCGGCCCACACCCAATGTTCCCACCATGCCGCAGGGCCAGGCCCAGGGCGCTGGCAGTGCCGACAAGGCCTGCGCCAGCCACCAGGCAGTGGACGTCTTGCCGTTGGTACCGGTGACGGCCAGCACCGCCAGCTCGTGCGAGGGATGATCAAAATATGCAGCGGCAATGGCGCCGGTGGCCGCTTTCAAACCGTGCAGGCTTTCCACCGCTGCACCCTCCAATGCAAAGGCCTCAGCTCCTTGGGCTTCGACCAGACAGGCACTGGCACCCGACTGCAGGGCCGCCGGCACAAAGCTGCGGCCGTCCAGCGCGGCGCCGGGCCAGGCAATGAAACCGTCACCGGCCTGCACGGCGCGGCTGTCGGTGCGCAAGGTGCCGGTCACATGGTCCTTGAGCCACTGCGCGGCCTGGGTGGTGGAGGTCAACATCAGAAGCTTTCCTCCACGGAGCTGGCCACGATGTTGGGGTGCACCGCCATGTCGGGCTGCACATTGAGCAGGCGCAGGGTTTGCTGCACGGTGTCGCTGAACACGGGGGCGGCCACATCGCCACCAAAGTATTTGCCAGCACTGGGCTCGTCGAGCATCACGCCCACGATCAGGCGCGGCTTGTCGATGGGTGCCATGCCGACAAACCAGCTGCGGTATTTGCGGTTGCCGTCCGTGCCATAACCTTTGCCCTGCTGCTTGTAGGCAGTGCCCGATTTGCCGCCCACCGAATAGCCCTGGGTCTGCGCCTTGGGGCCGGTGCCACCGGGGCCTGCTGCCATCTGCAGCATCTTGCGGATTTCGGTGGCGGTGCCGGGCGAGAACACGCGCACGCCCACGGCCGGCTCGGTGCTCTTCATCAGCGTGGCGGGAATGATCTCGCCGTCATGCGAGAACACGGTGTAGGAGCGCACCATCTGGAAGAGGGACGCCGACAGGCCGTAGCCGTAGGACACGGTGGCCTGCTCGATCGGGCGCCACTTGTTGGCCGGGCGCAGACGGCCCGAGACCACACCGGGGAATTCGATTTGCGGCTTCTGGCCAAAACCGGCTTGCGAATAGGTCTCCCACATTTCGCTGGCGGGCATGCCCATGGCGATCTTGGCGGTGCCCACATTGCTCGACACCTGGATCACCTGCTCCACCGTGAGCGCGCCGTGCGGGTGCGAGTCGTGGATGGTGACGCCGGTGATGGTGAAAGAGCCGGGTGCGGTGTCGATCACGGTGGTGGGCTTGACCCGGCCGGTCTCCAGGGCCAGGCCCACGGTGAAAGGCTTCATCACCGAGCCGGGCTCGAAGGTGTCAGTCAGCGCGCGGTTGCGCAACTGCGCGCCAGTGAGGTTCTGGCGTTTGTCGGGGGTGTAGCTGGGGTAGTTGGCCAGCGCCAGCACCTCGCCGCTGACCGCATCGAGCACCACCACGCTGCCGGCCTGGGCGCGCTGGGTGAGCACGGCTTCCTTGAGCTTCTGGTAGGCGAAGAACTGCACCTTGCTGTCAATGCTGAGCTGGATGTCCTGGCCGTCCACCGGTGGCACGACTTCGCCCACGCCTTCGACGGCGCGGCCCAACCGGTCCTTGATCACATGGCGCAGGCCGGGCTTACCCAGCAGGCGCTTGTTGTAGAGCAGCTCCACGCCCTCCTGGCCGTTGTCTTCCACGTTGGTGAAGCCCACCACATGGGCGGCAGCTTCGCCTTCGGGGTACTGGCGCTTGTATTCCTTGCGCTGGTAGATGCCCTTGAGCCCCAGGGCGGCAATCTCTTTGGCGGTGTCGGCGTCCACCTGGCGCTTGATCCAGACAAAGCTCTTGTCTTCGTCGAGCTTTTTGGCCAGGTCCGCATAGGGCATGTCCAGCAGCTTCGCCAGCTGCAGCAGTTTGGGCTTTTCGTCCTTGGTGTCCACGTCGTCGGGAATGGCCCAGATGCTGGGCGCGGGCACGCTGGAGGCCAGGATCAGGCCGTTGCGGTCCAGAATGCGGCCGCGGTAGGCAGGCAGCTCCAGGGTGCGGGCAAAACGCACCTCGCCCTGGCGCTGGAAAAAGTCGTTGGCAAACACCTGGATGTAGGCCGCGCGCGCCACCAGGCCGCCAAAGGCCAGGGCGATGGCAGCCACCACAAACTTGCTGCGCCACACCGGCGTGCGGCTGGCCAGCAGCGGGCTGGAGGTGTAGCGCACGCTGCGGCTCATGGCCTGGCCTTTGCGGGGGCAGCTGACGTGGTGAAGGCAGGGGCGGAGGCAGCCGCACCGGCCGGTTCGGCGTAGCCCACATAGGTGGTGATGGCGGGCAGCACCAGGCGCATTTGCAGCTTCTCGCGCGCGAGCTTTTCGACCCGGGCCGAGGTGGCCTGCGCGCGCTTGTCCACCTGCAGGCGGTCGAGCTCGCTGGAGAGGCGGCGCTCCTCGCTTTGCGCCTTGTCGAGTTCGGTGAACAGGCGCCGCGATTCGTACTGCACGTTGACCAGGTAGATGGCGCTGAGCACCACGGCCAGCAGCAGCACCAGGTTAATCCGGGTCATGCTGATGCCCCCACCTTCGATGCAGCCCTCTGCGCCACGCGCATGATGGCGCTGCGCGAACGCGCATTGCCCTGGATTTCTTCCGCGCTGGGCTTGACACGGCCCAGTGACACCAGCTGCATGACTTTGGCTGCGGCAAAAGGCGCGCGCCGGTCGTATTCCTCGCGCGCGTGCTTGGCGATGAACTGCTTGACGATGCGGTCTTCCAGCGAGTG
>CANCCF010000096.1 GCA_947374485.1 Comamonadaceae bacterium | reverse complement strand
ATCGGCACCGCCAAAGTGATGGTGGTGGTGGCCGAAGTCATGCCCGGTGGCGAGCTCAAGCTGGCAGGCCTGGGTGTCGCGCCCAGCAATGGCTTGAAGCGCGGCGTGGTGGTCAACATCGACGCCACGGTGCAAAGCATCCAGGCCGCCTTGAAGGAGGCCGAGCTGATGGCCGACTGCAAGATCACCCGGGTCTACACCGGCATCACCGGCAGCCACATCCGCGGCATCAACAGCAGCGGCATGGTGGCGGTGAAGGACCGCGAAGTCACCCAGGCCGATGTGGCCCGTGTGGTGGAAACCGCCAAGGCCATCAACATCTCCACCGACCAGCGCCTGCTGCTGGTGGAGCCACAGGAATTCATCATCGACGGGCAGGACGTGCGCGAGCCCATCGGCATGAGCGGCATCCGCCTGGAGGCCAAGGTGCACATTGTCACCGGCGCGCAGACCGCCGCCGAAAACATCATCAAGTGCGTGCGCCGCTGCGGCCTGGAAGTCGACCAATTGATGCTCAACCCGCTGGCCAGCAGCCTGTCCGTCTTGACCGCCGATGAGCGCGAACTCGGCGTGGCCATGGTCGACATTGGCGCCGGCACCACCGACGTGGCCATCTTCACCAACGGCGCCATCCGCCACACCGCAGTCATTCCGATTGCCGGCGATCTGATCACCAGCGACATCGCCATGGCCCTGCGCACGCCGACCAAGGACGCCGAGGACATCAAGGTGGAGAGTGGCCACGCCAAGCAGTTGCTGGTGGACCCCGAGATTCAGGTCGAAGTGCCGGGCCTGGGCGACCGCGGCCCGCGCATGCTCAGCCGCCAGGCCCTGGCCGGTGTGATCGAGCCGCGCATCGAAGAAATCTTTTCGCTGGTGAACCAGGTGATGCGCGAGTCGGGTTTTGAAGAAGTGCTCTCCAGCGGCATCGTGCTCACCGGCGGCAGTTGCGTCATGCCCGGCATGGTGGAGCTGGCCGAAGACATCTTTTTGAAGCCCGTGCGCCGCGGCATTCCGCAGTACCGCAGTGCGCTCTCCGACATGGTGGCGCACCCACGCGCTGCCACCGTCATGGGCCTGCTCGAAGAAGCCCGCCTGGGCCGCATGCGCGGCTACAAGGTGGCACAAAAACAAGGGTCCATGAAGACCGCCTTTGGCGGCATCAAGGACTGGTTCATCGGGAATTTTTAAACCATGAACAACAAGATCTGGTTGGCGCGGGGAAGTCCGCATTGGCGCTGGAGGTGCATTGATCCACCTTCGTGAATCCAGCCCCTGACAACGCAAAGCACAAGATTCAACAACGTATTTATTGACTTCCAGGAGAAACAACATGGCCATCGAAATGATTGAAGAAGAAGGTTTTAACCAGGGCACCCAAATCAAGGTGATCGGCGTGGGCGGCGGCGGCGGCAACGCGGTCGAGCACATGATCCAGTCCTCCGTGGACAACGTCGAATTCATCTGCGCCAACACCGACGCACAAGCCCTCTCGCGCAGCTCGGCGCACAAGACCATCCAGCTCGGTGCCTCGGGCCTTGGCGCGGGCAGCAAGCCCGACAAAGGCCGCGAAGCCGCAGAGATGGCCGAGGCCGATATCCGCGACGCCATCCAGGGCGCGCACATGCTCTTCATCACCGCCGGCATGGGCGGCGGCACCGGCACCGGTGCGGCCCCCATCATTGCCCGCGTGGCCAAGGAAATGGGCATTCTCACCGTGGGCGTGGTCACCAAGCCCTTCGACTTCGAAGGTGGACGCCGCATGAGCAATGCCGATGCGGGCCTGGCCGAATTGGAGGCCAATGTCGATTCGCTCATCGTGGTGCTCAATGAGAAGCTGTTGGAAGTACTGGGCGACGACGTCAGCCAGGAAGAGGCCTTTGCCCAGGCCAATGACGTGCTGAAAAACGCCGTGGGCGGCATTGCCGAAATCATCAATGTGCCCGGCCACGTGAACGTCGACTTTGAAGACGTGCGCACCGTCATGGGCGAGCCCGGCAAGGCCATGATGGGCACGGCGATGGCCAAAGGCCCGGACCGCGCCCGCATCGCCGCCGAGCAGGCCGTGGCCTGCCCGCTGCTCGAAGGCATTGACCTCTCGGGTGCCAAGGGCGTGCTGGTGCTGATCACGGCCGCCAAAGGCTCCTTGAAGCTGTCCGAATCTAAGCTGGCCATGAACACCATCCGCGCCTTCGCGTCGCCCGACGCGCACGTGATCTACGGCACCGCCAACGACGACAGCCTGGGGGAAGAAATCCGCGTCACCGTGGTGGCCACCGGCCTCTCCCGCAGCGGCCAGCGCGCCCCCATCCGCGTGGTGCAGACCCACACCCAGCTGCGCACCGGCACCGACAACGTGCCCTTCAACGTGCCCACCCTGAACAGCGCTGCCGGTGTGCACAACACCGCCGCTGCCGGCATGGGCCACAGCCAACCGGACTACGCGGGCATGGCCACGCCCAGCGTGTGGCGCACCAACCGCACACAGGCGGCGGCGCGCGTGGATGCGCTCTCCAGCGGCGGTATGGATGACTACGAGATTCCGGCGTTTCTGCGCAAGCAGGCGGACTAAACGCTTGGCCGTTAGCGCCTGAAACATGGCTCGCTTGACACCGGCGCGCATCCTGCCAATGCGCAGGATGCGCGTTTTGCATTGGGAAATAGTGGACAGAAGCCCACCGCGGGGTGGACGCTTTACATGACTTCACGCGCTGGCTGTAGCCCTGCGCCACAGCTTGCACGTTGCTGGTACATGGCTATTGGGCTACTCACCTTGTAAAGGTTTCTCTCCATGAAGACTCGCATTCTTGCCGCTTCCCTCCTTGTCGCCCTGGCCAGCTCTGGCGCGTCTGCCCAGACCACGGCCAACACCGTGCAACGGGACGTGAACCAGCAAACCCGCATCGAAAATGGCCTGAAGGACGGCAGCCTGAATACCAAGGAGGCAAGCCGACTGGAAAGTGAGCAGAGCAAGATTGACCGCCTGCAAGCCAAGGAGCTGAAAGACGGCAAGCTGAGTCCGCAAGAGCGTGCCCAACTTCTTCGCGCCCAAAACCGCGCCAGCAAGAATATCAAGGCAGCCGAGATCCATGGCGCCAAAGGCAATCCCGAGTCCAAGTCTTCCGAGCGCATGTAAGCCGACGTCCAGCGCAATGTCAATCAGGAAAGCCGGGTGGAGCAAGGTGTCAAGTCCGGTGCGTTGACCAACCGCGAGGTCGCCAAACTGGAGCGCGGTCAGGCCAAGGTGAACCATGCGGAAGCGGTGGCCGGTAGCGACGGGCATGTTGGCAAAGGCGAGTAGGCGCGCATCCAACGCAAGGAAAACCACCAGAGCGGCATCATGTACAAAAAGAAGCACAACGCCCTTGAACGCAAGGAGTGATGCCACGGTTGTGGTAACTTGGACAGCGCAATGCAAAAATCTCTCGGAAGTTGTCTCACTATCGCGGCCCTGTTAGGCACCGCATTCTTGGCCGCTTGTGCAACGACCGGCGCTTCGAGTCCATCGGCCAGGCCCGTCTTTTACCCGAACGCAACGCTCAATCGCGTCGGCGATGCCCAGGCGCAAAGTGACTCCGACCAGTGCCTGGGCAGCGCCAGGAATGCCGGCCTGACACCGGAAGAAAAGGACAATGCCGTCGCCCATGGCGCAGCCAAAGGTGCGGCCGTGGGTGGCGTCGCCGGCGTGGTGGGTGGCCTGGTACGGGGGCGCCCCGACCGTGCCCTCGAGAATGGTGCCGCAGGGGCCGTGGTCGGCGGTTCGGTTGGCGCAGTGGCCGGCGCATTCCATGAGAAGCCCAGCGGCACCTTCAGGCACTATGTGCAGCGTTGCCTCAAGGACAAGGGCTACGACGTGATTGGCTGGAATTGACAGCATCACAGTTCATGCCTCCGGTGGAACCAAGGTGCTTTCGCGTTGAGGTACGCAAAGTGCAAGCTGGAACCCAGGCGCAGCGGGGGCGGCTTGCTGTACCGGCCGCCCACACTCACCGGCCCTTGAGGTAGCTGGCGGCCAGATCAAAGTCATAGGCCGCAACCGCCTCTTCAAAGAGCAGGTAGTCGGAAGCCAACAGCGTGCGCAGTTCAGCCTCGTGTTGGGCCACCAGATCCTGTACTGCGGGGTCGCTGGCACCCAGGAGTTCACCCAAGTAGGTGTGGAGCTGGGCACCGAGCGGCGCATCTGGCATGGTGGTTGCGGTAGCGGGTGCGGTGTCCCAGTCCACCAGCACGGGTTTCAACTCCTGCAGCAGTTCCGCCAAGCAGGCCTCAGCCTTTTCCAGCAACGTGGCAACCGTGTCTGGTGCTGCATGCCCATGCAATGCGGCTTCCACATTGGCAGCTTGCTCTTGCACTTCCGGCGCGCCCAGGCTGCCCGCCAGGCCCTTGAGTGTGTGTGCAATACGTTCGGCGCTTTCAAAGTCGCCCCCCTGCAAAGCCATGCGCATGCGCTCCGGCGCGTCGTGCTGGGTGTTGGCAAATTTACCCAACAAGCGCAGGTACAACTCGGCCCTGCCACCCATGTGGGACAGGCCCTTGCTGACCTGCAGGCCGCTAACCTGGCCAAGCGCCGAGAGGTCGCTGGCTTCTTGCGCTGCCATGGGTGGTGCCTGGGCGGCAGTTGGGCGCTCGCCCGGCGTGATCCATTGCAACAAGGTCTGAAACAGGGCGTGCGGGTTGATGGGCTTGGAAACATAAGCGTCCATTCCTGCTTGCAGGCACAGGTCCCTGTCTTGCTGCATGGCATTGGCCGTCATGGCAATGATGGGCAGGTCCGCAAATCCAGGCAGTTTGCGAATCGCGCGCGTTGCGGTCACACCGTCCATGACCGGCATTTGCATGTCCATCAGCACCACGTCATAGCGTTGGCTCTGCACGGTTTGTAGCGCCACCAGGCCGTTTTCGACGATATCCACCACCAGGCCCGCGTCCTGCAATATCTCTGCGGCCACTTGCTGGTTGATCTCGTTGTCTTCCACCAGCAAGACGCGCGCCCCCTGAATGGGTCTGGTGTCAGTGGGGGTCGCACGCCGCGGTGTGGCCAGGGCAGGGCCCGAAAAGTTCTTGTCCAGGTGCCGCATGATGCAGTCAAACAGCAGTGAGGCACTGATGGGCTTGATCAGCACCTGCGCTATGTTTTCCATGCGCGCCTGTGCCTGCAATTCCTCCCGTACAAATGCCGCGCACACAACGCAGTGCACCGGCGCGGGCAAGGGCAGCGCCCGGATGTTGCGGATGGTGTCCAGGCCGTCCATGCCGGGCATCTTCCAGTCCACAAACGCCATGGCAAAAGGCCGCTGCTCGGTGTGTGCGCCTTGTACGGCCGCAATGGCGGCCGGGCCGTCGGCCACCAGCACCACGTCAAACCCCATGCCCTCCAGCAGGGTGCCCGTGAGCTGCCTGGCGCTCGCGTTGTCGTCCACCACCAGCATGCGTTGGCCCAGCAGCGCCTCGGTGCGCAGCAGGCGGGCAGGCCGCTGGCGGCCGCGTTGCACCCGGGCCGTGAACCAGAACGTGGAGCCGATGCCAACCTGGCTGGCCACACCTACATAGCCACCCATGAGATGGGCCAGCTGCTTGGCAATCGCCAGGCCCAAACCGGTGCCGCCATACTTGCGGCTGGTCGAGGCGTCGGCCTGCGCAAAGCTCTGAAAAAGCAATTGCTGTTGCGCCGGGGTCAGTCCAATGCCGGTGTCATGCACTTCAAAGCGCAACAGCAGGTGGCTCTCGTGGGCTTCCTGAAGCGCAATGCGCAGCCCCACTTCGCCGGCTTCGGTGAACTTGATGGCATTGTTGCAATAGTTCACCAGGATTTGACCCAGACGCAGCGAGTCGCCCACCAGGTCCAGGGGAACGTCCTCGCCGTAAGCGACAAACAACTCCAGATTCTTTGATGCGGCCTTTTCTTCGACCAGGCTGACCACGTTGCTGATCACCTCCTGCAGGTCGAATTCAACGGCTTCGATGGTCAGCTTGCCGGACTCGATTTTCGAGAAATCCAGGATGTCGTTGATGATGCCCAGCAGGTGCTTGGCCGAGGTGTGCAGCTTCTCGATGTAGTCCCGCTGGTGCGGCTGCAGGGGGGTGCGCAGGGTGAGGTAGGCCATGCCGATGATGGCATTCATGGGCGTGCGGATCTCATGGCTCATGTTGGAGACGAACTCGCTTTTGGCGCGGCTGGAGGCCTCGGCTTGCGCGCGGGCCAGCTCCAGCGCCTGGTTGCTCTGACGCAGTTCTGCTGTTTTCTGATCCACCAGGTTGTGCAGATGCTGGTGGTGCTCCAGCAGTTCGGCCTGCAACCGGTCCACGCCTTTGGCGAGGTCGCCCATCTCATCCTGCACGGCCCGCGCGGGCGCCGGCGTTTTGAGGTGCAGGCGCTCCGCGTTGAGGTCACGCACATGGGTCGAAATGGCCCGCAGCGGAGCCGAGATGCGCCGGTGGACGGCGGCAAAAATCAGCAGGGACAACAGCAGCAATTCGACGGTTGCCAGCGCGGAGAACAAGAAGGCGTTGAAGGCCGCCGCCTTCCAGGCTGCCCGGGCGTCCAGGCGAAAGACCCAGGTGCCCAGTTGTCGGACTTTGCCCGCAGGGCCATATTCAATCGGGTACGCGCGCAAGGGCGCATCCGGGCCCGGTTGCACACCTTCCTTGGTGTAGCCCAATCCTTCGGCAAACCCGGCCGTGATCCGGGCCGATGCAATCGCGGGAAACTGTTTCAAGCCCTGCAGCTGGAGTGCCGCAGCCTCCAGATCCACTTCCCAAATGTTCTTGGCCAGATTCGGGCCCACACTGGCCACCACGGCACTGAGCTCCTGCTCGGCGCGACGCACTTCGGTGGTGTAGGCCACCCAGCCATTGACGGCCGCCGTCACCAGCGACATGAGCAAGCCCAAACACAGCAGCAGAATCAACAGTTGGCGCGAAACGGGCGTGAAGGGCTTGATGTGGGCGGACATTCCCGGGGCAACTTGCGTGTGCAGGCCAGCTATTGGTATTTCTGGAACACCTCGTCCACCTTGCCACTCTTCTTCAGCGCATCAAAGGCACCCTGGAGCGACTTGACCAGGCTGGTTGGTGTGTCCTTGTTGAAGGCGTAGTAAAGATCGATTTTCTCCAGAACGAAAACCGGCTCGAATTCCTCGAACCTGAAACCATTTTCCCTGCAGAGTTTCTGCAAGGTGTCCGGGCTCTGGACCGTCAGGTCAATGGCGCCTGCGCGCAATTGCTTGATGGTTTGCAAATTGGTGGCGGCGCGCTGGAAGTCGGTAATTTTCATGTCTGCCAGCTTGACCAAGGAGTCTTCGAAGACATCGCCCCGTATCGTTCCCATCTTGTACTTTTTGATGTCCTGGATTTGCGCAATCTTGATGCGCCGGTCCTTCAGGGCATAGACATGAAAGATGTTCTGGAAGATGGGCCCCACCCACTTGAACTCGTTCTCGCGCGCGCTGGTCCTGGCCACGGTGAACAGGACGGTGTTGGCTTGTTCCTGGGTCATCTTGTAGGCGCGCGCCCAAGGCTTTAACTGGATGTCTTTGCGGCCTTGGGCAGAACCGGTTTTTTCCAGCAGCATGACCAGAATGTCGGCAGAGATACCCCGGACTTCGCCATCCTTTTCAAAGCTGTACGGCGCATATTCTTCCGTCATGATCTGCAAGTCGGTGCCGGCCTGGCCGGGTGTGCTGAGCAGGCACCAGGCCAGGCCCACACACTGCGTGAAGATGCGGCGCGTCACATGGATATTCAAAGCTGTCATGGCTGCTCCTCGCTTTGCGGGCCGTTATAGCAAGAGCCATTTTTGTAGGCAACGCCTTTCTGGGGCTTGCCGGGTGGCGCCATTTTGGCGCCATCGCTACAATGGGCTTTTGCCATGCGTTGGAGGATGCTGTGGAAACTGTTGTTGCCAAACAAGACCGCATCGGCGCACGCGTGCCGCATGAGGTTTACGAAACCCTGTGCCGTGCCGCCGAATTGACCGGTGCCACGGTGAACCAGTTTCTGGTGCAGGCGGCCTTGAAAGAAGCGCAGTCTGTGATTGCGCGTGAGGAAGTCATACGCCTGTCTGCGCGTGACTGGAACTGGATGCTGGCGCTTGCAGAGGCACCACCCAAACCCAACAAGACCTTGCAGGCCGCACTGGCCCGCTACAAAAAAGCCCGCAAGGACGATGCAGGTACTGCCTTTAACTGGTAGCCACGATCGGCAGGCCTTTGATTGTGGCCGGCCAGAGCTGAACGCGTGGCTCGCGCAGGTGGCCAGCCAGCACCAGAAAAAGGGCCTCTCAAAAACCTTTGTGGCAGTCCAGGACGACGCGCCAACGCGCATTTGCGCCTACTACGCGCTGACCCTGGCAGAGCTCGACAGCCAGCATCTGCCCGCTGCCTGGCGCAAGAAGATGCCGCGCCGCGCACCCGGTGTGCGCTTGGGCCGGCTGGCGGTGGATGTGCGCTGCCAGAACCGGGGTCTGGGTGAATGGCTGTTGATGGATGCACTCACGCGCTCGCATCGCATCCATGCGCAGGCCGGTGGCATTGGCCTGTTCGTGGATGCGATAGACGAAGTGGCTGCGGCCTTTTACGCCCGCTATGGTTTTCAGGCTGCACCTGACCAGCCCTTGCTGATGTTCTTGCCGGTCCAGACCATCAGTCCCCGGTAAACTCAGACCGTGCTCAAACAAAGAACCCTCAAATCCCTCACCCACGCAGTCGGCGTGGGTCTGCACAGCGGCCAGCGGGTGGAAATCACCTTGCGCCCGGCAGCCCCCGACACCGGCATCGTGTTTCGCCGGGTCGACCTGCCGCAGGTGGTGGAGATTCCCGTGTCGGCCGAGGCGGTGACGGACACGCGGTTGGCTTCCACCTTGTCCAAGGGCAATGCCAAAGTCTTGACGGTGGAGCACCTGATGTCGGCCTGCTCGGGTCTGGGCGTGGACAACCTGTATGTGGACATCACGGCCGAAGAGATTCCGATCCTGGATGGCTCGGCCGCCTCGTTCGTGTTCCTGCTGCAAAGCGCGGGCATCGAGTTGCAGAACGCGCCGCGCCGCTTCATTCGCTTGTTGAAACCGGTGGAGGTGCGCGAGGGCACGGGAGCCGCTGAAAAGTGGGCGCGGCTGGAGCCCTTCCACGGCTACAAGCTCAGCTTCGAGATTGACTTCAACCACCCGGCAGTGGACTCCACTGGCCAGCGCGTGGAGTTTGACCTCAGCACCGGCTCCTACTCGCGCGACATCGCGCGCGCGCGCACTTTCGGCTTCACCAAGGACGTGGAGATGATGCGCGCCAATGGCCTGGCCCTGGGCGGCGGGCTGGACAATGCCATCGTCATGGACGACTACAAGGTGCTCAACGCCGACGGCCTGCGCTATGACGACGAGTTCGTCAAACACAAGATCCTCGACGCCATGGGTGACCTGTACCTGGTGGGCAAACCCCTGCTGGCCAGCTACGCGGCCTTCCGTTCGGGCCACGCCATGAACAACAAGCTGCTGCGCGAGCTGCTGCTGCAGAAGGACTGCTGGGACGTGGTGACGTTTGAAGACGTCAAACAGGCGCCCCAGGGTTTCGCGCAACCCGCGCGCGCCTGGTAAGGTTCACAGGGGGCCACCACCATGCTGATCTTCCGCTGGCTGGCCATTCTTTGCGCACTGGGTGTCATCGTCAGTTTTGCCCTCTACGCTGGCACCGGCCAGGAGCGCTTCAAGCGCTTCGGCCTCGTGGTGTTGAAGTGGGCCGTGCTGGCAGGCTTGGGGTTTTTTGCCGTGCTGATTCTGGAGCGCATCGCTTGAGCCCACCCGAAGCCGCCAACCAGTTTGACCTGCTGCGCCAAAGGCGCTTTGCACCGTTTTTCTGGACCCAGTTCTCCGGTGCCGCCAACGACAACCTCTTCAAATTTGCCTTCACCGTGATGGTGACCTACCAGCTCAGCGTGGGCTGGTTGCCGCCCGCCCTGGCCGGGCTGGTGATCGGGGCCTTGTTCATCCTGCCTTTCTTGCTGTTCTCCGCCACCAGCGGCCAGTTCGCCGACAAGTTCGACAAGACCCGCATGATCGTCTTCGTCAAGAACCTGGAGATCGCCATCATGCTGCTGGCGGCCTGGGGCTTTTATGCGGGGCAGGTGCCGGTGCTCCTGTTATGCACTTTTTTGATGGGCGTGCACTCCACCCTGTTTGGCCCGGTGAAGTTTGCCTACCTGCCGCAGGTGCTGGATACGCACGAGCTCACCGGCGGCAACGGCATGGTGGAGATGGGCACCTTTGTGGCCATCCTGCTGGGCAATGTGGTGGGCGGCTTGCTGGTGGCTATTCCCGATATCGGCCACGGCACGGTGGCGGTGGCCTGCGTGTTGTTGGCTGTGCTGGGTCGCATGGCCGCAGGCTTGATTCCTGCAGCCCCAGCCACCGACCCGCAACTCACAATCAACTGGAACCCGGTGTCGGAGACCTGGCGCAACCTGCGCCTGGCGCATGGCAATGTGGTGGTGTTCCGCTCGCTGCTGGGTATCAGCTGGATGTGGTTTTTCGGCGCCGTGTTTCTGAGCCAGTTCCCCAGCCTGGCCAAAGAGGTGCTGCATGGTGATGCGCAGGTGGCCTCGTTGCTCTTGGTGGTGTTCTCCATCGGCATTGGCACGGGCTCGCTCCTGTGCGAGGTGCTCAGCCACCGCCAGGTGGAGATCGGCCTGGTGCCGCTGGGCGCCATTGGCATGAGCGTGTTCTCCATCGATTTGTACTTTGCGGCGCGCGGCCTGCCGCCGTCAGAAACCATGGGCCTGGCGGCCTTTTTGGGCCAGAGCGCGCACTGGCGTGTGATGGCCGACCTGGCGCTGCTGAGCCTGTCTGCCGGCCTGTACAGCGTGCCCATGTATGCGCTCATCCAACTGCGCAGCCAGCCCACGCACCGGGCCCGCATCATTGCCGCCAACAACATCCTCAATGCCCTGTTCATGATTGCCAGTTCGCTCATCGCAGGCAGCCTGCTGGGAGCAGGCTTCACCATTCCGCAAATCTTTTTGTTCACCGGTGTGGCCAACATGCTGGTGGCCGGCTACATCTTTTTGCTGGTGCCCGAGTACCTGCTGCGCTTCGTGGCCTGGGTGCTGTCGCGCGTGGTTTACCGCTTTCGCACCGTGGACAGCCACCACATCCCGGACACGGGTGCGGCCATTCTGGTCTGCAACCACGTGAGCTTTGTGGACGCCATGCTGCTAATGGCCGCCAGCCCGCGGCCCATTTACTTCCTGATGGACCACCAGATTTTCAAAATACCGGTGCTGGGCTGGCTGTTCCGGCTGGCCCGCGCCATCCCCATTGCGCCGCGCGCGCAAGACCCGCAGGCCTATGAGGCGGCCTTTGTGGCGGCGGCAGCCAAGCTCGCCGAGGGCGATCTGGTGTGCATCTTCCCCGAGGGCGGCATCACCCGCGACGGCGAGTTGCAGGTGTTCAAGGGCGGCATCATGAAAATCCTGCAGCACCTCCAGGCCGCAGGCCTGGAGGTGCCGGTGGTGCCGATGGCGCTGACCAATTTGTGGGGTTCGTTCTTCAGCCGCATCGAGCGCGGCACGGCCATGGTCAAACCGTTTCGCCGTGGCGCCTTCAGCCTTGTCGGCCTGCAGGTGGGCGCGCCATTGGCGGCCGTGGATGTGCAGCCCGAAGTGCTGCACCAGCGCGTGCTGCAGTTGTTGCAGCAGCACGGGGGCTAAGGGGAGGCTGGCACCCAGGCAAAGCCAGGTGCAGGTATTCTTCATGGCTGACTCCATTTTCAGGAACACCCCCCATGAACCACCACCTGCACTTCTACATCAACGGCGCCTGGGTCGACCCGGCGACACCGGCCACGCTGGACGTCATCAACCCCGCCACCGAAGAGGCCTATACCCGCATCGCCATGGGCAGCGCCGCCGATGTGGACCGGGCGGTGGCGGCCGCCCGTGCGGCGTTCCCGGCCTTTACCCTGACGACCAAGGACGAGCGCTTGAAACTGCTCAAACGCATTCTGGAGGTCTACAACGAGCGCTCGGAAGACATCGCGCGGGCGGTCTCCGATGAAATGGGAGCCCCCATGGCCTGGGCACGTGATGCGCAAACCTGGGCGGGCCGGGTGCATCTGGAGGCCACCATTGCCGCCCTGGAAAACTTCAGCTTCGAGAGCCAGCGCGGCAGCACGCGCGTGGTGCATGAGGGCATTGGTGTGGCGGCGCTCATCACGCCCTGGAACTGGCCCCTGAACCAGATTGTGTGCAAGGTGGCACCCGCCATTGCGGCGGGCTGCACTGTGGTCCTCAAGCCCAGCGAGATCGCACCCATCAGCGCGGTGGTGTTCTCCGAAATCATGCATGCCGCAGGCACCCCGGCGGGCGTTTACAACATGGTGCAGGGCGACGGCCCTTCGGTGGGCCAGGCCATGTCCGGCCACCTGGAGGTGGACATGGTGTCCTTCACCGGCTCCACCCGCGCGGGCATCATGGTGGCCAAGAACGCGGCCGACACGGTGAAGCGCGTGGCGCAGGAGCTGGGCGGCAAGTCACCCAACATCATCCTGGCCGATGCCGATCTGGAGACCGCAGTGCGCAAAGGCGTGGAAGGCTGCTTTGGCAACACCGGCCAGTCGTGTGACGCGCCCACCCGCATGCTGGTGCCGCGCGCCCTGCACGCTCAGGCCCTGGCCATTGCCAAGATCAGTGCTGAAGGTCACAAAGTAGGTGACCCGCAGGCGGCCGACACGGTGCTGGGCCCGGTGGTGAGTGCGCTGCAATTCAGCAAGATCCAGCACCTGATCGAGGTCGGCATCCAGGAGGGCGCCACCCTGGTGGCTGGTGGCACCGGACGGCCCGAAGGCCTCACGCGTGGCTATTACGTGCGCCCCACGGTGTTCGGCCATGTGACGCCTGGCATGGCCATTGCCCGCGAGGAAATCTTCGGCCCGGTGCTGGCCATCATCCCCTACGACAGCGAAGAAGAGGCCATCGCCATTGCCAATGACACGGTGTATGGGCTGGCGGCCTATGTGCAGTCCGGCGACCTGGGCCATGCCCGTGCGGTGGCCCGCCAGCTGCGCGCGGGGCAGGTGAATATCAACTACCCGGACTGGGATACGCATGCGCCTTTTGGCGGTTACAAGCAGTCGGGCAATGGGCGTGAATATGCGGACTGGGGTATCCACGATTTTCTGGAGGTCAAGGGGATTGTGGGCTACGGGGAGGTGTGATCCCCCCTATCCCCCCCGCCCCTTTCACCCCCGCCGGGGTGAAAGGGGAGCTAAAGCGGACAGCCCATTTTGTATGTTCGCTTCGGTTAAGGATTAACGGCGGGTGAGGCCAAGGCGGATTTCGAAGCCCGTTGCACTTTCAGCTTTGGCAACGACGACTCCGGCGCTCGGAACTACGTGCGTGAGCTCTGTAAATACAAACCACAGTGGCAACGCCCCGCACGTAATTCCGTATTCGGCGCGAAGCAACCAAATCGGCTGTCCGCATTAAGCGCCCCCTCGCCGGGCGGGGCGAGGGGGTTGGGGGGAGTGGGGACCTGCACCCGTTTCCCCCCTATCCCCCCCGCCCCTTTCACCCCCGTCGGGGTGAAAGGGGAGCCAAGTCGGACAGCCCATTTTGTATGTGTGCTTCGGTCAAGGATTAACGGCGGGTGAGGCCCAGACACTTTTCGATTGCTACCGTGCTGTCTTCGGCGCTCGGAACTATAGGCGTGAGCTTTGCAAGCGAAGGAGCGTTGGTAACGCCTCGCCCGTAATTCCGTATCCGGCGCGAATCAACCAAATCGGCTGTCCGCATTAAGCGCCCCCTCGCCCGGCGGGGCGAGGGGGTTGGGGGGGTAATCCCCCCGATAAACCAAAGGTCCGAGAAGTAGAATTTTCTAAGAAGGAAGTTCTACGTGAAGAAGTCAAGATTTACCGACAGCCAGATCATGGCTGCCCTGAAACGTGTTGAGGCTGGTCTACCGGTGCCGGAGATGTGCCGG
>CANCCF010000095.1 GCA_947374485.1 Comamonadaceae bacterium | reverse complement strand
CAGAGTGGCCGCACTTGCCGAACTATTGGCACTGAAACGAACAGGTTCGGTACTGACGCCCCCGGCCTTGACCAGTGTCAGGCTGGCATCCACGGCGGGCCGCACGGCCAGCGGGTTGGGCGCGGTGCTGCTGCCCGCCAGGCAGTAGTTGAGATTGGCCGAGTCTTCAGTGCACACCAGCCAACCCGCCTGCCAACTGGCAGAAGCGGCGCAGTCGGTGCCTGCGGTGTTGCGGGCACAGACCAGGACCCGTGCATTGCGCTTGATGGCCTCTCCCTTGGCCCGATTGAGATCGTCCAGCAAAATCGCCAAGGCTGAGCGCTGCCTCAGGGTCAGCATGGTTGCCCGAAAGGACGGCGCAGCGACCATTGCCAAAATACCGACTATGGCAATCACGATCAACAACTCAATGGCCGTAACGCCCCTCTGCGAGACCGGGCCACGCCCGGGCATGCGGCAGATCGTTCGGGCGAGGAGTGAAAACATACCGGCGGCACCTTTTTGTTCGATTTTTCAAGCTTAGACGCCAGGGCCACAGTACAGTCAGCCCCATGCGACCAATGGCACAACTGAGGGAATAAGCGGCGGGCTATGCCTTACATCCATCTTGAAACAGCCTGCACTCTGGCCCGTGCAGCCCTGCGGGTCTCTGAGCCCAACCCCCGCGTAGGCTGCGTCCTCACCACCCCGGGCGGCACCCTGCTCGGCCAAGGCCACACCCAAGAAGCTGGCGGCCCCCACGCCGAAATCATGGCGCTGCGGGATGCTGCGGCCCATGGCCACACAGTTCAGGGTGCCACCGCCTATGTCACTCTGGAGCCCTGCTCCCACCATGGCCGTACCGGCCCCTGCTGTGACGCACTGCTTGCCGCAGGTATCCAAAAAGTAGTCGCCACCAACACCGACCCCAACCCCTTGGTGGCCGGCCAGGGTTTTGACCGCCTGCGCGCGGCCGGGGTCGCGGTGGAAGTGCTGGCGCCCGATCACCCCTTGGCCATCCAGTCCCGCGAACTCAACATCGGTTTTTTCAGCCGCATGGTCCGCAAGGTGCCTTGGGTGCGCATGAAGATCGCAGCCTCCCTGGATGGCAAGACGGCGCTGCCCAACGGAACGAGCCAATGGATCACCTCGCCCGAGGCGCGCGCCGATGGCCACGCCTGGCGAGCCCGCTCCAGCGCCGTCCTCACGGGTATAGGCACCGTGCTGCAAGACAGGCCCCGATTGGATGTGCGTCTGGTTACAACGCAACGGCAGCCCCACCTGGTGGTGGTAGACAGTGCACTGCAGACGCCGCTGGATTCACCCATCTTTATTGAAGGCCGCCAGCTTTTCATTTATGCGGCACTTGAAGACGCCGCCAAGGCCAAGGCGCTGAGCGCCAAGGGCGCCACCGTCATCTACCTGCCCGGGCGCCACACCGATGGCGCCGCCACCCACAAAGTGGATTTGACAGCCATGCTGCGTGACCTGGGCCAGCGCGAGATCAACGAGCTGCATGTGGAAGCCGGCCACAAGCTCAATGGCTCGTTCGTGCGCGAGGGCCTGGTGGACGAATTGCTGATTTACCTCGCACCCAAGCTTATGGGCCAGGGTGCCGACATGGCGCACTTCGGGCCGCTGACCAACCTGGCCCAGGCCTTGCAGCTGGACTTCAAGAGCACCGACATGGTGGGGCCTGATCTGCGCATCCTCGCGCGGGTTACCGGCCGTGACGATTTTTAATTTGCCTGTTTATGCCCCGGCTCAGGCCCTGAGCCCAATCCCTGCGAAAATAGCGGCATGTTTACCGGAATCATTACCGGCGTAGGGCGCATCGCCGCCGTTCACGCCTTGGGCAGCTCTTCAACGCACGGCAAGCGCCTGACCATCTCCTGCCCTGCGGACTACCTGCAAGACGTTGGCCTGGGTGACAGCATTGCGCTCAACGGCGCCTGTATGACCGTCACCTCATTGAACCAGACCGAGTGGCAGTTCACTGTGGACATTTCTGCAGAGTCGCTGGACAAGACCGCTGGCCTTGACCTGACAGGCCCGATCAACCTGGAGAAAGCCCTGCGCGCCAACGATCGCCTGGGCGGCCACCTGGTATCCGGCCATGTGGACGGCATAGGCACCGTGACGCACTTTTCCCAGGTTGGCGAAAGCTGGCACCTGCGCGTGCTGACACCTGCCGCGCTTGGCAAGTTTCTGGCCTACAAGGGCTCCATCGTTATCAATGGCGTCAGCCTCACCGTCAATCGGGTTGCCGATTTGCCCGACGGCTGCGAAGTCAGCATCAACCTGATTCCTCATACCGTGGAAAACACCGCCCTGTATGCCTTGCAGTCCGGCACACTCGTCAACCTTGAAATTGACCTGATTGCGCGCTATGTGGAACGCATGCTGACGGCACCTGCCACACCAAGCCCCGCCAATTGACCCCATTGAACTGAGACTTTCAAGCCATGACTGCATTGCACCCCGTTCCTATCTCCCCCATTGAAGACATCGTGGCCGACATGCGCGCGGGCAAGATCGTGATTCTGGTGGACGAAGAAGACCGCGAAAACGAAGGCGACCTGATTCTGGCGGCCGACCATGTGACGGCCGAGGCCATCAACTTCATGGCCCGCTATGGCCGGGGCCTGATTTGCCTGACCCTGAGCCGCGAGCGCTGCGAAAAGCTGCAACTGCCCCCCATGACGGCCCGCAATGGCGACAAAAAGGGCACGGCCTTTACCGCGTCCATTGAAGCCGCAGAGGGTGTGACCACGGGCATTTCGGCGGCCGACCGCGCCCGCACCGTGCAGGCCGCCGTGGCGCGCAACGCGGTGCCCGCCGACCTGGTGCAGCCCGGTCACATCTTCCCGCTGCAGGCGGTGGACGGTGGCGTGCTGATGCGCGCCGGGCACACGGAGGCCGGTTGCGACCTGGCCGCCATGGCCGGTTGCTCAGCGGCATCGGTCATCTGCGAAATCATGAAGGACGACGGCACCATGGCGCGCTTGCCCGATTTGCAGCTGTTTGCCGCCGAGCACGGCCTGAAAATAGGCACCATTGCCGACCTGATTGCCCACCGCAGCCGCGTCGAATCGCTGATTGAGCAGGTCGGCACGCGCACCATCCAGACCGCAGCCGGACCCTTCAACGCCCATGCCTTTCGCGACACCACCGGCCGGGGCATCCACCTGGCTTTGGTCAAGGGCGAATGGCAGCCGGACGACGCGGTAGCCGTGCGCGTGCACGAGCCGCTGTCGGTGCTGGACGCGCTGGAAGTGGGCCGCACCATGCACTCCTGGAGCCTGGAGGCCAGCCTGTCCTACATTGCAGAACAGGGCCAGGGCGTGGTCGTGCTGCTGAACTGTGGCGAGAGCGGCGAGCAGTTGCTCTCGCAGTTTGAAGGCACGGCACGCGCCGCGCACGCGCCCGAGCGTGGCCGCATGGACCTGCGCAGCTACGGCATCGGCGCACAGGTGCTGCGCCAGTGCGGCGTGCACAAGATGCGCCTCCTGGGCAGCCCCCGCCGCATGCCCAGCATGACCGGCTATGGCCTGGAAATCACCGGCTACATCAGCAAATAAAACATTCACAAGGGACACCCATATGTTTGGCGCAGACAAAGGCTCCGTGGCCGCAGGCGACAGCCGCATGAACGGCAAGAAACTCAAGATCGGCATCGTGCAGGCGCGCTTCAACGCCAACATCACCGATGCGCTGGCCGAGGCCTGCCGGGCCGAGCTGCTGGTGCTGGGCGTGTCGGACAAGCACATCACCCACGTCACCGTGCCAGGCGCGCTGGAAGTGGCCGTGGCCCTGCAGGCCATGGCCGAAAAGGCCGAATTTGACGCGCTCATCGCCTTGGGCTGCATCATCCGTGGCGAGACCTACCACTTCGAGCTGGTGGCCAACGAGTCAGGTGCTGCCGTCACCCGCATTGGCCTGGACTACCAGATCCCCATTGCCAACGCCGTGCTGACCACCGAAAACCTGGAACAGGCCGTGGCCCGCCAGTCCGACAAAGGGCGCGATGCGGCCCGCGTCGCCGTTGAAATGGCCAACCTGCTGGAGACCCTTTGATGACCGATTTCAACCACCCTTCCAGCCCGGCGCGCCCGCCGCGCCAACCGCGTACCGGCGTTACCAGCACCGGCGCGCGCAAGGCGGGCAGCAAGTCCGACCGCAGCCGTGCCCGCGAATTTGCGGTGCAAGGCCTCTACCAGTTCATTGTCGGCTGCAACCCGGTGGACGAGGTGGACACCTTCACCCGCGACCTGGCTGGCTTCAACAAGGCCGATGCGGCCCACTTCGATGCCTTGCTGCATGGCTGCGCAGACGAGGCCCGCCAGCTCGACGTGCTGATCCAGCCGCTGCTGGACCGCCCCTGGGGTGAGATTTCGCCGATCGAACACGCCGTGATGTGGATTGGCGTCTACGAGATGCAGCACTGCCTGGACGTGCCCTGGCGCGTGGTGATCAACGAGTGCGTGGAGCTGGCCAAGGAATTTGGCGGCACTGACGGCCACAAGTACGTGAATGCGGTGCTCAACGGTTTGGCACCGCAATTGCGTGCGCTGGAGGTCGAGTCCGACCGCAACAAAAAACCGCGCTAATCCCCAGACGAATCGCAGCACCGCATCCATGCAGATCTCCGAGCGCGCCCAAAACATCGAGCCGTTTTACGTGATGGAAGTGGCCAAGGCCGCGGCCGACCTGGGCCGCACTGTTTCGAACACCAACAGCCCCATGGTGTTCCTGAACATTGGCGAGCCGGACTTCACCGCACCACCCCTGGTGCAAGAGGCCGCCGCCCGCGCAGTGCGGGACGGCCTGACGCAGTACACCCCTGCCCTGGGCCTGATGGCTCTGCGCGAACGCATTTCCGCCTGGTACCTCGCCCGCTTTGGCGTGCAGGTGGCGGCCGGCCGCATTGTGGTGACCGCCGGTGCCTCTGCCGCACTGCACCTGGCCTGCATGGCGCTGATTGATGCGGGTGATGAGGTGCTGATGCCCGACCCCAGCTACCCGTGCAACCGGCACTTCGTCAGCGCGGCCGGTGGCAAAGCCGTGCTGCTGCCCACCACCGCAGCCGAGCGTTTTCAACTGAGCGCGGACAAGGTGCAGGCCGCCTGGGGGCCGCGCACGCGGGGCGTGCTGCTGGCCTCGCCCTCCAACCCCACGGGCACCTCCATCCACCCGGAGGAGTTGCACCGTATCCAGCAGGTGGTCAAAGGCCACGGCGGCATCACATTGGTGGATGAAATCTACCTGCCGCTGAGCTTTGATGCGCAATACGGCCAGACCGTCCTGGCGCTGGATGACTCCATCATCAGCCTCAACAGCTTCAGCAAGTACTTCAACATGACCGGCTGGCGCCTGGGCTGGATGGTGGTGCCCGAGGTGCTGGTGCCCACCATTGAGCGCCTGGCGCAAAACCTGTTCATCTGCCCCAGCAGCATTGCGCAGTACGCGGCCCTGGCCTGCTTTGAGCCCGAGAGCATCGCACTGTACGAACAGCGACGAGCCGAATTCCAGGCCCGGCGCGACTACTTCATTCCCGCACTCCATGCCCTGGGCTTGAACGTGCCGGTCATGCCGGACGGCGCCTTTTACGCCTGGGCCGACTGCAGCGCGGCTTGCGACAGGCTGGGCATCCAGGGCAGCTGGGACTTTGCGTTTGAAGTCATGCACCGGGCCCATGTGGCAGTCACCCCGGGGCGCGACTTTGGCAGCGCTCAGACGGCCCAATTCATCCGTTTTTCCACCGCAAGTTCGATGGCCCATTTGCAGACTGCTGTTGAACGCCTGCGTACCCTTTTGGCCTGACCCACTGAAACACCACCATGAACCAAGACCTCTCCATACTCCACCTGGTGCTCAACGCCAGCGCCGTGGTGCAAGCCGTCATGCTGCTGCTGATGCTGGTGTCCATCTCCAGCTGGGCGGCAATCTTCCGCAAGCTGTTTTCGCTCAAAAAGGTGAAGAACCAGAACGAAGAGTTCGAGCGCAATTTCTGGTCGGGCGCCAGCCTGAGCGAGCTGGCCAATGCCGCCGCCAAGCGCGCGGCCGAGTGCGGCCCCATGGAACGCATTTTTGTCAGCGGCATGCGCGAATACCAGAAGCTGCGCGAGCGCCGCATCACCGACGTGGGCACGCTGATGGACGGCGCGCGGCGCGCCATGCGTGCGAGCTTCCAGCGCGAGATGGACGAGGTGGAGGTGAATCTCTCCTTCCTGGCCTCGGTGGGTTCGGTGTCACCCTATGTGGGCCTGTTCGGCACGGTGTGGGGCATCATGCACGCCTTTGTGGGCTTAGCCTCGCTCACGCAAGTGACGCTAGCCACGGTGGCACCCGGCATTGCCGAGGCGCTGGTGGCCACGGCTATCGGCCTGTTTGCCGCCATTCCGGCAGTCGTGGCCTACAACCGCTTTGCCCGCGACCTGGACCGCATCGCCATCCAGCAAGAGACCTTTATTGAAGAGTTCTCCAACATCTTGCAGCGCAATGTGAGCGCGCAGGCCGCGCAACCCTCTCCCGTTGCAGCCACCCGCTAAGTCAGCCCAAGCCATCCGCAAAAGGAATACACCATGCCAGGAGTAGCCAGCCGGGGACGCGGGGGACGCCGCACCATCAACGAGATCAACATGGTGCCCTTCATTGATGTGATGCTGGTGCTGCTGATCATCTTCATGGTCACCGCACCGCTGATCACCCCCAGCCTGATCGACCTGCCCAGCGTGGGCAAGGCCTCGCGCCAGCCCGACCAGATCATCCAGGTCATCGTCAGCAAAAACGACAAGCTCGAACTCAAGTCCGCCGACAAGACTTCGCCGGTGGACCTCACAGGCCTGGCCGCCGCCGTGCGCAGTGCGCAAGGCGCCAAAGACAGTGCCGCTGCCGCCAACACCGCCGTGGTCATCAGCGCCGACAAGAACGTGAAGTACGAGAGCGTGGTGCGCGTCATGGACACCCTGCAGCGCGCGGGTATCCAGCGTGTGGGCTTGTCGGTGCAACTGGTCAACTAGGCGCACACCCAAGGCATCCGAGCACATGGCATCCACCGCCCCCCACCTCGAATTTGCGCCGCCACACACGCGTGGCAGTCTGCGCGCGCTGGCGCTGGCCATCCTGGCCCACGGCGTGTTGCTGGCCGTGCTGAGCGTGGGTGTGCAGTGGAAGAGCGACCCGGTGCAACAGACCTTCGAGGCGGAGCTGTGGTCTGCCGTGCCGGTAGAAGCCGCCGCCCCCGCACCCCTGCCAGAGCCTGAACCGGTGCCCTCGCCACCAAAGCCGGCCCCCCCCGCGCCCAAGCCCGAACCACTGCCCACGCCCCGACCCGATGCCGCACTGAAGGCGCAGGCCGACATCGCGCTGGCCCGGGAAAAGCAGAAAGAAATAGACAAGGCGCTGAAGGAAAAGAAGCTTGCCCTGGAGAAAAAGGAGCAAGAGAAAAAGGACAAGGACAAGCAGGCGCTAGAGAAGAAAAAACTCGCCGAACTGGACAAACTCAAAGAGGAAAAGCTCAAAAAAGAACAGGCAGACAAGCTGGCCCGCGCCAAAGAAGAACAACGCAAGCAGGACCAGAAGGACGCCCAGCAACTCGCCGACCAGCGCCAGAAGGCCATCAAGCGCATGGAAGGGCTGGCGGGAGCTGGCGGCACGGGTGCAGCCAATTCCACCAGCACCTCACTCGAATCCAAGTCCTTGTCGGCCAGCTACCAGGGCCGCATACGGGCGTATATCAAGCGCTTCCACACCTACACAGAAACCGTCAGCGGCAACCCCGTCACCGAGATCGAGGTCCGCACGGCCTCTGACGGCAGCATCCTGAGCCGCAGAATCACCAAGCCCAGCGGCACCAAATCGTGGGATGAGGCAGCGCTGAATGCCATCGACAAGGCCGAGCGCCTGCCGCTTGATGAGAACGGTCGCGCACCCTCGCCCATGACCATCATCTGGTCGGCCCAGGAAGTGGCCCGTTAACCCTGACGCTTGCGCACAATCAGCACGGGCTTCGGCCCGGCGCTGGCCGGATTTTTAGCCTGGCTGCGGTCACAGCCGTTGCAGCCGCAGCCACCACCGGGGCTGGCTGCAGCCGCCAAGGGCCTCTTCAACACCTCTGGTAACGGCAGCTTCCAGTCCAACAGGGCCACAGCCAAGCGCTTGCGCGCTGCCTTGGGGCCCAAGGTCCAGAGTGCATAGACAAAGCAGCCCGCTACCAACACTGACACCACCAGGTTTTGCATGCTCTCCTACGCTGCCAAAGCCAGGCTGATGCGGTACGTGGCAAAAGCCGCCACATACGCCAGTGCAAACAGGTAACCCGCCATGATCAACGGGTACTTCCACGAATTGGTCTCGCGCCGCACCACCGCCAGCGTAGACAGGCATTGCGGTGCAAACACATACCAGGCCAGGAGCGAATACGCAGTGGCCAGCGACCAGCCCTGCGCAATGACCGGCGCCAGTGAATCTGCCACGCCACTGTCTGCGGCCGAGAGCGAATACACTGTGCCCAGGGCACCCACGGCCACCTCACGCGCCGCCAGGCCCGGCACCAGCGCAATGCTGATTTGCCAGTTGAAACCAATGGGTGCAAACACATATTCCAGCGCATGACCCAGCATGCCCGCCAGGCTGTACTGGATGGCCGGGCCTTGGCTTGCGTCCCAGCCCGCGGGCGGGCCGGGGAAGGTGGAGAAGAACCACAGAATCACCATCAACGAAAAGATGATGCCGCCCACCCGGCTCATGAAGATGCGGGCACGCTCCCACAGGCCCAGGCCCAGGTTGCGCAGGTTGGGCTTGCGATAGGGCGGCAGTTCCAGCATCAGCGGCTGGTAGTGCGACTTCATCCACACCCGCTTGAAGACCCAGGCCACGGCCATGGCGCTGGCAACGCCTGCGACATACAGGGCAAAGAGGGTCAGGCCGCGCAGGTCAAACCAGCCCACCTGGCGCGCGGGCACGAAGGCGCCAATCAGCAGCGCATACACCGGCAGCCGCGCGGAACAGGTCATGAGGGGTGCGACCATGATGGTGGCCAACCGGTCCTTCCAGTTGGCAATGGTGCGCGTGGCCATGATGCCGGGAATGGCGCACGCAAAGCTCGACAGGAGCGGAATAAAGGCGCGGCCCGACAGGCCTACCTTGCCCATCAGGTTGTCCAGCAGAAAGGCGGCGCGCGGCAGGTAGCCCGAATCCTCCAGCAGCAGGACGAAGAAAAACAGAATCAAAATTTGCGGCAAGAACACCAGCACACCGCCCACACCAGCCACCACCCCGTCCACCAGCAAGCTGCGCAGAGGGCCGTCCGCCATGTGGCCGTTGATCCATTCACCGGTAGCTGTCACCGTAATCTTGATCGCGTCCATGGGCACAGTGGCCCAGGTGAAAACGGCCTGGAAAATCAGGAAGAGCACGGTGGCCAGCAGCACCAGCCCCCAGAATGGGTGCATGACCACGGCATCGATGCGGTACTGGAATCGCGCCAGCTTGGGTACCTGGGGCGCGACCTTGGACAGAATACGGCGCACACGCCTTTGCAGTTCGGCGGCGCTGAGTGGCTCGGGAAAGGAGTTCACCTCATCCAAAGCACCGGGCGCCAGGGTTTCGGGGCTGCCCGCCGCCGGCAACTCGTCAAGCTGCTGTTCCAGTTGTGCCAGCAGCGCCGCATGGCCATTGTGCTTGACCGCAACGGTGGCCACGACAGGGCAACCCAGCTCGCGGGAGAGCAGCTTCACGTCGATGTGGAGACCGTTGGCACGCGCCACATCGACCATGTTCAGGGCCACGATCAGTGGCTTGCCCAGGCGCGCCAGTTCCAATACCAGGCGCAGATTCATGCGCAGATTGGTGGCATCCACCACGGCAATAATGGTGTCGGGCACTGCCTCACCGGCACGCTGCCCTGTGATCACCTCCATCATCACCCGCTCATCTGGCGTGGAAGGGTTCATGCTGTAAGAGCCCGGCAGGTCCACCACGGACACTACCTGACCATTGCCCAGGCGCATGGAACCGACTTTGCGCTCCACAGTCACTCCAGCGTAGTTGGCCACCTTCTGGCGCGCACCGGTAAGCAGGTTGAACAACGCGGTTTTGCCACAATTGGGGTTGCCCACCAAGGCAATCACTTTGGGAGCGGAAGACATCAGGTAGGACATGGTGCTTCAGGCCCTGCTGAAGGCAGCCCGTGCCTCTGGAACCTTGACCTCAATGCTCTGCGCCTCCACCAGACGCAGGGCAAAGAGGGTCTCGCCAATCTGCACCGCCAGCGGTTCGCGCCCGCCGGGGCCCCGCCTGAGCATCTGCACCGGCTCACCGGAAATGAAGCCCAACTCTTCGAGTCGCTGCATGACGGCACCGTTAACCTCCGGCGTACCACTGAAGACACGATCGACCAGTGCATGGGCACCGTTGGGCAGTTGGGACAAAAGCATGGCAGTTCCTGTATGGAGCGCCCCCTCAACAAGCTGGAAGGGCGCCGATCTAAATGAGAGTCTATCTCATTTAGAGCCTGCTTTGTTCTGAGTCGCCTGTTACTCGTAGGCAATCACCGCCCGCCCCTGGTCCGCCTGCGCCCGCCAGCTGGCCAGCGCCGCGTCCGTGGGGTAAAAGCGCGCCTCCTCCCCCAGGGCCAGCATCGCCTCGGCACCCGAACAACCATCCACCGGTGCGTTCACCGCACGCAGCACCTGCAGGCGCACGCTTAAGCCCCGAACCAGCTCACCCTGCTCCGACTGCTCGCGCTGCGCCGGAAATTCCTTCAGCAGGCGGGCGATATCGGGCGCGCGACCGTTGACTGCTACCTTGAGGTACTTGCCAAAGCGGCAGCGCGCCTGCTCCAGGCTCCAGATTTGCTGGATGGTGAACTGCATGCCACCCGAAAAACGGTCCGGCTGGGCCTTGCCCATGGCGATGATGAGTTCGTCGTCTTTCAACAGGCCCTTGTGCGCGTTCAGCAGCGCCTCATCGGCCCGCGCCTCGATGGTGGCGGACTTGTCGTCCAGCTTGAACAGGCCGAGCTTGCCGCGCTGGCCGTTGATCACGCGCAGGTCATTCACAATGCCGGCCAGCAACTGCGGCTCGCGCGTTTCCAGCAGTTCTTCAATCGGGCGCTTGGCAAATTTGCGCACCTCGGTGGCCACCTCGTCAAACAGGTGGCCCGAAAGATAAAAGCCCACCGCCGTTTTCTCGAACGTGAGGCGCTCCTTGATGCCCCAGGGCATGACTTCCACCAGGTCCGGCTCCTGCGTGCTGGAGCCGTGGTCGTCATCACCCATGTCGAACAGGCCAACCTGGTTGGCGTTGGCATGCGAAGCTGCAGCGAAATCAAAGGCCCGGTCAATGGACGCGACCAGGCTGGCGCGGTTGAGTTGCAGGGTGTCAAAGGCACCGGCCTTGATGAGCGCTTCCACGCAGCGCTTGTTGATGCGGGCACGCTCCACGCGGCGGGCGAAATCAAACAGGCTCGTAAACGGCCCGGCCTCTGCTGTCGGCCCCCTGCCCTCGCGCGCCGCCACGATGGCTTCAATGGCTTGCTGGCCCGTGCCCTTGATGGCGCCCAGGCCGTAGCGGATTTGTTTGTCGGAGATGGGCTCAAAACGGTGGAAGCCGCGGTTCACATTCGGCGGCTCAAAGCTCAGGCCCAGCTTTTCGGCGTCCTCAAACAAGACTTTGAGCTTGTCGGTGTCGTCCATTTCCACCGTCATATTGGCGCAAAAGAACTCGGCCGTGTAGTGCACCTTGATCCAGGCCGTGTGGTAGGCCAGCAGCGAGTACGCAGCAGCGTGCGACTTGTTGAAGCCGTAGCCGGCGAACTTCTCCATCAGGTCAAAGACCTCGTCGGCCTTTTGTTCACTGATGTCGTTCTTGGCCGCACCCACGCGGAAGATGGCGCGGTGCTCGGCCATCTCCTCGGCCTTCTTCTTGCCCATGGCCCGACGCAGCATGTCGGCGCCGCCCAGGGAATAGCCGCCCAGAATCTGCGCGGTCTGCATCACCTGCTCCTGGTAGACCATGATGCCGTAGGTTTCACTCAGCATCTCGGCCACCAGCGGGTGCGGGTACTCGATCACCTCACGCCCGTGCTTGCGCGCCACAAAGCTGGGGATCAGGTCCATGGGGCCGGGGCGGTACAGGGCGTTCAGGGCAATCAGGTCTTCCAGGCGCGTAGGCTTGGCATCTCTAAGCATGCCCTGCATGCCGCGGCTTTCAAACTGGAACACAGCCTCGGTCTTGCCCTCGGAAAACAGGCGGTAGACCTTGGCGTCATCCAGCGGCAGGTTTTCATAAGCAAAATTTTCCTGCCCCGGATGGCGCTTGATGATGAACTCGCGCGCGATCTCCAGAATGGTGAGCGTGGCCAAGCCCAAAAAGTCGAACTTCACCAGGCCAATGGCCTCCACGTCGTCCTTGTCGTACTGGCTGACCGCCGACTCGCTGCCGGGCTGCTGGTAGAGCGGGCAAAAGTCCGTGAGCTTGCCGGGCGCGATCAAGACGCCACCGGCGTGCATGCCGATGTTGCGGGTCAGTCCTTCGAGCTTGCGCGCCAGCTCCAGCAGGGTCTTGACGTCTTCTTCCTTGGCTTCGCGCTCGGCCAGTATCGGCTCGGCCTCGGAGGCGTACACATACTTGTCGTTCTTCTTGCCGTCGGTGGGCGGCAACTGCAGGGTGACGTTGGTGCCGGGCTTGTTGGGGATGAGCTTGCTGATGCCATCGCAAAAGGTGTAGCTCATGTCCAGCACGCGGCCCACGTCGCGCACCACGCCGCGCGCGGCCATGGTGCCGAAGGTGGCGATCTGGCTCACCGCGTCCTTGCCGTATTTGTCCTTCACATAGTCGATTACCAGATTGCGGTTGGTCTGGCAGAAGTCGATGTCGAAGTCGGGCATGGACACCCGCTCCGGATTCAGAAAACGCTCGAACAGCAGCTTGTACTTGATCGGGTCCAGATCGGTGATCTTGAGCGCGTAGGCCACGAGTGAGCCCGCACCAGAACCTCGCCCCGGCCCCACCGGGCAGCCGTTCTTCTTGGCCCAGTTGATGAAGTCGCCCACGATCAGGAAGTAGCCGGGGAAGCCCATTTTTAGAATGGTGGTGAGCTCGAATTCCAGGCGCTCCACATATTCCGGCATCCGGCTCTCGCGCTCGGCCGCATCCGGATAGAGGTGCAGCATGCGCTCCTTGAGGCCCTCATGCGAGGTGTAGCGGAAGTAGTCGTCCGGCGTCATGCGCACGCCGTCCACCAGCGGCGTGGGGAACTCAGGCAGCTGCGGCTTGCCCAGCACCAGGGTCAGGCTGCAGCGCTTGGCAATCTCCAGCGTGTTGGCAATGGCCGAGGGAATGTCGGCAAACAGTGCCTCCATCTGCTCGGCGGTTTTGAAATACTGCTCGCGGGTAAAGCGGCGCACCCGCTTGGCGTTGCCCAGAATTTCGCCATCGGCAATGCACACGCGCGCCTCGTGCGCCTCAAAGTCTTCGGGCTCGGTGAACTGGATCGGATGCGTGGCCACCACCGGCAGCTTCATGCGCGCGGCCAGTTGCACCGCCGCCATCACCTGCGGCTCATCCTCGGGGCGACCTGCCCGCTGCAGTTCCAGGTAAAAACGGTGCGTGAAGAGGCTGGAGAGTTGCAGGGCCACGTCATGCGCGCGGGCCGTGTCGCCCTGCACCAGCGCCTGACCCACGGGACCGGCCTGAGCGCCCGAGAGCGCAATCAGGCCTTCGTTGAGTTCCTTCAGCCAGGCGAGCTTGACCACGGCCATCTGCTTGCCGCCGGTGATCTGCACGTTTTGCGTGTAGGCACGGGCAATCAGTTCGGAAATGTTCAGGTAGCCCTGCTTGTTTTGCACCAGCAGCACCATGCGCGAGGTGGCCAGCAGATCGCCGCCCAAGCCTTCGAGCACGATCTCCGCGCCCAAGAGAGGCTTGATGCCCTTGCCGCGCGCTTCCTTGTAGAGCTTCAGGGCGCCAAACAGGTTGGAGAGGTCGGTAATGGCCAGCGCGGGCTGGCGGTCCTTGGCTGCGGCTTTGACGACTTCATCAATGCGGCAGGTGGAGTCGATGACGGAAAACTCGGTGTGGAGGCGCAGGTGTACAAACATCTGCTCATTGTAGGTTTGCGGGGTTTCACTGGATGGGTTGGGTTACTCCCTGCGGGGCTTTTGTAGTCCCCCCCTATCCCCCCGCCCTTTCCACCCCCGCCGGGGCGGAAAGGGAGCCAAAGCGGACAGCCGATTTGGTTATGTCGCTTCGGCTATGGTTTAACAGGCGCAGCGCGCGCGGACGTGCGGACCCTGTGAGCGGAGCAGTACAAGCCTTGGCGTACCCACGCGCATCACTTGAATTTGTCCCTTAGCCGACGTGAAAAAGCAAAATCGGCTGTCCGTTTTGGCTCCCCTTTCACCCC
>CANCCF010000094.1 GCA_947374485.1 Comamonadaceae bacterium | reverse complement strand
GGAACGCCTGCGCGCAGCCGGCGTGGACATCAAAAAGCTGGCGCGCGATGGTGTCACCCTGTTCTTCACCCAGGTCTTTCGCGATGGTTTTTTTCACGCCGACATGCACCCCGGCAACATCCAGGTCAGCCTCGCCAAGGACACCTTTGGCCGCTACATCTCGCTGGACTTCGGCATCGTGGGCACGCTTACCGAGGTCGACAAGGAGTATCTGGCGCAGAACTTTGTGGCCTTCTTTCGGCGCGATTACAAGCGCGTGGCCGAGTTGCACATTGAATCCGGCTGGGTGCCGGCCAGCACCCGGGTGGACGAGCTGGAAGCCTCGGTGCGTGCGGTCTGCGAGCCCTATTTCGACCGGCCGCTGAAAGAAATTTCACTGGGCGTGCTGCTGATGCGCCTGTTCCAGGTGTCGCGCCGCTTTCAGGTGGAAATCCAGCCGCAGCTGGTACTGCTGCAAAAAACCTTGCTCAACATCGAAGGCCTGGGCCGCGAGCTCGACCCCGACCTGGACCTGTGGGCCACGGCCAAGCCGTTTCTGGAGAAATGGATGCTGGGCCAGGTGGGGCCGCAAAAGTTCTGGCAACAGCTCAAGGCGCAGGCACCGCACTATGCCAAGTTGTTGCCCGAGTTGCCCATGCTGGTGCACCACTACCTCAAGCGCGGGCCCGAAAACACCGGCTCTGACAAACTGGTGGCCGAGCTGCTGCAGGAGCAAAAGCGCACCAACCGCATGCTGCAATGGCTGATTGCCATGGTCATCGGTTTTTCCGTGGGTCTGGTGGTGATGCAGATTCTGCTGCGGGTCCGGCCTTTTTAGGCGCGCCTCTATAATTGAAGGCTTTGCACCCACCGTCAAAGCCTTAAAACCATGCCCATATACGCTTACAAATGCGAGTCCTGCGGGTTTGCCAAGGACGTCCTGCAAAAGATGTCGGACGCACCGCTGACCGATTGCCCCTCCTGCAGCCAGGCTGCGTTCCAGAAGCAGGTCACCGCTGCGGGCTTTCAGCTCAAGGGCTCAGGCTGGTATGCCACTGATTTCAAGGGCGCGGGCGCAGCGCCCAGTACGGCTGTGGCACCGGCAGCCGGTGGCGAGACGGCACCCGCAGCCACGTCCACTGAGGGCGCTGCCAGCGCGGCAACTGCGGCACCGGCCGCGCCTGCCGCAGCCCCTGCAGCCAAGCCCGCCCCGGCCGCCAGTTAAACCTACCCTCAACGGGAGCCACCGTGCCCTTCAAAAAATACCTGCTCACGGGCCTGATGGTCTGGCTGCCCCTGGCCATTACCATCTGGGTGCTGCTGTGGTTGATGGGCACGATGGATGCGGTGTTCTTCGGCATGCTGTCCATGCTGGCGGCGGTGACGCCCACCGACATGGACCCACTGATCGAGCGCCTGCACCACATCCCCGGCCTGGGCGTGCTGCTGGTGGTCTCGGGCATGCTCATTACCGGCGCCCTGGTCTCCAATGTGGCGGGCCGCTGGTGGCTGCGCCAGTGGGACACTTTGTTTACCAACATCCCCATCGTCAAGTCAATCTACAACAGCGTCAAAAAGGTATCGGACACGCTGTTCTCCAGCAATGGCAATGCCTTTCGCACCGCCTTGCTGGTGCAGTACCCGCGTGCGGGCAGCTGGACCATTGCCTTCCAGACCGGTGTGCCCGGTGGCGAGGTGCAAAGCCACTTGGGTGCGGACATGGTGAGCGTGTATGTGCCCACCACCCCCAACCCGACCAGCGGTTTCTTTTTGATGCTGCCACGCTCCGAAGTGATCGAGCTGAATATGAGCGTCGATGAAGCGCTTACGTACGTGATTTCCATGGGCTCGGTGGCGCCGACGGTGCATGCGCACCCCGGCGTTCCTGCCGCCGCCCTTCCCGACACCTCTTTATAAAACCAGCTGCCGTCAGTGCAGCGTTCTGAAAGCAAGCCATGGCCATGCGCTCCCACTATTGCGGTCTTGTGACCGAAGCCCTGCTGGGCCAAACCGTTACCCTGTGCGGCTGGGTGAATCGCCGCCGCGACCACGGCGGCGTGATCTTTGTGGACCTGCGCGACCGTGAAGGCCAGTGCCAAGTGGTCTGCGACCCCGACCGCGCCGACATGTTCAAGGTGGCCGAAGGCGTGCGCAACGAGTTCTGCGTGCAAATCATTGGCCTGGTGCGCGCGCGCCCCGAAGGCACAGCCAATGACAACCTCAAGAGCGGCAAGATCGAAGTGCTGTGCCACGAATTCAAGGTGCTCAACCCCTCGGTCACGCCGCCGTTCCAACTCGATGATGACAACCTGTCGGAAACCACGCGGCTCACCCACCGCGTGCTGGACTTGCGCCGCCCCTACATGCAAAACAACCTGATGCTGCGCTACCGCGTGGCCATGGAAGTGCGCAAATTTTTGGACGCCAACGGTTTTGTCGATATCGAAACCCCCATGCTCACGAAAAGCACGCCCGAAGGTGCGCGTGACTACCTGGTGCCCAGCCGCGTGCACGACGGCCATTTCTTTGCGCTGCCGCAATCGCCCCAGCTGTTCAAGCAGCTGCTGATGGTGGCCGGTTTCGATCGCTACTACCAAATTACGAAATGCTTCCGTGACGAAGACCTGCGCGCCGACCGTCAGCCCGAGTTCACCCAGATCGATATCGAGACCTCGTTCCTGAGCGAAGAAGACATCCGCGACATGTTCCAGGGCATGATCACCACCGTCTTCAAGAACACCATTGGGGTGGACCTGGGCGCGTTCCCGGTCATGACCTACCAGGACGCCGCGCGCCTGTACGGCTCGGACAAGCCCGACCTGCGCGTGAACCTGCAGTTCACCGAGGTCACCGACGTCATGGCCGATGTGGACTTCAAGGTCTTCTCCGGTGCGGCCACCATGAAGGGCGGCCGCGTGGTGGCCCTGCGCGTGCCCGGCGGCTCCAAGGAGGGCGGTGGCATCAGCCGTGGCGAGATCGACGCCTACACCGAGTTCGTCAAGATTTACGGCGCCAAGGGCCTGGCCTATATCCGCGTCAATGACCTGAGCAAGGGCCGCGATGGCCTGCAAAGCCCCATCGTCAAGAACCTGCACGACAAGGCGTTGGCCGAAGTGCTGGCACGCAGCGGCGCACAGGACGGCGACCTGATTTTCTTTGGCGCGGACAAAGAGAAGATTGTCAACGACGCCATCGGTGCCCTGCGCATCAAGATCGGCCACAGCGAGTTCGGCAAGAAGAACGGCCTGTTCACCGCCGGCTGGCGCCCGCTGTGGGTGGTGGACTTCCCCATGTTCGAGTTCGACGAAGAGAACCAGCGCTACACCGCCGTGCACCACCCCTTCACCGCGCCGAAGGAAGGGCACGAGGACTGGATGGTCACCGCGCCCGAGAAGTGCATCTCGCAGGGCTACGACATGGTCTTGAACGGCTGGGAGATGGGCGGCGGCTCGGTGCGTATCCACCGCGCCGATGTGCAGCAAAAAGTGTTCGATGCCCTGAAGATCACGCCCGAAGAAGCGCAAATCAAATTTGGCTTTTTGCTCGACGCCCTGCAGTACGGCGCGCCTCCGCACGGTGGCCTGGCCTTTGGCCTGGACCGCATCGTCACCATGATGACCGGGGCCGAGTCGATCCGCGATGTGATTGCCTTCCCCAAGACCCAGCGCGCCCAGTGCCTGCTCACGCAAGCGCCCAGCCTGGTCGACGAGAAGCAGTTGCGCGAGCTGCACATCCGTCTGCGCAACACCGAACTGGCCGCCAAGCCTGCGTGAGCTAGCGCACGCAGGCCTGGCAGTTTTGCCGCCGGGCCGCCCCAAGGCAGAACGCGGCCCCCATGGGGGGCAGGGCGCCACACGCAGTGGGCAACCGTGGGGGCCACACTCTCCTGGTGCACAATGAAAGGGCGCCTTTTCGGCGCCCTTTTCTTATGACCAAACCGTTCAAGATTGCGCAGTCCGTGCTGGTGGTGATCTACACCCCGGCGCTGGACGTGCTGCTGATCCGCCGCGCTGACACGCCCGACACCGTGTTCTGGCAATCCGTCACCGGCAGCAAGGACGCGTTGCATCACAGCTTTGCTGAAACTGCGATACGCGAGGTGCAGGAGGAAACCGGCATCGACTGTTCTGAGGGCACGCCGTTGCATGGGGGCCTGCAGGACTGGCATCTGGAGAACGTCTACAACATCTACGAACGCTGGCTGCATCGCTATGCACCGGGCACGCTGTACAACACCGAGCGCGTGTTCGGCCTGCAAGTGCCAGTGGGGACGCCGGTGACGCTGAGCCCGCGCGAGCACACCCATTACCAATGGCTGGCTCATCAACAGGCAGCGGCGATGTGCTTCTCGCCCTCGAACGCCGAAGCGATCCTGATGCTGCCACGCTTTGCAGGCATGCAGGGCCAAGGGGAAGTGGCATGACGCGCCTGCGCATTGCCACCTACAACATCCACAAGGGCGTGCAGGGTCTGGGGCCGAATCGGCGCCTGGAAATCCACAACCTGGGCCATGCGGTGGAGCAGTTCGAGGCGGACATCGTGTGCCTGCAGGAGGTGCGCAAAATGCACCGGCGCGAGGCCGCCTATTTCACGCACTGGCCCGAGCAGGCGCAGGCCGATTTCCTGGCGCCCGAGGGCTACCACGTGGTCTATCGCACCAATGCCATCACCCGCCACGGCGAGCATGGCAATGCCATTCTGTCGTGCTGGCCGGTGTTGTCGGACCAGCATGAAGACATGTCGGACCACCGCTTCGAGCAGCGCGGCCTGCTGCATGCCGAGGTCCATGTGGAGGGCCATTCCGTGCACGTGGTGGTGGTGCATTTGGGGCTGATACGTGCCAGCCGTGTGCGCCAGCTGGCACAGCTGGCGCAGTACATCGAACGGGAAATTCCGGCCCATGCAGCGCTGCTGGTGGCGGGTGACTTCAACGACTGGGGTGCGATGGTCAGCCAGGCACTCGTGCGCGTGGGTTTGCAAAGCTGCTCTGCCACGCCCACGCCGACCTTTCCGGCGCGTTTGCCGCTGGTGCAGTTTGACCACGTGTATGCGCGTGGCATGGTGCCACTGAGCCAGCATGTGCCGCGAGGCCGTATCTGGTGGCGCATGTCGGACCACTTGCCGCTGATTGCGGAATTCGAGCTCACAGCCCCGCAGGTCTGACATGTACACCCTGCGCGGCGGCCACAGCGTGCAATTGCTCACCACCGGCGAAGCCTTCTTTCCGGCGCTGGTGGCAGCTTTGGATGCAGCGCAGTTGGAGGTCCATCTGGAGACTTACATCTTCCATGACGACGTCACGGGTGAGGCTGTGCTGGGCGCTCTGGAGCGCGCGGCCCAGCGGGGTGTGGCGGTGTACCTGGTGGTGGACGGCATTGGCACGCCGACCTTGCCGCAGCGCTGGACCGAGCGCATGCGCGCCTGCGGCATGCAGTGGCAGCAGTTCTCCCCCCTGGGTTCCCTGGGCCTTCTGATACCGGGGCGCTGGCGCCGCCTGCACCGCAAGCTCTGCGTGGTGGACCGGGCACTGGCCTTTTGTGGCGGCATCAATGTGCTGGATGATTTTGTCGAGCTCAGCCACGGCCTGCAGACCTCGCGTCGCCTCGACTTTGCGGTGCAGGTGAGCGGGCCATTGGTGGCCGACATCTACCAGACCATGGACCAGTTCTGGCAGCGCCTGCAGGCCACACGCCAGCTCGAGCGTGGCGAGTTTCGTGGCGCCAAACGCAGCCTGGAGCGCGTGGCCGTGGTGCCCACCGGCGGCAAGGGGGCCGCCTCGGACAGCACAGGCGGCATGCAGGCGGCGCTGCTGCTGCGTGACAACCTGCGCAACCGCACCCGCATTGAGCGCGCCTACCGCGCGGCGATCGCCCGCGCCAAACAGGAGGTGGTGATTTCCAACGCCTACTTTCTGCCCGGTGCCAAGTTGCGCCGGTCCCTGGTGCATGCGGTGCAGCGCGGCGTGCGGGTGCGTCTGTTGTTGCAGGGGCGCTACGAGTTCTTCATGCAGTTCCACGCTGCCAAACCGGTTTACGGCGCGTTACTCGACGCGGGTGTGGAGATCCATGAGTACCAAACCGGCTTCCTGCATGCCAAGGTGGCAGTGATCGATGGCCATTGGGCCACGGTGGGCTCCTCCAACCTGGACCCCTTGAGCCTGTTGTTGGCGCGTGAGGCCAATGTGGTGGTGGACGACGCGGCCTTTGCACAAACCCTGTTGGCGCCGCTCAATGCGGCCATCGCCCAGCACAGCGTGCAGCTTGACCGGACCCACTTTGGCAGTCGGCCGCTGTGGCAGCGCGTACTGGACCGCCTGGCCAACAACCTGATGCGCCTGGCCCTGTTTCTAACCGGACGGGACTACTGATTTGATAGCACGCAGCCCTTGTTTCTCAGGGAGTTCACAGCTATAACCTTACTGTTTAAAGACTGGTAATATCATTCCATGTTAATGAAAATGCAGAGCAGCATGAACCCAAACGATGCCGAAGAGGGGACTCCGGTTTCCGTCAAGATCCGTGAGCGCATCCACGCATCGCGCAAACGTTTCAACGCCAATGACAACATTTCGCAGTTCATTCAACCCGGTGAGCTCGAGTTGCTGCTCGACGAAGTAGAAGAAAAAATGAAGGGTGTGCTCAGCAGCCTGGTGATTGACACCGAGCGCGACCACAACACCGGCAACACCGCGCGCCGGGTGGCCAAGATGTACCTCAACGAGGTGTTCAAGGGTCGCTACCTGCCCGCCCCCAGCATCACCGAATTTCCCAATGCCGAGCACCTCAATGAGCTCATGATCGTCGGGCCCATCACGGTGCGCAGTGCCTGCAGCCACCACTTCTGCCCGGTCATCGGCCAGATCTGGATTGGCGTGCTGCCCAATGAGCACACCAACGTGATTGGCCTGTCCAAGTATGCGCGTCTGGCCGAGTGGATCATGGGGCGTCCGCAAATCCAGGAAGAGGCGGTGGTGCAACTCGCCGACCTGATCCAGGAAAAGACCCAGCCCGACGGCCTGGCCATCGTCATGGAAGCCAGCCATTACTGCATGTCCTGGCGCGGCGTGAAAGACATGGACAGCAAGATGATCAACTCGGTCATGCGCGGTGCCTTCCTGAAAAACCCGGACCTGCGCCGCGAGTTCTTGTCCCTCATACCTCGGAAGGGCTGAAGCCATGTTGGTCCGTTTGTTATATGCCAGCCGCGCCATCGACCCGGCTTGCAGCGCCATCGATGACATCCTCTCGCAGTCGCGCCAGTTCAACCCGGGCAGCGGTATCACCGGCATCCTGTGCTATGGCGGCGGCATTTTTTTGCAGGCCATCGAAGGCGGGCGCACGGCGGTGAGCGATCTCTATGGCCATATCCAGAAGGACCCGCGCCACAAAGACGTGGTGCTGTTGCATTACGAAGAGATCACCGAGCGCCGCTTCGGTGGCTGGACCATGGGGCAGGTCAACATGGCCAAGGTCAACACCAGCATATTGCTCAAGTACGCCGAGAAGCCCGAACTGGACCCGTATGCGGTTTCCGGCAAGGTGTCATTGGCGCTGCTCGAAGAACTGATGGCCACAGCCAGCATCATCGGCCGCGCCTGAAATGGTGCCCCCACGCTCCCCCACCGTGTGTGGGTCGCTGGCCCCCAGGGGGGCGCGTTCCGCCTTGGGGCGGCCCGGCGGCGGAACCTGGCCCCCCGGCCTTTAAATGCCCGCCTCGGCACTGGCCCTGGTCGTGCTGGCGGGCCTGATCCACGCTGGCTGGAACATCGCCGCCAAGAAGGCCAGTGGCGATGTGCGCTACGCCTTTTTCATCGCCTTCTTTACCGTAATTCTGTGGGCGCCCCTGGGCGCTTACCTGGCCTGGCAGCACCTGCCCGCGTGGGAAGCAGCGGCCTGGGCCTGCGTGGTGGCCAGCGGTGGCATCCACGTGCTGTATTTCATTGTGCTGCTGCGCGGCTACCGCAAGGCGGACCTGACCGTGGTCTATCCGCTGGCGCGCGGCTCCGGCCCCTTGATGTCGTCGCTGGTGGCCCTTGCGCTGTTTGGTGAGCGCATTTCGGCCTGGGGCTTTGGTGGCCTGGCGGCCGTGGTATCGGGGGTGTTTCTGGTTGCCGGTGGCCCTGGCATCTGGCGCAATGCCCACAGCCCCGCGCAGCGCGCCCGCACGCGCATGGGCCTGCTGTACGGTTTGCTCACCGGCCTGTGCATTGCCAGCTACACACTGGTGGATGGCTATGCCGTCAAGGTCTTGCTGCTGTCACCCATCCTGATGTTTTACATGGCCTGTTGTGTGCAGGCGCTGCTTATGGCCGTGCCAGTGCTGCAGGACCGCGTTCTGGCTTTGCAGCACTGGAGAGACCAATGGAAGTCTGCCTTGCTGGTAGGTGCGCTCAGCCCGGTGTCTTACGTGCTGGTGCTGTATGCCTTGCAAATGGCGCCGCTCAGCCATGTGGCGCCTGCGCGCGAGGTGTCCATGTTGTTTGCTGCCCTGCTGGGTGGGAAATTGCTGGGTGAGGGTGACCGCGTGGCACGCCTGTCGGGCGCGGCCTGCATTGCCCTGGGCGTGGCCGCTCTGTCCCTGGGTTGAGAGCTGCCATGCAAGCCGATGCACTGCAGCTCCTGGGCTGCGACTTTTCCAGTAGCCCCAGCGTGCGCAAACCCGTGGTGCTGGCCTGGGGTCGCCTGGTGCAGGGCAGGGTGCAACTGCAGCAGCTGGAACGCCTGCCCACACTGGACGCTTTTGCGGCCCGCATGGCGCGCGACGGCGCGTGGCTGGGCGGCTTCGACATGCCCTTTGGCCTGCCGCGCGAGCTGGTTGAAACCCTGGGCTGGCCCACCGACTGGGAGCGCTGCATCGCCCATTACGCAGCCCTGAGCCGTGCCGAGATCCGCGACTGCTTTGCCGCCTTTTGCGACGCCCGCCCGGTGGGTGGAAAGTTTGCCCACCGCGCCACCGACAAGCCCGCGGGCAGCAGTCCATCCATGAAATGGGTGAACCCGCCTGTGGCCTACATGCTGCATGCCGGCGTGCCGCGCCTGCTCGCCGCCGGTGTGCATCTGCCCGGCCTGCAAACTGCCGCGCAGGCCACGGCCAAGGTGGCGCTGGAGGCCTACCCAGGCCTGTTGGCCCGCGAAGTCTTGGGTGCACGCAGCTACAAGAGCGATGACCGCGCCAAGCAGACAGCCGAACGCCTGATAGCCCGCAAGGACCTGATTAACGCATTGGAACTGGGCCAGACCCGCCTGGGCCTGCGCCTGAAGCTCACGCACGCCCAGCATGAGGCCCTGGTGCAGGACGCCAGCGGCGACAGTCTGGACGCTGCCCTGTGCCTGATGCAGGCCGCCTGGGCGCAGGCCCGGCACCTGGCAGGCGCACCGTTGTACGGGTTGCCGCCGGAGCTCGATACGTTGGAGGGTTGGATCGTCACCGTCTGAGGCAGGCCCCTTCCGCGGGGCCCGACCTATGCCGGCTACATCCGGGGAATGACGGTCTCGTGAATTTTCTGGGCCAGCTGCGTCACCGCCAGTGCGGCCGGGCAACCCGGTGCCGTCTGGACCAGCAGCTGCCTGCGCATCACGGCCTGGCGCACAGCGGTGTCGGCCGGAATATCGCCCATGTGCACCAGCTTGATGGGGCGCCCGGGCTCGGTCACCACAAAACGGTCCAGCACCTGTTGCAGTTGCACGGTGATGGCACGGCCGTCGCCCAGGCGTGCGGTCTGGTTGATGACCATGCGGATCACCTGGCGCTTTTGCTGGCCCACCAATACCTTGATGGTGGCGTAGGCATCGGTCAATGAGGTGGGCTCGGGCGAGGCCACCACAATCACCTCGGAGGCCAGCGACACGGCGAACAGCACCACGTCGGAGATGCCCGCACCCGTGTCCAGCAGCACGATGTCGTAGTGCGGCACCAGGCCGGTCATGATGTTGAGAAACTCGTTGCGCACCTCGGGCGTGAGGCGCGAATACTCCACCATGCCCGAGCCCGCCAGCAGCACCGAAAAGCCGCCCGGCGCCTTGATGATGGCGTCTTCAAGCTTGGCCTTGCCGGTGAACACATCGTGCAGGGTGGTCTTGGGGTAGAGGTTGAGCACCACGTCCAGATTGGCCAGCCCCAGGTCGGCGTCCAGCACCAGCACGCGCAGGCCGCGCTTGGCCAGGGCGGCCGCCAGATTGGCCGAGACAAAGGTCTTGCCCACACCACCCTTGCCGCTGGTGACGGCCAGCACCTTGCCCAGGGGCTTGAGCGGAACTTCCAGTGCTTTTTCAGGCTTGGCGGTTGGAATCACTGCGTCTGACATCAATTAACCCTCTGGCCGGCAGCACTTGCCGTGCCATCACCCGATTCAATCCAAGCCGGTTCACCCAGCGCCAAGTGCCCGAACAGCATGTTCTTCTCTTCGGCGCTGACAAAAATTTCCTGCTGCGTATCCAGAATCACCCGGTTGCGGCCCTCGTGCTTGGCACGGTAGAGCTGCACATCGGCACGCTCCGTCCACAGGGCGGCGGTGGAGCGCACCCACTCGGGGGCATAGGCGCCACCAATGCTGACCGTGACATTGAGCACCTGACCCGAGGCAATGGGCACCTGCATGGACTGGATGGTCTGGCGGATACGCTCGGCCACCGTCACGCCAAAAAACGCATGGCAATTGGGCAGCACCACGGCAAATTCTTCACCACCGTAGCGCGCCACGGTGTCCATGGGTCGCACGCACTTGGCCAGGGCCTGGGCCACGGCCTGCAGCACCTGGTCTCCGGCCTGGTGGCCATGGCTGTCGTTCACGGACTTGAAGTGGTCGATGTCCACCATCAGCAGCAGGGCGGGTTCGCCCGAACGGGCCACCATGTCGGTGGTGCGGTCCAGCACGGAACGGAAGTGGCGGCGGTTGGAAAGACCGGTGAGCGGGTCCTTGAGGGAGAGCTCGCACAAGCCATCTATCACCCGCTGCAAATACGCCACCGGTGACTCTACTGCGGCCGGCAAGGCCAGGCCCGAGTCGCGGCCCAGCAGTGCACGCGCGTCATCCAGACGCAATTGGTCCAACGCAACGAGGGATGCAGATTTGGGTGGTGCCACTGTGGGGTGTTTCAGGCTGGGTGTTCGTTGCCCGCAACTATAGCGCACGCGTGCATACAAATGGAAAAGGCGAATGAGAGGTGCCTCATGCCGATGGGCGCTGCTTGCATACCGGACACACCGGGTTGCGCGGCAGGCGAATTTCGTTCCATTCCATGGCGCGGCCATCCAGCATTTGCAGCCGCCCATTCAGGCTGCGGCCTGCGCCACTCAGCAGCTTGAGCGCCTCGGCCGCCTGCATGGAGCCAATGATGCCCACCAGTGGCGCAAACACGCCCATGGTGGAGCAGCGCGCCTCTTCAAACGTGACATCCGGCGGGAAGGTGCAGGCATAGCACGGCGCGTTCGGCTCGCGGGTGTCGTAGACACTGATCTGGCCGTCGAACTGGATCGCCGCTCCCGACACCAGCGGCTTGGAATGTTTGACACAGGACGCATTCACGGCCTGGCGCGTCTTGAAGTTGTCGCAGCAGTCCAGCACCACATCCGCTGCCTGCACCAGAGCGTCCAGGGTGTCGGTGTCGGCACGCATCTGCAGGGCGTTGACCTGCACCAAGGGGTTGAGCGCATGCAGGGTGCGCTTGAGCGACTCTACTTTGGCCTGACCCACCGAGTCGGTGCGGTGCGCAATCTGCCGCTGCAAGTTGGTCAAGTCCACGCTGTCGTGGTCGCTTACGGTGATGGTGCCCACACCGGCGCAGGCGAGGTACATGGCCGCCGGAGAGCCCAGACCTCCGGCGCCGATCACCAGTGCATGGCTGGCGCGTATGCGCTCCTGGCCCTCAATGCCGATGTCATCGAGAAGGATGTGGCGCGAATAGCGCAGCAGTTCCTCATCCTGCATGGTGTCTGGCACGCCGGTGGCCTATTCTTCCTTTTTCTCTTCCTTGCGCTCCACCTGGGTCTTGCTGACCTGCACGGGCCGGCCCTTGAGCTGGTTGATGGCCTGTATCAACTGGAAGTCTTTGTCGGAGCCGTATTCGGGCGCCTTGCGTTCGCTCGGTGGCTTGCGTGACTCTTCTTCGAGGCGCTTCAAGGCCTCTTCACGCGCTTTTTCGCGCTCCGGGTCTTTTTTCTCTTCACCCTGGCCGCTGGTCAGGTGCTTGTCGTAGTCGGCCTCGCGCATGCGCAGCACGGCGTAGGGACTGCCTTCTTCGGTGTCGTCCACCATGACTTCGGGGACGATGCCCTTGGCCTGGATGGAGCGGCCGCTCGGTGTGTAGTAACGCGAGGTGGTGATCTTCAGGCCGGTGTCAGGCCCGAGCGCGCGGAAGGTCTGCACCGAGCCTTTGCCAAAGGTCTGGCTGCCCATCAACGTGGCGCGCTTGTGGTCTTGCAGCGCACCGGCCACGATTTCGCTGGCCGAGGCAGAACCTTCATTGACCAGCACGATCAGCGGGACCTTTTTCAAGGCAGCGGGCAGGCTCTTGATGGACTCTGCGCCGGGGATGCCGCGGTAATCGTCAAAATTGGCCTTGAGCACCTGCTTGCTCTCGGGCGTCTGGCCGTTGGTGGAGACCACGGTCACATTGTCGGGCAGGAAGGCGGCGGAGATGGCCACAGCGGCGTTGAGCAGACCGCCCGGGTCGTTGCGCAGGTCAAGCACAAAGCCCTTGATCTTGGGGTCTTGCTTGTAGATTTCGTTGACCTTTTTCACAAAGTCGTCAACGGTGCGTTCCTGGAACTGGTTCAGGCGCACCCAGGCGTAGCCTGGCTCCACCACTTTGCCGCGCACCGATTGCTGCTTGATTTCCTCGCGGATGATGGTGACCGGGAAGGTGCGGTTCTCGTCTTTGCGAAAGATGGTGAGCAGCACCTTGGTGGCGGGCTCGCCGCGCATGCGCTTGACGGCCTCGTTCAGGCTCAGACCCTTCACAGCCGTGTCGTCGATCTTGGTAATCAGGTCATTGGGCTTCAGGCCCGCGCGGAAAGCCGGTGAGCCCTCAATGGGAGACACCACCTTGACCAGGCCGTCCTCCTGCGTGATCTCGATGCCCACGCCGACAAACTTGCCGGAAGTGCCTTCCTTGAATTCCTTGAAGGACTTCTTGTCGAAGTACTGCGAGTGCGGGTCGAGGGAAGAGACCATGCCGGAGATGGCGTCGGTAATCAGTTTTTTCTCGTCCACCGGCTCCACATAATCACTCTTGATCATGCCGAATACGGCGGCGAGCTGCTGCAACTCTTCAAGCGGCAGCGGGGCCAGCGCGCTGCGCGCCACGGTTTGCAGGGACACGGTCGTGAGCGCTCCTGCGACCACGCCTACAGCAATCCAGCCGGTAATTTTCAATTTGTGACCCATATATGTTTCCTGTCTCGACCCAATATACACCGGCAGCACCCTTCGGGCATTGACATACCGCGTCTGCAATATTCAGTAGGGTCTTTCGTGTTTACGCCTTGCCTTGTGAGGCAACGGCCGCAGCGGCCTTGGCGGCTGCCTCAGCGTCGCCCAGGTAGTAATTTCGGATGGGCTTGAGGTTGGCATCGAGCTCATACACCAGTGGAATGCCGTTGGGGATGTTGACACCCACGATGGCGTCGTCTGCGATGTCGTCCAGGTACTTCACCAGTGCGCGGATGGAATTGCCGTGGGCGGCAATCACCACCTTTTTGCCCAGCTTGATCGCCGGTGCGACCGATTCGTTCCAGAACGGCAGCACACGGGCCACGGTGTCTTTCAGGCATTCGGTCAGCGGCACCTGGTCTGGCTGCAGCTTCGCATAGCGCAGGTCCGCGCGCTCGCAGCGCGGGTCAGTGGCCTCGAGCGCGGGCGGCGGCGTGTCGTAACTGCGGCGCCAGACCAGTACCTGCTCTTCACCGTATTGCTTGGCCATGTCCGCCTTGTTGAGGCCCTGCAGGGCGCCGTAATGGCGCTCGTTGAGTCGCCAGGAATGCAGCACCGGCAGCCAGGTGCGGTCCATCTCGTCCAGGCAATGCCACAGCGTGCGGGTGGCACGCTTGAGCACACTGGTGTAGGCCACATCGAACTCGTAGCCCTCGGCCCGCAGCAGGCGCCCGGCGTTTTTGGCCTGCTCCACACCGGTGGGAGTCAGGTCCACATCGGTCCAGCCGGTGAAGCGGTTTTCAAGGTTCCAGGTGGATTCGCCGTGGCGTACAAGAACGAGTTTGTGCATGGTGGAGGGCTAGAGGGTGGAGGGGCAATGGCCGCGGCGCTTCGGGCGCATGGCAACGCATTCTAAAATGGCGGGCTATGCTTTCGCAGGTGCGACGGTACGAACAAGGAACAAAGTGAACTTTATAGCCAATAACTGGATGTTGATCTCCATTGCCCTGGTCTCTGGTGCCCTGCTGTTGTGGCCGGTGATCCAGGGTGCAGCCACCGCAGGCCTGTCGCCCGCCGGTGCG
>CANCCF010000093.1 GCA_947374485.1 Comamonadaceae bacterium | reverse complement strand
AGATGAACTGTATATTCAGCTCGGCATCCACCCGCAGCACGGCATCCAGTACCCTGTCCAGGGTGGGAATGGTCATGCAAACCCCACCGGGGACATACCAACGCAGGGCCCGCGCCTGGTGCAAACCATGCGTTGCTTTGTTCCCATTCAGCCTCCGTCAGAATCCATGTCCGAAGAATACCATTCCCGGCTGCAAAGGAAACCATGAGTCGCACTCCCTCAAGCACCTCCTGGGCGGAATTGACTCCGGAAGAAAACCGGCAGCTCGGCTTGCTGCGTTCCTACCGGCGCGCGCACCGGCAGCAGCGGCGGCTGCAACCAGCGCTGGATACAGCGTCGCTGGCGCTGTCGGCACCCACGCGCGGTCAGCGCCTGGCCGATCGGGTGGCTGCCACCATTGGCTCCTGGCGCTTCATTGCCCTGCAAAGCACGGCCATCGTGCTGTGGATAGGCGGCAACGTGCTCAGCGGTGCAGGTGCCTGGGACCCTTACCCCTTCATCCTGCTGAACCTGCTGCTGTCGTTTCAGGCGGCCTACACCGCGCCAGCCATCATGATGAGCCAGAACCGGCAGTCGGAGCTGGACCGGCGCCATGCGGAAACCGACTACGAAATCAATGTCAAGGCAGAACTGGAGATCGAACTCCTGCACGAAAAAATCGATTTGATGAAAGAGCGTGAATTGCTGGCCCTGACTCAGGCCGTGCGCGAGCTCTCCACCCAATTGGACACCCTTGCCAAGCGGCTGGAACCCCCGCACTGAAGCTTTGCAGCCGTTTCAGCCCCTGAGCCACTGCACCGCGCCGGACAGCAGAATCGCCAGCATGGTGACGCTGATGGCCAGAAGCATGTCCTTGATGAACTCATCCATTTGCGTGCCTCCCGTGTGCCGGGCTGAGAACGGATGCGTTCTGTCAGCCTGACGGCGCAGGAGTATGCATATTCCGTACCTGCCAAAAGCGATGGCAAAGCGCGTCAAAGGGGCTGGCAAACGTCTGCTATTGGTGCGCTGGTGCCGGTTTTGTGCCGGCTATGCACACAGGGTGGCGGCAATGTTCCGTTATGAAGCGCTCACCAGTCGTAGCCGATCGTGACCGGTGCATGGTCTGAAAACCTTTGGTCCTTGTAGATCTCCGCACTGCGTGCCCCGGCGGCCAGGGCCGGTGTGGCCAGGTGGTAGTCCAGGCGCCAGCCCACGTTCTTGGCATAGGCCTGGCCGCGGTTGCTCCACCAGGTGTAGCTGTCGTCGGTGGCGGTGGGGTGGAGCTGGCGGTACACGTCGACCATGCCGCCCTCGTTCAGCAGCTTGCCCATCCAGGCGCGCTCTTCAGGCAGAAAGCCGGAGTTCTTCTTGTTGCCTTTGAAGTTCTTCAGGTCGATTTCCTGGTGCGCGATGTTGATGTCACCGCACAGGATGAAGTCGCGCTGGCCCTTGAGTGCCATCAGGTAGGGGTAGAACTCGGCCAGAAAGCGGAACTTGGCGGCCTGGCGCTCCTCGCCCGAAGAGCCACTGGGAAAGTAGGCGCTGATGATGGAGTGTTTTTTCGCCGGCGTGTCAAAGCGCAGCTCCACATAGCGGCCCTCCACATCGAATTCGCCCGAGCCGTAGCCCACCACCACCTCGCTGGGCTCCAGGCGGGTGTATACGCCCACGCCCGAATAGCCCTTTTTCTCGGCCAGGTGGAAGTGGCCTTTGAGGCCCGATAGCTGCTCAAATTTGTCGGCCAGGTCCGGTGCCTGCGCCTTGATCTCCTGCACGCAAATACAATCGGGCGAGGCCCGCTCCATCCAGGCTTCGAGCCCTTTGCTGCTGGCCGAACGGATGCCGTTGAGGTTGAGGCTGGTTAATTTGAACAAGGAAGCTCCCATGTCGATTCAAGACCCACAGCGGGGCCCGGTGGCGGACCCGCTGGCGCAGGCGTTTGTGGCATTTGCCGTGGAGTGCGGGGTGCTGCGCTTCGGTGAATTCAAGACCAAGGCGGGGCGCATGAGCCCGTACTTCTTCAACGCAGGTCTGTTTGACGATGGCGCCAAACTGCTGCGTTTGGCCGAATTCTATGCGCAGCGATTGATCGCCAGCGGGATTGAATTCGACATGGTGTTTGGCCCTGCCTACAAGGGCATTCCGCTGGGCGCCACGTTGGCGGTGGAGCTGGCCAGGCGCGGGCGCAATGTGCCCTTTGCCTACAACCGCAAGGAGACCAAAGACCACGGTGAAGGCGGAACCCTGGTGGGTGCGCCGCTCAAGGGCCGGGTGCTGGTGGTGGACGATGTGATGTCAGCGGGCACCGCTGCGCGCGAGTCGATTGCCATCATCGGCGCTGCAGGCGCTGCGCCGCACGCCGTATGCATTGCGCTGGACCGCCAGGAGATGGCCACGGAGAACGGCCACGACGTGCCCTACAGTGCGGTGCAATATGTGCGCAACACGCTGGGTCTACAGGTGTGTGCAATTGCGACCCTGTCCGATTTGATGCAGTATCTGCAAGATGGTGGCCATGCCACGTCGGCCGCAGACCACCAGCGTGTGCTGGCCTACCGGCAGCGTTACGGGGTGGACCCGGGGTGAACAGGAAGCATATGAAGAATATAAAAGTGGCAATTCGGGGAGCGCCGTGGGCCATGGCCGCGATGGCTGCCATGGCCTTCGGTGGCGCCAGTAGCGCCTGGGCGCAAAGCCCGTCGGGCATTTACACCTGTGTGGACAGTCAGGGGCGCAAGCTCACCTCTGACCGGCCCATCCCCGAGTGCATGGACCGCGAGCAAAGGCTGCTCAACCCCAGCGGCACCGTGAAACAAAAGCTGGGCCCCAACCCCACCGCGGCCGAGCGCGCACAACAAGAAGCCCGCGACAAGCAGGAACTGGAAGAGCGCAACCGCGTGCTTGAAGAACGCCGGCGCGACAAGGCCCTGATGGCGCGCTTTCCGAACCGTGCCGCGCTCGACCAGGCCCGCGCCGATGCCATTGCCCAGGCACAGGGGGTGAGTGAGACGGCCAGCGCCCGACTCAAGGAACTGGCCACGCAGCGCAAGGCACTGGACGATGAAATGGAGTTCTACCGCAAAGACCCATCCAAGGCGCCGCAAAACCTGCAGCGTCAGGTGAATGAGCACAACCAGAACGTGGCCGCGCAAAAGCGCTTCATCCTGGACCAGGAAGAGGAGGCGCGGCGTATCAACGCCCACTTTGACGCCGACTTGCTGCGCCTGCAAAAGCTTTGGCCGACGCTGAAATAAGCGCAGCCAGAGCCAGGCCCCTTGGGCTCCGGGCGACGCGCCCGACCGGCTAAGACAGCTTGGCGCGCAGCAGGTCATTCACCTGCTGCGGGTTGGCCCGGCCTTTGCTGGCCTTCATGATCTGGCCCACCAGGGCGTTGAGCGCCTTGTCGTTGCCGGCCTTGAACTCGGCCGCGTTTTTGGCGTTGGCAGCGATCACGTCATCGATGATTTTTTCCAGCGCGCCGCTGTCGTTCAGTTGCTTGAGGCCGCGTGCTTCAATGATCGCATCCACACTGGCGCTGGCGTCGTCCCACAGCGCGTCAAACACCTGGCGTGCCGCGCTGTTGGAGATGGTGCCGTCCTGAATGCGCACGACCAGCGCGGCCAGCGTCGCCGCGGCGAGCGGAGATTGTTCAATGCCCAGGTCGTGCGCATTGAGCCTGCGCGCGAGCTCGCCCGTGATCCAGTTGCTGGCCAGCTTGGGCGCACCACTGCCCCTGGCAACGACTTCAAAGTAGGCTGCCAGTGCCAGGCTTTGTGTGAGCTGCGTGGCGTCGTATTCACCCAAACCATAGTCCGCCACAAAACGCGCCGCCATGGCGCGCGGCAACTCGGCCATCTGGTTTTTCACTTGCTCCACCCATTCGCGCGCGATGACGAGCGGCGGTAAATCGGGGTCGGGAAAATAACGGTAATCGGCCGCGTCTTCCTTGGTGCGCATGGCACGCGTCTCACCCGTGTCGGGGTTGAACAGCACGGTGGCCTGCTGGATCGCATGGCCGTCCTCGATCTGCTCGATCTGCCAGCGCACCTCATAGTCGATGGCCTGCTGCATGAACTTGAAGCTGTTCAAATTCTTGATCTCGCGGCGCGTGCCCAGCTTGCCACCGGGCTTGCGCACCGACACATTGGCGTCGCAGCGGAAGGAGCCCTCCTGCATGTTGCCGTCGCAGATGCCGATCCAGGTGACGATCTTGTGCAGCTCTTTTGCATAGGCCACGGCCTCTGCGCTCGAGCGCATGTCGGGCTCGGTGACGATTTCCAAAAGCGGTGTGCCCGCACGGTTCAGGTCAATGCCGCTTTGGCCAATGAAGTCCTCGTGCAGCGACTTGCCTGCGTCTTCTTCCAGGTGAGCGCGCACCAGGCGCACCGACATGGGTCGATCGCCCAGAAAAAATTCGACCTGGCCGCCTTGGACTACGGGGATCTCGAACTGGCTGATCTGGTAACCCTTGGGCAGGTCCGGATAGAAATAGTTTTTGCGCGCAAACACGCTCTTCTCGGCAATGTGCGAGCCCACGGCCAGGCCAAACGCAATGGCGCGTTCCACCGCACCCTTGTTCATGACCGGCAGGGTGCCGGGCAGGGCCAGGTCCACCGCGCAGGCCTGGGTGTTGGGCTCGGCGCCAAAGGCGGTGGCGGCGCGCGAAAAAATCTTCGATTGGGTCGAGAGTTGGCTGTGCGTCTCGAAGCCGATGATGACTTCGTAGCCCTGCACCAGCGGTGCGTCGGGGCGGTCCAGAAGGATGGGTTCGTTCATATCAAAATCCTGCAGGCTTTTGGGCGTGAAAGTCGGTGGCCATTTGAAAACGGTGGGCCGCGTTCAAGAGGCGCGCTTCGCCAAAATAGTTGCCGATCAATTGCATGCCAATCGGCATGCCACGGTCTTGCGGCGTGTCTGAAAATCCGACCGGCAGCGACATGCCCGGCAGACCCGCCAGCGAGCCGGGCAGCGTAAAAATGTCGGCCAGGTAGTTGGCCACCGGGTCGTCGGATTTCTCGCCCAGCTTCCAGGCCACGGTGGGCGCCACCGGGCCGGCAATCACATCGCAAACCTTGAAGGCGTTTTGAAAGTCGTCGGCAATCATGCGGCGGATCTTTTGCGCCTGCAGGTAATAGGCGTCGTAGTAGCCGTGCGAGAGCACATAGGTGCCGATCATGATGCGCCGCTGCACCTCCTCGCCAAAGCCCTCGGAGCGGGTCTTCTGGTACATGTCGGCCAGGTCGGTGTACTGCTTGGCGCGGTGGCCGAACTTCACGCCGTCAAAGCGGCTCAGGTTGCTCGAGGCCTCGGCCGGGGCAATGATGTAGTAGACCGGAATGGACAGCTCGGTACGTGGCAGCGAGATGGGGATGAGTTTGGCCCCCAGCTTTTCGTATTCGGCCAGCGCCGCGTTGACGGCCGCGCGCACGTCATCGGCCAGCCCGGCGCCAAAAAACTCTTGGGGCACACCAATGCGCAGGCCTTCGATGGAGTCATTCAGCCAGCGGCTGTAATTCTCGGCGGGCACGTCCAAAGACGTGGAGTCGCGGTCCAGATCGGGGCCGCACAGGGCGGTGAGCAAAAGCGCACAGTCTTCGGCGCTGCGCGCCATCGGCCCGGCCTGGTCCAGGCTGGAGGCGAAGGCCACCATGCCGTAACGCGAAGCGCGCCCGTAAGTGGGCTTGATGCCGGTGATGCCGCAAAAGGACGCGGGCTGGCGGATGGAGCCGCCGGTGTCGGTGCCGGTGGCAGCCGGCGCCAGGCGCGCGGCCACGGCCACGGCGCTGCCGCCGGAGGAGCCGCCGGGTACGCGGTCCAGGCTCCAGGGGTTGCGCACCGGCGCAGGCGCGTCAAAACCCACGGGTGGCACCGCAGAGTTCTCGTTGCTTGAACCCATGGCGAACTCGTCGCAGTTGAGCTTGCCCAAGCTGACCATGCCCGCTTGGGACAGCTTGGCCACCACGGTGGCATCAAAGGGGGAGCGGTAGCCCTTGAGCATGCGCGAGCCTGCGGTGGTGCTGAAATCCTGCGTGGCAAAGATATCCTTGTGCGCCACCGGCACGCCTTCGAGCGCACCGGCCGTGCCCTGCGCCATGCGTGCATCGGCCGCAGCGGCCTGCGCCAGCGTGACCTCGGGGTTCACCTCCACATAGGCGCCCAGGGTCTTGTGCGCTGATGCGCGGTCCAGAAAAACCTGCGCGGCTTCCACGGCCGACACCTGTTTGCGGGCCAGGGCGTCCTTGAGTTGCTGCACGCCCAGCTCGTGCAGGGCGGTTTGGGATAGCGAAGTGCTCATGTTCCGTGCGCCTTATTCAATGACCTTGGGCACCAGGAACAGACCGTTCTGCACTTCCGGGGCACTGCGTTGGTTGGCTTCGCGCTGGTTGGGCTCACTGGCCACATCTTGGCGCAGGCGCAGGGCAATCTCGCCGAGGGTGGCGACCGGGTGTGCCAGCGGCTCCACACCGCTGGTGTCGACGGCACGCATTTGTTCGACGATGTCAAAAAAACTGTTGAGCTGGCCCAGCATGCGCTCGCCTTGCGCGGGCTGCAGTTCCAGGCGTGCCAGTTTGGCAATGCGCGCGATATCGGTGGACGTCAGGGACATGGTTGAAAAGGGGCTTGAAAAGGGGTTGAAAGCAAAGGTAAAGGGGGCCCAGCAGGGTGGCCCCGCCCCGGGTATTCCCGGGTGATCGGTTATTATCCTGCCTTTGGCCTTGGTTGCGCGCAAGCTCAAACCGCAGGGCTGGATCCACCCTTTTTATTGAATAGAACATGGCGATGCACCGGCGAAGACCTGTGTGTGCCTGAGAGGATTTTGCGATGTTTGGATCTTTCCGTCGGTATTTTTCTACCGACCTGGCCATTGACCTCGGTACGGCCAACACCCTGATTTTTGTACGCGACAAGGGCATTGTTCTCGATGAGCCTTCTGTTGTAGCCATCCGCCACGAAGGCGGCCCGCAAGGCAAGAAAACCATCCAGGCCGTGGGCCGCGAAGCCAAGGCCATGTTGGGCAAGGTGCCCGGCAATATCGAAGCCATCCGCCCCATGAAGGACGGCGTGATTGCCGACTTCACCGTCACCGAGCAGATGCTCAAGCAGTTCATCAAGATGGTGCATCCGCGCGGCATTTTGAAACCCAGCCCGCGCATCATCATCTGCGTGCCCTGCGGCTCCACCCAGGTCGAGCGCCGCGCCATCCGCGAAAGCGCACTCGGCGCCGGTGCCAGCGATGTGTATTTGATTGAAGAACCCATGGCCGCGGCCATTGGGGCCGGTCTGCCCGTGAGTGAGGCCAGCGGCTCCATGGTGGTGGACATCGGCGGCGGCACCACCGAAGTCGGCGTGATCTCGCTGGGCGGCATGGTCTACAAGGGCTCTGTGCGCGTGGGCGGCGACAAGTTTGACGAAGCCATCATCAACTACATCCGCCGCAACTACGGCATGCTGATTGGCGAGCCCACGGCCGAAGCCATCAAGAAGCAGATCGGCTCGGCCTTTCCCGGCTCCGAGGTCAAGGAAATGGAAGTGCGCGGCCGTAATCTCTCGGAAGGCGTGCCACGCAGCTTCACCATCTCTTCCAACGAAATTCTGGAAGCGCTGACCGACCCATTGAACAACATCGTCTCGGCCGTGAAAAACGCGCTGGAGCAAACCCCGCCCGAACTCGGCGCCGACATTGCCGACCGCGGCATGATGCTCACCGGCGGTGGCGCCCTGTTGCGCGACCTGGACCGCCTGCTGGCAGAAGAAACCGGCCTGCCGGTGCTGGTGGCCGAAGACCCGCTGACCTGTGTGGTGCGCGGTTGCGGCATTGCGCTGGAGCAGATGGAACGTCTGGGCTCCATTTTCACCAGCGAATAAGTTTCGAGGTCAGCGATGCCGCTGGGTTCGCTGGACAGAGCTCCCCCCCCGTTCTTCCGCCAGGGCCCCTCGGCCCTGTCCAAGTTGGCCGTCTGCAGTGCCCTGGCCCTGTTCCTGATGGTGGCTGACGCGCGCTTCAGGGTCATGCAGCCCCTGCGTCTGGCCCTGAGCACGGTGCTGTACCCGGTGCAGTGGCTGGCCTTGCAGCCGGTGCACCTGGTGCAGGGCGGCAGCGAATATTTCTATAGCCTGAACTCCGCCCAGCGCTCCAAGGAAGAGGCCTACAAGCAGCTCGGCCTGCAGTCGCTCAAAGCCAACCAGGTGGAGCAACTCACGCTGGAGAACGAGCGCCTGCGCAAGCTGCTGGACCTGCGCGCACGCCTGCAGACCACCGGCATTGCCGCCCAGGTGCTGTACGACGCTGCCGACCCGTACTCCCGCAAGGTGGTGATCGACAAGGGTCTGCTCGACAAGGTCAAACCGGGCTCACCGGTGCTCGATGAACGCGGCGTGCTGGGGCAGGTGACGCGCGCCTACCCGATGGTCAGCGAGGTGACTTTGATCACCGACCGCGACCACGCCATCCCCGTGCTCAACACCCGCACCGGCGCGCGCGGCGTGGCCTTCGGCGACACCTCGACCCATGCCGATGCCATGGAGCTGCGCTACATGGCCGCCAATGCCGACGCCGCTGTGGGCGACCTGCTGACCACCAGCGGCGTGGACGGTATCTACCCGCCCGGCCTGCCGGTGGCGCGCGTGGAAAAAGTCGACCGACGGGTCGACGCCATTTTTGCCCGCATCTACTGCGTGCCCGCCGCTCTCGTCTCGGGTGCCAGCCATGTGCTGGTGCTGGAGCCGCTGTCTGACCAGGTGGCCGAGCGCCCGGCGCCCGAGCCACCCAAGGCTGTGCGCAACAAGCGCGGCGAGGTGATCAAGCCATGATCATGCGCCAGGGCCAGCAGCTGCTGCTGCCCGCCAACCCGCTGTTCGTCTGGGGCAGCCTGCTGGCGGCCATGTTGCTGGACATGTTTTTGAACATGGGCCTGACCGGACGCGCCGCCTGGGTGCCCGACCTGCTGGCCGTGGTGCTGGTGTTCTGGACCGTGCACCAGCCCCAGCGCGTGGGCATCGGTGCAGCCTTTGTGTGTGGCCTGTTGATGGACGTGCACCAGGGCGCGCTCTTGGGGCAAAACGCCCTGGCCTACACCGTGCTCAGCTTCTTTGCCATCACCATGCACCGCCGCCTGCTGTGGTTCCCGGTGGGCTCGCAGGCGTTGCAGGTGCTGCCGCTGTTTGCTGCAGCGCATGTGGTGGAGGTGGCCCTGCGCCTGCTGGTGGGAGGTACCTTCCCGGGCTTCTGGCTGCTTTTGGCGCCGCTGCTGGAGACCCTGCTCTGGCCGGTGGCCAACATCGCGCTGCTGGCCCCGCAACGCCGCGCGCCGGACCCGGATGCCAACCGGCCACTTTGACATGGCCCCCACGCTTGTCACTGCGTGTACTGCACTGCCCCCCAAGGGGGCTGATTGCCCTTGGGGCGGCCCGGCGGGCAATCGCATGGCCCCCACGCTTGTCACTGCGTGTACTGCGCTGCCCCCCAAGGGGGCTGATTGCCCTTGGGGCGGCCCGGCGGGCAATCCATGACCGTTCTGCGCAACGTCGAAGCGGATCTGGCGCGCTTTCGCTCGCGCATCTTTGTCATCAGCCTGGTGGTGCTGCTGTGTTTTGTGCTGCTGATCAGCCGCCTGCTGTACCTGCAGATCTGGCGCCATGACGACCTGCGCGCGCAGGCGGAAAACAACCGCACCTCCATCGTTCCCATCGTGCCCAACCGCGGCCTGATCCTGGACCGCAACGGCATTGTGCTGGCCAGCAATTATTCGGCCTACACGCTGGAAATCACACCCTCCAAAAGTGGTCCGCTGGAAGAGGTGCTGGATGAGTTGTCCGGCGTGCTCGACATCACGGCGCGTGATCGGCGCCGCTTCAAGAAATTATTGGAAGAGTCGCGCAGCTTCGAGTCCCTGCCCATCCGCACGCGCCTGACGGACAGCGAGGTGGCCCGCTTTGCCGCCCAGCGGTATCGCTTTCCGGGTGTGGAAATCAAGGCCCGGCTGTTTCGCAACTACCCCTACGGCGAGCTGGCCAGCCATGTGATTGGCTACATCGGCCGCATCAACCAGGCCGAGAAAGAAAAGATCGACGAGGGGGACGACCCCGGCAACTACCGCGGCACCGAGTACATGGGCAAGCTGGGGGTGGAGCAGAGCTACGAGGCGCAGCTGCACGGCACCACCGGGGTGGAAGAAATCGAAACCTCGGCAGGCGGGCGCGCCATGCGCAAGCTCGCCAGCAACCCGGCCACACCGGGCAACACTGTCAAGCTGTCCATCGACATCAAGCTGCAGCAGTTGATCGAAGCCATGTACGGCGAACGCCGCGGCGCGCTGGTGGCCATGGACCCCAAGACCGGCGAGGTGCTGGCCTTTGTCAGCAAGCCCACCTTTGATCCGAACCTGTTTGTTGAGGGCATCGACAGCGAAAGCTGGCAGGCCCTCAACGAGTCGCCCGACAAGCCGCTGCTCAACCGCGCGCTGCGCGGCACCTACCCGCCGGGCTCCACCTACAAGCCCTTCATGGCCATGGCCGCGCTGGAGACCGGCACGCGCACGCCCGAGCAAAGCGTCAACGACCCCGGCTTCTACATGTTTGGTGGTCACCGTTTCCGCGACGACAAGGAGGGCGGCCACGGTCTGGTGAATATGTACCGCTCCATCGTCGTCTCCTGCGACACCTACTACTACACCCTGGCCAATGACCTGGGTGTGGACACCATCCACGAGCAGATGCAGCGCTTTGGTTTTGGCGACCTGACCGGCGTGGACATCCTGGGCGAGACGCGCGGCTTGTTACCCTCCACCGACTGGAAACGGCGCGCCTACAAACGCGCCGACCAGCAGAAGTGGTATGCCGGTGAGACCATTTCACTGGGCATTGGCCAAGGCTACAACGCCTTCACCATGCTGCAACTGGCGCAGGCCGTCTCCACCCTGGCCAACAACGGTGTGCGCCACCCGCCGCACCTGGTCACCGGCACACAGGACGCGGTGACCCACGTCACCGTGCCCACCACGCCGCCACCCGCCGTGGACCTGGGGCTGAAGGCGGCCAACATCGACGTCATCCGCAAGGCCATGGTGGGGGTGACGATTGAGGGCACTTCGGCGCGCGCTTTTGCCGGTGCCGCTTACGCCAGCGGCGGCAAGACCGGCACGGCCCAGGCCGTGGGCATTGGCAAGGACCAGAAGTACGACGCGCGCAAGATCGAAGAGCACCAGCGTGACCACGCCCTGTACGTCGCCTACGCCCCGGCCGACGACCCCCAGATTGCCATTGCCATGGTGGTGGAAAACGCCGGTTTTGGCGCCGAACATGCCGCCCCGATTGCCCGCCGCGTGCTGGACTATTGGTTAAGCGGCCAGTACCCCAGCGAGGAAGACATGGCCGCCGTCAGCAAGGGCCAGGCCGCAGCACCCATTGGCAAGCCGCGCCTGGCAAGTGAGATGCCTTGGCCCCCGGTGAAATAGGACCCCCACGTTTGCGCACTGCGCGTAGCTCTCTGCCCCGCAAGGGGGCTGTTCCGCCTTGGGGCGGCCCGGCGGGGGAACGTGGCTCCCACACTTGCGCTATCTCAGGAACGCGTCGTAGCCCGTCTTGCAAATCAGTGCCGAGACCACGGCAATGAACACCCAGCGCACAAAGCCGGTGCCGTGTTTGAGCGCCATGTGCGTACCGGCCACACTGCCCAGCACATTGGCCACCGCCATGGCCAGGGCGAAGTGCCACCAGACGTGGCCCTTGTAGATGAACAGCGCCAGGGCCGAGAGGTTGGTGGCGGTGTTGAGCAGCTTGGCCGCAGCCGAGGCGTGCAGAAAGTCGTAGCCCAGAAAGCGCACCAGGCAGAAAACAAAAAAGCTGCCGGTGCCGGGGCCAAAAAAGCCGTCATAAAAACCGATCACCGCGCCAATGCAGCAGGCCAGTGCGGCCTCCATGCGGCCGCTGAAATGGGGTGTGTGGTGGCGCCCCAGTTCCTTTTTGGCCAGGGTGTAACCCAGCACAGCCAACAGGATGGCGGGCAGGATCTTGCGCAGGTAGTCGGGCGACACCACCGTGACCAGCCAGGCGCCGCCCAGCGAGGCCACAAAGCCGGCCGCTGCTGCGGGCAGCAGCGCGCCCCAAGGCAGGCGCACACGGCGGCTGTATTGCAGTGCCGCCATGCCGGTGCCCCAGACCGAGGCCGCCTTGTTGGTGCCAAACAGGGTGGCCGGGTGGGTGCTGGGGAAGGTGGCAAACAGGGCGGGCACCAGAATCAGCCCGCCGCCGCCCACCATGGAGTCGACAAAGCCCGCGAACAGCGAGGCCAGGGTCACAACAAACATTTCCATGGCGACATTGTCGCATCCGCTATATGCCGACATGAGGGCAAAAAAAAGCACCAGACGGGCTGGTGCTTTTTGTGTGGCACGTCGGGGTGCCACTGTTCTTGCTTTCAGTTGCCGCTTGAATTCTTGTCGGGCGGCAGGTTCCTCGGGATCGTTTTCTAGTCAGGTCTCGTGGCTATGGACTGCATGGCTACCGCTCCAACACGAGAACAGATGAACTGTACCCCGCAGCCTGCGATGTGAGGATCCGGACTTACCCTGTGCGGCCTCCATGTTTGGAGGCCGTTTGTCTGTCGCCTAAGCGTCTTCGGCAATCCATTGCGCGGCGCGTTCGGCCACCATCAGCGTGGGCGAGTTGGTGTTGCCGCTGGTGATGCGCGGCATGATGCCCGCGTCCACCACGCGCAGGCCGGCTACGCCGCGCAACTTCAGGCGGGTGTCGACAACAGCCATCGGGTCGTCCATGCGGCCCATGGCCGTGGTGCCCACCGGGTGAAAAATGGTGGTGGTAATGTCACCGGCCAGGCGCGCCAGCTCGGCGTCGCTCTGGAACTGCACGCCCGGCTTGTATTCCTCGGGCTGGTATTTTTTCAGCGCTGGTTGTGCCACGATCTGGCGCGTCAGACGCAGCGAGTCGGCGGCAATCTGGCGGTCCTCTGCGGTACTGAGGTAATGGGGCGCAATGGCCGGGGCCGTTTGAAAATCGCTGGAGGTAATTTGCACCTGGCCACGGCTCGTGGGATTGAGGTTGCAGACGCTGGCGGTAAAGGCATTGAAGCGGTGCAGCGGCTGGCCAAAGGCCTCCAGGCTCAAGGGCTGCACGTGGTACTCCAGGTTGGCATGCGGCTGGCCAGGGTCGCTCTTGGTGAAGGCGCCAAGCTGGCTGGGCGCCATGCTCATGGGGCCGCTGCGTTTGAGCGCGTACTCCAGGCCGATTTTGGCCTTGCCCCAGAGCGAGTTGGCCTGCGTGTTGAGGGTGACCGCGCCTTGCACCTTGAAGACCGCGCGGATCTGCAAATGGTCCTGCAGGTTCTGCCCCACACCGGGCGTGTCTTGCACCACGGGTATGCCCAGCGACTGCGACAGCGCGGCCGGCCCGAGGCCACTGAGCTGCAAAATCTGCGGCGAGCCGATGGCACCTGCCGACAGGATGACCTCGCCACGCGCATGGGCGGTGACCATTTCGCGGCCGTTCCAGACCTGCACGCCGGTGCAGCGCAAGGCTCGTTCCGGCTCAGGCCCGGTGTTGGCCTCGATGATGAGTTTGGAGACCTGCGCGCCGGTCCAAAGTTCAAAGTTGGGCCGGGCATAGCAGGTGGGGCGCAAGAAGGCCTTGGCCGTGTTCCAGCGCCAGCCGGCTTTCTGGTTCACCTCGAAGTAGCCCACGCCGCTGTTGTCGCCGCCATTGAAATCGTCGGTGGCAGGGATGCCGGCCTCGGTGGCCGCCTTGGCAAAGGCATCCAGCACGTCCCAGCGCAGGCGCTGCTTTTCCACCCGCCACTCGCCGCCTGCCTGCTGGTGGCGCAGGGTCTCGCGGTAAACGGTGCCCGCGTCCTGCAGCAGTTCGGCGGGCGCGCCCCGCGCGCCATGCAGGGAGCTGGCACCTTTGTAATGGTCTTCGTGCAGCTTGAAGTAGGGCAGCGACTGCTCCCAGCGCCAGCTCGCGTCGCCAGTGAGGGCGGCCCACTGGTCGTAGTCGCGCGCCTGGCCGCGCATGTAAATCATGCCGTTGATGCTGCTGCAGCCGCCCAGCGTTTTGCCACGCGGGTAGCGCAGGGTGCGGCCGTTCAGGCCCGCATCGGGTTCGGTCTGGTAGAGCCAGTCGGTGCGCGGGTTGCCGATGCAATACAGGTAACCCACGGGGATGTGGATCCAGTGGTAGTCGTCCTTGCGGCCGGCCTCTATCAGCAGGACTTTTTTGGAGGCGTCGGCGCTCAGGCGGTTGGCCAGCAGGCAGCCGGCTGTTCCGGCGCCGATGATGATGTAGTCAAAGACGTTGTCGTTGTCCTGCGTGGCTTGCATAGGTCTTGTCTCTTGTTTCTTGTGGCGATGTCTGCGGGGCCGGCGTCCGGCATCTCCAGCATTTTGCCTGCGCTGCTTAACGCCTGGCTGACGGCATTCCTGGTACCGGTTTTGTGCGCCCGCGCATGCTTGTAGGACGCAGGCGCTACAGCGAAACAGCTGGCTGGATTTATGCTTTCAGCAGTTACCATCACAATTTTGTGCCATGCGCAGGCTCCTGCTTGCGACTGGCAAACCCGCACCAGCATTGATTTGCAGAGGTTTATGTCTTCATCCACTCCCCGTATTGAA
>CANCCF010000092.1 GCA_947374485.1 Comamonadaceae bacterium | reverse complement strand
CCGGCGTCAGCGTCTGCCTGCACGGTTGGCGCGCAATGAACTTATTGCCTTAGCGCTCCGACAATCCCTCTGGACTCAGGACGGCGTGGTGCTCTGTGGAGCGGCATAAAGGAGGAGCCCGCAGGGCGGGGGACAGCCGCGGAACAGAGTGCCACGTCGGCCTGAGTCACACGTGTCTTTGACTTCAATGCAGAAGACTGCTTCCAGCCCATTGCTGCCGATAAATTCAAAACGTTTCAAGACCGCTTGTGGTCGTCTGGTGACAGCTCGCTAAAATTTGTACGGTCCAACCAAAAGTAAAAAGGCAGTTTTCCATGCAAGCCACCTCCAAACATCTTGATGACCTTGAATGGGAGGGCTGGCCAACTGACCAGGTGGCGGTTCGTGGCAAGGCGCAATGGAAAGAGCTGCTGGGCAGTGGCTCCGGTTGCCAGAACGACATGACCATGGGTGTGGTGCGCCTCCAAAAAGGGGAGTCGCTCGAACCGCATCGACACGCTCAGCCAGAAACCTATTACACCCTGTCGGGCCGTGGAACCGTCACCATCGAAGGCGTCGCGCACAGCGTGGAGCCTGGCAGGCTGTTGTTTATTCCGGGCAATGCCCGGCACCAAATCAACAACGTGGAGGACCAGGATCTGATGATTCTCTATGCGTTCGCGATCAGTGACTTCAAAAAGGTCCAGTACCGCTTCTAGGCGAACACGTCGAGCAAGCGGCCCATGGAGCCCGGTCGTTGGGAAGGTGACGCGGCGGCTGCTGGCGCCGCTGCGCCCTGGTCTGTGCCGGCGATGCGCGACTCGATATTACGAATCTGGCTTTGCAGATTCTGGATGATCTGCTTTCCCTCCGGTGTCTTGCCCGAGGGGCAGGCTTGCCAGTCACCCAATTGCCTGACGCACCGGGCAAGCTTGTCTTGCAGTGCGACAGACGGCTTCCCATCCGTGAGGCCCGGAAGGGTGCCAGCAGAGGAGAGCGCCGAAATGGATGCCATGGAAGTGATTGGTCGCGTGGGACGTGGCGTTCTTACAGCGTTAGGCCCCACCCAGCGCATTCAGCCGGGCTTCCAGCGCCTGGATACGCCGGTCCCTTTGGTCCAATGCGGATTGCACGTGCGCGGCATCCAGGCGCACCGGTATGTGCTGGGGGCAGTTGGCGTCCCATGCTGTGACGGTGAAGACGATGGCCTGCTCCGCTTTGGCGTCGTAGCCCGCCGAGGCGAGCCGCGACAGGAGCGCGGCGTCGCCCTCGACGACCCGGGCCTCGCCCCAGATCTTGACGCGCTGGCGGCGTTCGTAGTCCATCAAAAACAGTTGGGCCTTGGGGTTCTCCGACAGGTTGCCGGCCGAGATGTACTGCTTGTTTCCGGTGTAGTCGGCAAAGGCCAGCGTGTGCGCATCCAGCACATGCAGAAAGCCCGCCGGGCCGCCCCGGTGCTGGATGTAGGGTTGCCCGTCTGCATTGGCCGTGGCCAGGTAGATGCTGGTCTGGGCCGCGATGAAGTCTTGCAGTTCCGGAGTGATCTGCGTCTCCCACGAACCCCGTTGTTCCATGCGGGAGTAGCCCGTGCGCGAGCCTTTGCGGGTTTGAATCGCCTTGACGGCAGGGGTGAAGGCGACGTCGCTGGCATAGTGAGCGCTGCGGTCCATGGTGCTCACAGCCCCATCTGGCTCAGGGACGCATGGCTATCGGGTCGGCGTCCCAGCGGCCACAGCATTTTGCGTTCGGTAGACGCAATCGGCAGGTCATTGATGCTGGCCAGGCGCAACTGCATCAAACCCTGTGCATCGAACTCCCAGTTTTCGTTGCCATAGCTTCTGAACCATTGGCCGAGCTGGTCGTGCCACTCGTAGCAGAACCGGACTGCAATGCGGTTGCCTTGGAATGCCCACAACTCCTTGACCAGCCGGTAGTCCTGTTCACGCTGCCATTTGGCCTGGAGGAAGGCTTGGATGGCGGGTCGGCCCGTGACAAATTCCGAGCGGTTGCGCCATTGGCTCGTCTCTGTGTAGGCCAAGGCCACCCGTGCCGGGTCGCGCGTGTTCCAGGCGTCTTCGGCCATGCGGACCTTCTGCACGGCGGAATCGGGGGTGAAGGGTGGCAGAGGAGGGCGTGAAGCGGGAACGGTGTTGTTCATGGTGTGCGGTGCCGGTTCAGGTTGGGACGCCAGCTGCCTGGCGCAGCTGGAGAGAGGATACGCCGGGCAGGCTTTTTCAAGCAGCCAGCCGGGCATGGACTTCGGGGAAGTCGATGTCGGTGTGCGCCACGTTGTTGATGTAGTTGGTCAGCACGTTGACGGCAACGTTGGCCACGATTTCCACCACGGCCGCCTCGTCAAAACCGGCCAGGCGCAGGGTGGCGATGTCGGCGTCATTCACGCGGCCGCGCAACTGCGCCACGCGCAGCGCAAACTGCAGGGCCACTTGCGTGCGGGGGTCTTCGGAGTGGCCGTTGCGGGCGGCGTCGAGTTCGCTGCGGCTGATCTTGGCCACGTTCTGCCCCAGGTAGTCATGGGCCGAGAGGCAGTAGTCGCAGCCGTTGTATTCGGCAATGGCCAGGGCGATGCGCTCGCGCAGTTGCACGCTCAAGCTGCCCTTGCCCAAAGCGCCGTTCAGCGACAGATAACCTTCCAGCGCGGCCGGGCTGTGGCCCACGAGCTTCATCAGGTTGGGGACCACACCGAGTTGCTTGTGAACGGCGGCCAGCCAGGGCTTGGCGGCGGCGGCTGCGTTGTCGACGGTGGGGATGCTGATACGGGACATGGTGATTTCCTTCAAGGGTTTAAGGGGTTGGGGAGCAGCTCTTCGCGGCGGTGTGCCAGCGAATGAACGAACTGTATTGAGTTCGTCCGCCATAGAGAATCACCGCTAGACTCCATTCACTCTTCCACAAAACGGAACGCCATGGACCGGTTTCACCTCATCACTGTCTTTGTCGCCGTTGTTGATTGCCAGGGCCTGGCCGGTGCGGCGCGCAAGCTCAATATGTCGCCGCCTGCAGTAACGCGGGCCGTCAATGCGCTCGAAGCGCACCTGGGTTTGCGCCTGCTCACGCGCAGCACGCGCAGTGTGCGGGTCACCGATGCGGGGGAGCGCTATGTGCAGGACTGCCGCCGCATTTTGGCGGAGCTGCTGGAGGCAGACGAGTCGGTCAGCGGCATGCACAGCGCACCGCGCGGGCGCCTGACCGTCACCGCGCCCATGCTTTTTGGCAGCCTGTTTGTAACGCCCATCGTCACCGAGTACCTGGGCCGCTACCCCGCGGTCAGTGCCACCTGCCTTTTTCTGGACCGCGTGGTCCATCTGCTCGATGAAGGTGTGGATGTGGCGGTGCGCATTGGCGAGTTGCCCGACTCCAGCATGCAGGCCGTGCGCGTTGGACAGGTGCGGCGCGTGGTTTGTGCCTCGCCCGACTACCTGGCGCGCCATGGCACACCCCGTGCGCCCGACGATCTGCATGCCCACACCATCATCTCGGCGAGCAGCGTCACGCCGCAACCGGAGTGGAAGCTGATGGACCAGAGCGCGCTGCGCGGCATACGGCTGCAGGCCCGCATGATCACCACCACCAACGACTCCGCCCTGCAAGCGGCGGTGGCTGGTTTTGGTCTGACCCGGCTGTTGTCGTACCAGGTGGCGGAGCATGTGCGCAGTGGCCGACTCACGACCGTGTTGCCCGAATGCGAGCCGCCCGCCTTGCCCATCCATGTGGTGCACCGGGAGGGCCGACAGGCGCCGCAACGGGTGCGGGCGTTTCTGGATCTGGCGATTGAGCGCTTGCGCATGGATGCCCTGCTGCAGTAGTGCGGGTTGCGGGCAGGCGGTAAGAACAAGGAGTACGCTGCGACCAACTGCCATGTTCAAACCCACCCTCACCCCCAAACCTACCAAGCCACTCCGTCGCACGGGCAAAGCGCCCATGCTCATGGCAGTGGCCCTTGCACTGCTTGCCATGCTGTATCTGGCGCCTGCAGCAACCGCAGAGAAAGCCCGCAGCATCCCGGCACCGAGCGTGCAAGTGCTGGAGGCGGATTCCGCAAAGGCGCAACCCGACACCATCGTTTTCGCGGGCGGTTGCTTCTGGGGCATACAGGCCGTGTTCCAGCACACCCAGGGCGTGTTGGATGCGGTGTCCGGCTATGCAGGCGGAAAATCATCCACGGCGGACTACCGGTCCGTCAGCAGCGGCAGCACGGGACATGCCGAAGCGGTACAGGTGCGCTTTGACCCCCGGCAGGTGAGCTATGCGCAGTTGCTGCAAATCTACTTTTCCGTGGCGCACGACCCGACGCAGCTCAACCGCCAATACCCGGATGTGGGCACCCAGTACCGCTCGGCGATTTTTTACCGCAATGACAGCCAAAAGGCCGTGGCCCAGCGCTACATCGCACAACTGGATTCGGCCAAGGCGTTTGACCAAAAGATTGCGACCACCGTGGACGCGCTCGACACCTTCTATCCGGCAGAGCGATACCACCAGAATTACGCGACACTGCATCCGGACTCCAGCTACATTGCGCGCTTCGATTTGCCCAAAGTGGGCAATCTCAAAGCCCTGTTTCCAGGCCTTTACCGGGATGAGCCGGTGCTGGTTGCGCAGTAGCCGCGGTGGTTCCCGGTTCTCGCTTGGCTACGCCGCCAGCTGCTGCTCCAACTGATGCAGCACCTCGTAGCAGGCCAGCACCCCGGCCACGCTGCTGTTGGGCTCGCGGCCGTCGCGGATGGCGGCGAAGAACTCGCGGTCTTGCAGCTCGATGCCGTTCATGGACACATCCACCTGGCTCACGTCGATTTTTTCTTCCTTGCCGCTGAATAAATCGTCGTAGCGCGCGATGTAGGTCGCGGTGTCGCCGATGTAGCGGAAGAAGGTGCCCAGCGGGCCGTCGTTGTTGAAGCTCAAAGACAAGGTGCAGATCGCGCCATTGGCGGCCTGCAATTGGATGCTCATGTCCATGGCGATGCCCAGCACCTGATGAACAGGACCCTGGAGGGCGTTGGCTTTCACAATGGGGCTGCCGCACTGGTAGGCGAACAGGTCCACGGTGTGGGCGGCGTGGTGCCACAGCAGGTGGTCGGTCCAGCTGCGCGCCTGGCCCAGGGCGTTGGTGTTGGTGCGGCGGAAGAAATAGGTTTGCACATCCATTTGCTGGATATGAAAGCGGCCCGCTGCAATCTCCTTGTGCACGTACTGGTGGCTGGGGTTGAAGCGGCGGGTGTGGCCACACATGGCCACCAAGCCGGTCTGCTTCTGCAATGCCACCACGTCTTGCGCACCCTTCAGGCTGTCAGCCAGGGGAATCTCCACTTGCACATGCTTGCCAGCCTTTAAACACGCCATGGTCTGCTCAGCGTGCATTTGTGTCGGTGTGCAGAGAATCACGGCGTCCAATTCCGGCAGCGCAAGGCTGTCAGCGAGGTCGGTGGTGACGTGGCCTATGCCGTATTTGTTCGCCACCTCACGCGTCTTCTCCAGATCGCGGCTGATGAGTGACACCACTTCCACGCCGTCTATATTTTTGATACCGTCCAGGTGCTTGATGCCGAAGGCACCGGCGCCTGCCAGCGCCACTTTGATGGTTTTAGGCATGGTTATTTGTTCTCCAGAATGGCGTGGCCCACCGCCGTGTTGGACGCGGGCACATGGTAGAAGCGGTGTTTCAAATTCACGCCATCGGCGCGTCCGGCCACATCGTCCATGGCGCCGCGGGCGATCAGCCACATCACCAGTTCGATGCCCTCGCTGCCGGCCTCGCGCACGTAGTCGATGTGGGGGATGGCAGCAGCCGCAGCGGGGTCGGCAATCAGCTTGTCGAGAAAGTCGTTGTCGAATTGCTTGTTGATCAGGCCCGCGCGCGGACCCTGCAACTGGTGGCTCATGCCGCCCGTGCCCCAGATGTGCACGTTCAGGTCTTCATCAAAACTCTCGATGGCCTTGCGGATGGCTTGGCCCAGGTTGAAGCAGCGCTGGCCGCTGGGGACGGGGTACTGCACCACGTTCACCGCGAAGGGAATCACGGGGCAGGGCCACTTGAAATCTTCCTTGGAAGGGTTGCCGCACATCAGCGACAGCGGCACTGTGAGGCCGTGGTCCACGTCCATCTTGTTCACGATGGTCAAATCGAAATCCTGCTGGATCACCGACTGGGCGATGTGGGACGCCAATTCCGGATGGCCAATGACGGTGGGCACCGGGCGCGCGCCATAGCCCTCGTCGGCGGGCTGGTACTGCGCGCCGGTGCCAATGGCAAAGGTGGGAATCATGTCCAGGCTGAACGCGGTGGCATGGTCGTTGTAGACCAGAAAGATGACGTCGGGCTGGTTGTCCTTCATCCACTGCTTGCTGTATTCGTAGCCTGCGAACAGCGGCTGCCAGTAGGGCTCTTGCGTCTTGCCCTGGTCCATGGCGGCGCCAATGGCGGGTACGTGCGAGGTGAAAACGGAGGCGGTGATGCGTGCCATGGTCAGTCCTGTGTGTTCTGGGTGGCCGAGCCTTGCGGCTGGTGATGTGCCTGGGCGTCGCCGTCTTCGCCAATAAAGCGGTTGCCCTCCACGCTGCGCCCACCACTGACCATCATGGCGCGGTATTCCGCTTCCGTCATGCCGGTCATGCTGCCCGCCATTTGCTGGAACGACAGGCCATCGGTGGCGCCCACCTTGGCCAAGAAATAAATATTGCCGCCTGCGGCCATGCAGCGGTTCAGGTCGCGCGTGAGCACGCCCTGCTTTTGCTCTTCCGTCATGGGCCACTCGTCCAGATAGGCGCGCTCGTCGGCCTTGAAGCGGGCGCGGTTCTCGGCCTTCATCAAGGACATACAGAACTGGTTGAGGTGGTAGCCTTTTCGGCTCTGCTCGGCGTCAAAGATGATGGTGCCGGGGACGTCGAGATAGGGTTTGTCGAGTGCCATTCAGTTCTCCTCGGGCCAATAGAGGCGCATGGGGTTGGTGACGAGAAGCTTCTGCTGAAGTTCTGGCGTGGTGGCGATATGCGGGATGAAGTCCACCAGCAAACCGTCATCGGGCATGTGGTCCTTCAAGTTCGGGTGCGGCCAGTCGGTGCCCCAGAGTACCCGGTCAGGGAATTCGTCAACGATGCGTTTGGCAAAGGGAATGACATCGGTGTAGGCATTCTGTTCTCCATTCAGGGCCCTGGGGCCACTGACCGACAGACGCTCGGGACACGACACCTTGCTCCACACATTCTTGTGTTCGCGCATGAACTTCACAAACAGCTCGAACTCGGGCCCATCTACCGGCTTGTTCACGTCCGGCCGTCCCATGTGGTCCACCACCACGGTCGTGGGGAGCGCCGTGAAAAAGTCCCACAGCTCAGGCAGATCGACAGCCTCGAAGTAGATCACCACGTGCCAGTTCCACTTCGCAATGCGCGTGGCAATTTCCAGCAGTTCATCTTTGGGCGTGAAGTCCACCAGGCGTTTGACAAAGTTGAAGCGCACGCCGCGCACACCGGCGTCGTGCATAGCTTGAATTTCCGCATCGCTGATGCTGCGCTTCACGGTGGCGACACCGCGCGCCTTGCCGCCGGAGTGCAGCAGCGCATCGACCATGGCGCGGTTGTCGGCGCCGTGGCAAGTGGCTTGCACGACCACATTGCGGGAGAAACCCAGGTGGTCGCGCAGGGCGTAGAGCTGATGCTTGGAAGCGTCACACGGCGTGTATTTGCGCTCCGATGCAAAAGGGAATTCTGCGCCCGGGCCAAAGACGTGGCAGTGCGCGTCCACCGCGCCCGCGGGCACGGTAAAGCGGGGTTTGGACGGGCCGGTGTACCAGTCCATCCAGCCAGCGGTTTTTGAAAAATCGCCCGTAACGGGCTTGTTAGGTGGGTGGCTCATGCGGGCTTCAATCGATGTAGCGCAAGCCCGCTTTTTCCAGCGGCTCACGCATCTTGTACATGTCCAGGCCCAGCACGCCTGCAGCGAACTTGGCGCGCTTTTCGCCTTCAAAGCTCTCGCGCTTCTCGGCGGCATCGGCCACTTCCTGCGCACGGGCAGCGGGAACAACGACGATGCCGTCCACATCGGCCACCACCACATCACCGGGTTTCACTTGCGCCCCGGCGCAGACCACGTCAATGTTGACCGAACCCAGCGTGGCCTTGATGGTGCCCTTGGCGTTGATGGCTCGGCTGAACACGGGGAAACCCATTTTTTCCAGCTCGTCCACATCGCGCACGCCGCCGTCGATGATCAATCCCTTGGCGCCGCGCGCCTGGAAGCTGGTGGCGAGCAGGTCGCCAAAGAAGCCATCAAAATTGTCGGTGGTGCAGGCGGCCACCACCACATCGCCGGGCTTTATTTGCTCGGCCGCCACATGCATCATCCAGTTGTCGCCGGGTTGCAGCAGCACGGTGACGGCCGGGCCGCACATGCGCGCGCCCTTGTAGATGGGGCGCATATAGGTCTTCATCAGCCCCACGCGGCCCATGGCCTCGTGGATGGTGGCCACACCAAAGCGCGAGAGCTTTTCAACTGCCTCTGGCGTGGCGCGCGTGATGTTGCGTTTGACGATGCCGAGTTCGTACATATTTATTTACCTTTCGCGGAGAGCTGGGCATCCAGGCGCGGAAACACGCGGCGCACATTGCCTTCATAGATCTGGAAGCGGTCGTCATCGCTCAGGATCTTTGACGATTCGACGTAGCGCTTGGTGTCGTCGTAATAGTTGCCGGTCTGCGGATCGATGCCGCGCACCGCGCCAATCATTTCAGACGCAAACAGCACGTTCTTCACCGGGATGACCGTGTTCAACAAATCGATGCCGGGTTGGTGGTAGACGCAGGTGTCAAAGAAGATGTTATTCAGCAGATGCTCTTCCAGCAACGGCTTCTTTAATTCCTGCGCCAGACCCCGGAAGCGGCCCCAGTGGTAGGGCACGGCGCCGCCGCCGTGTGGAATCAGAAAGCGCAGGGTGGGGAATTCCTTGAACAAGTCGCTGGTCAGGCACTGCATGAAGGCGGTTGTGTCGGCGTTCAGGTAATGCGCGCCGGTGGTGTGAAAGCAGGCGTTGCAGCTGGTGCTCACGTGGATCATCGCGGGGATGTCGTACTCCACCATTTTTTCGTAAATAGGGAACCAGTGCTTGTCGGAGAGGGGTGGCGAAGTCCAGTGGCCGCCGCTCGGGTCCGGGTTCAGGTTGATGCCCACATTACCGTATTCCTTGACGCACTTTTCCAGCTCGGGGATGCAGGTGGCCGGGTCCACGCCAGGGCTTTGCGGCAGCATGGCCACGGGCACAAAGTGCTCGGGGAAGAGCTGGCTCACGCGGTAGCAGAGCTCGTTGCATATGGCCGCCCAGGTGCTGGACACCTGGAAGTCACCAATGTGGTGGGCCATGAAGCTGGCGCGTGGCGAGAACAGGGTGATGTCGCTGCCGCGCTCTTTCATCAGGCGCAGCTGGTTGAGTTCAATGGTTTCGATCAACTCGTCATCGCTGATTTTCAGATCAGATACTTTGGGAGCGGACGCCGGGTCTTTGATGGCTGCGATCTGTGCATTGCGCCAGGTCTCCAGCGATTTGGGTGCCGTGGTGTAGTGGCCGTGGCAGTCGATGACCAATGGTTTTTTCATGTTGCTCCTTGTTGTGTTTGTTGTAGTGGCTACGCGCCCGCAGGCACCATGCCCTGTTTGCGAATGGCGTCGGCAGCGTGTTCAGAAGCCAGGAACTGCAGCAGGGCCCGGGCTTCGGCCTGGTGCAGGGAGGCAGGGCTGATGGCCGCAGAAAACGTGGTGGTGATCTGGATCGCGTCGGGCAGGTTGCCCAGCAGGGTGATTCCGGGCAGGTGGATCAGTTCGCTGCGCTGCTGAAAGCCCAGCGCAATTTCTCCTTTGGCCACCAGGCTGCCCACCGGCACGCCGGGTGGGGCGGTGACGATGCGGCCTTGGATGTGTTCGGCAATGCCCCAGGCCTCAAACAGTTTGGCCAGGGCCACGCCGCTGGGGCCGGTGGAATAGCCCAGGCTGGAGGCGGCCAGCACGGCGGCGCGCACGGCCTCCGCGTTGGAAACATCGGGTTGCGGCGCACCGGCTTTTACGGCCATGGCCACGCCGCTGTCGGCCAAGTCACGAACACTGCTGCCGTCCAGATGGCCCGCAGCCACCAGCTTGGCAATCGCATCACGGGCCAGGAAGACGACATCAAACACCTCGCCAGCCTGCACGCGTTTGGCTGCGTCTACGCCACCCACCGATTCCAGTTGCATGGCGCAGCCACCCTGGGCCGCATACAGGGCCAGCAACTCGGTCAGCAACTGGCGCGTGGCCATGGACGAGATGCCCTGGAGCACGGGCGTGGCAGGGGCGGAGGGCAGGGTGTGCATCGGGGAAATTCTAGGGAGTTCCCTTTGTGGGCGGCGCATGGGTACCCACTAGCTGTTATAAACAAATCGCATAGCTCTTTCACAGATATAGCGAGACCTTGGGATGGACCTCAAACAAATTGAATCCTTTGTGCGCGTGGCCGAACTCGGCAGTTTCACCCGCGCCGCCGCCGCCTTGGGCATCCCCCAACCCCTCTTGAGCCGCCACGTGCGCCAGCTGGAAGTGGAGTTGCGCCAGACCTTTTTGCTGCGCAATGGCCGGGGCGTGACGCTCACCGAGCCGGGCCTGGTGCTGCTGGAGCATGGGCGCGGCATCCTGCACCAGGTGGCCCTGGCGCGCGAAGACCTGGAGGCCACCCGTGGCGCGCTGGCGGGCCACGTGTCCATAGGGCTGCCGCCCAGCCTGTCCAAGCTCATCACCGTGCCGCTGACGCTGGAATTCCGCAAGCGGCTGCCCAAGGCCCACCTGACCCTGACCGAGGGCTTTTCGGTGGTGATGAACGAGGGCCTGCGCTCGGGTCGCCTGGACATGGCGGTGCTCTACAACACCCCGCATTCACCCGACATCGAAACCCAGGTGCTGCACAGCGAAACCCTGGTGCTGATCGCCTCCGAGGCCAGCGTCCAGCGCAGGCCCGGTCTGAAGCTACAGGATGAGATGCCGCTGTCCATCCTGGCCCAGCTGCCCCTCATCGTGCCCAGCCGCCCCAACGCCTTTCGCATCCTCATCGACACCGAGCTGGACCACCTGCGCATCAAGCCCGAGATCGTGCTGGAGGTGGACGGCCTCAACGCCATCCTGGAGCTGGTGCGCGAAGGCCTGGGCTTTGCCGTGCTGCCACCCTACACGCTGAGCAGCTTCCAGAGGCCCCACACCTTTACCACCCACAAACTGCACAGCCCGCAGCTGGAGTGCCAGCTGATGCTCGTCACCTCCGCCCGCCGCCCCAGCACCGAGACGCACAAGGGCGTGCAGGCGCTGGTGGGGGATGTCGTGAGGAAGGCGATTGAGGCGTATGCCTGAAGGGGCAACCAAGGGCGTCGGATAATCACCCCCCCTAGTCGTTGGATCCGGAACCGCCAGAGCATGCCAGTCAAAACCCTTATCACCGCCGCCGCAGGCTTCGAAGCCGCTCGCCAATTGCAGGGCCTGCCTGCGGGCCACCGCAGCGCCCGCCTGCACGGCCACAGCTTTTGGGCCAGCGTGCAGGCAGAGCTGCCCGAAGGCTGGGCGCCGTTCCCCGGCGGCGAGGTGCAGCGCCTGCACGCCGCCCTGCAACAGGCCATTGCCAGCCTGGACTACAAGCTCCTGAACGAACAGGTGAGTCAACCCACCGATGCCAACCTGGCGCGCTGGTTGCAGCAAACCCTGCACAACACTTTTCAGATTTCCGGCCTGCAGCACATCGCCCTGCAAAGCACGGCGCACGGGGGTGTGGAGCTGGATGGCGCGGGCCAGGCCCAGGTCTGGCGGCGCTATGTGTTCCAGTCGGCACACCGGCTGCCCAATGTGCCAGTGGGCCACAAGTGCGGGCGCATGCACGGCCATGGTTTTGAGGCGGTGCTGCATGCCCGGCAAGACGCACAAGGTACGTCTGTGGATGCGGACCGTCTGGACGCGGTCTGGGCACCCATCCAAAGCGAACTGGACCACGCCTGCCTGAACGACATCGCAGGGCTTACCAACCCCACCAGCGAAATGCTTTCGAGCTGGCTGTGGCAGCGCCTGCAGCCGGTGCTGCCCGAGCTCACCCAGGTGACTGTGTTTGAAACCGCCTCCTGCGGCGCGCGCTTTGATGGCACGCACTACCGCATCTGGAAAGACTTCACCCTCGACAGCGCGGTGCAACTCAAGCGCGCCCCCGACGGCAGCATGCAGCGCCGCCTGCATGGCCACACCTACACCCTGCGCCTGCACCTGAGCGCCGCGCTGGACGATGTGATGGGCTGGACGGTGGACTTTGGCGATGTGAAAGACATTTTCAAACCCATCTTCGACGCACTCGACCACCGGCCCCTGTACGAGATTGCCGACCTCGCCGATGGCGACACCGCCAGCATCGCCGCCTGGATACTGCACAAGGCGCGCGCGCAACTGCCGCAGCTGTGCGGGGTCGACCTGTTTGAGACCAAAGGCTGCGGCGCCCTGGTGTCGCTGGAGCGCGCATGACTTACACCGTCAAGGAAATTTTTTATACCCTGCAAGGCGAGGGCGGCCAGGCCGGTCGCGCCGCCGTGTTCTGCCGCTTCACCGGCTGCAACCTGTGGAGCGGCCGCGAGGAAGACAGAGCCAAGGCCATCTGCCAGTTTTGTGACACCGACTTCATTGGCACCGACGGCCCCGGCGGCGGCAAGTTCGCTAGCGCGCAAGACCTGGCAGAAGCTGTGCGCCATCAGTGGCCCGCAGGCGCGGGCGGCAAGCCCCTGGTGGTGTGCACTGGCGGCGAGCCATTGCTGCAACTCGACCAGGCTGCAGTGGACGCACTGCATGCGGCGGGCTTTGAGATCGCGGTGGAAACCAACGGCACCCAAGCCCCGCCCCAGGGCCTGGACTGGATTTGTGTCAGCCCCAAGGCCGATGCCGAACTGCTGCTGACAAAAGGCAATGAATTGAAGCTGGTGTTCCCGCAAAGCGCGGCCCGCCCCGAGCGCTTTGCGCAGCTGGACTTCCAGCACTTCTTCCTGCAACCCATGGACGGCCTGCTGGCTAAACAGAACACGCAAGCCACAGTGGCCTATTGCATGGCGCATCCGCAGTGGCGGCTGAGCATTCAGACACATAAAGTGGTGGGGATCGCCTAAAGCATGGGGCTGGCTTGAATTGACCTTTAGTAATCATTCGATTACACTTTCGTAGTGTTCTCTATCAAGCCCCTTCCCGAATTCACAGCCTGGCTTGATGGCGTTCAGGATACTGCCGTGCGTACGGTTATCGTTGCCCGAATCAAACGCTTGCAGCTTGGATTGATGGGCGACGTGGAGCCGGTTGGCGTGTGTACTTTACGCAGCGGGGAACGCAGTTGATTGTCTTGCTGACCGGTGGCTCCAAGCGCAGTCAATCACGTGACATCAAACGCGCCAAGGCCTTGGCTGCAACATTGGAATAATTGGAGAAAGCAGTTATGACCAAGCGCATCCAAGTGGCAGATTTGCCAGAGTTCGACGCAGCCCCCTACCTGGACAGCGACGAAGCCGTTGCGGTTTACCTGACCGATGTCTTGGCTGCCAATGACCCCGCATTGCTGGCAGCAGCACTCGGAGACATAGCACGGGCGCGTGGCATGAGCGAAATTGCCAAGGCATCCGGCATCACCCGCGAGGCGCTCTACAAAGCCCTGCGACCTGATGCACAACCGCGCTTTGACACCGTCAGCCGCGTATGCACGGCATTGGGTGTGAAGCTGGTGGCGCAGGTGGCGGATGTTGACGATTGACCCACCGCGATAGCGATTTGCGTATCCGAGGTGAAACCATGAACACCATGACTTTCAGGGGCTACACGGCCCGCGTCGAATATGACGAACGGGACCACCTCTTTGTGGGACGTATTCTGGGTATCCACAACATCATCAGTTTCCATGGCGAGTCCGTCGCGGGTCTGCGGGCTGAGTTGGAGCATGCCGTCAAAGACTATCTCGCCGAATGCAAAAAAGAGGGAATCCACCCCGAGAAGCCGGCTTCTGGAAAACTCTTGCTGCGCGTGCCGCCCGAGACCCATGACCGGGCCATAGTCGCTGTGCAAGCGGCGGGCAAAAGCCTGAACCAGTGGACAACCGAAGTCATTTAGCACGCTGTGGAGCCCGCGTAGTTCAGGTGGCGGACTTGGAAAGTTTAAACATCGACCCTGCCACTGCAGGAGACGCCCAAGCCATCAGCCAACTGATCATCAGCCTCGCGCCGCACTTCCTGCAAGACCCGCAAGGCACCGGAGCCGAGGCATTTCTGCAAACCCTCACCCCCGCCGCGATTCGCAAACTGATCGAAGCGCCCAACATGCGTTACTGCAAAGCGGTGATGCATGGCCGCCTGGCCGGTGTGGTGGCCCTGCGTGACAACGCGCACCTGTTCCATCTGTTTGTGGACCCCGCGTTTCAGGGGCGTGGCCTGGGACGCAGGCTGTGGCTGCGCGTGCAAGAGAGGGCGGTGGCCAATGGCAATGCCAGTGGCTTCACGGTGAATTCCACGCCCTATGCGGTGCCGGTGTATGCACGCTTCGGCTTTACTGCGACCGGCCCGCGCGCGGACAAGAGCGGGATTTCTTTCATTCCAAGGTGTTTGGTGCTCAATGCAGAAGGCCCGCCAAGCGCTAATACGTGAAGGTAATTTGAGTGCCCAAGCTGTCGACGATATGGGCCGAGAGGGGCGTGATCGAACCACTGGGTGTGATGCGAAAAACCCCTGT
>CANCCF010000091.1 GCA_947374485.1 Comamonadaceae bacterium | reverse complement strand
TCGCTCATGGGGCAGTTCAGGCTGCTCATGGTGAGGTGGTAGTTGTGCATCTGCCCGGCGTGCGGAATCACAGGCACGCTGTAGGCCTCGCACAGCGCGTTGATCTTGTGCGCCATGGTGATGCCGCCCACGCGGTTGGTGTCGTACTGCACCACGCTCACGGCCTTGCGGTCCAGCAGCTGCTTGAAGCCGTAGAGGCTGAACTCGTGCTCGCCGCCGGAGATGGGGATGCTGGTGAGCTGATTGAGTTCGGCGTAACCGTCAATGTCGTCGGCAATCACGGGTTCTTCCAGCCAGCGCGGCTGGAATTTTTCTAATTTGGGCAGCATGCGTTTGGCGTACTCCAGGTTCCAGCCCATGTAGCACTCCAGCATCAGGTCGTTGTCATAGCCAATGACTTCGCGCACCGCCTCCACCGCCTTGAGGTTTTCCACCACGCCCTGCTGGCCATGCGCCGGACCGTGGCCAAAGCGCATCTTGAAGGCCCGGAAACCCTGGTCCTTGAACTTCTGCGCCTCGGCTTGCAGCTCCTTGATATCGGTGCGGTAGAGCTTGCTGTAGTAGCAGGGAATTTTTTCCTTGGTGCGCCCGCCCAGCAGCTTGAACACCGGCTTGCCCACCGACTTGCCCAGGATGTCCCAGATCGCTATGTCGATGGCCGAAATGGCCGCCATGCCCACGCCCTTGCGGCCCCAGGCGTGGGTGGCGCGGTACATGCGCTGGTTGAGGTATTCGTAGTCCCAGGGGTCCTGGCCCATCACCAGGGGTGTGAGGTATTCGTCGATGATGGCCTTGGCAATACGCGGCGCCAGGGCCACGTTGCCCAGGCCCACGATGCCCGTGTCGGTCTCCACTTCCACCACCGTCCAGCAGTGGAAGCGGAAGGTGTTCATGGTGTCGCTGCCAGCGGCGTGCTGGTTGGCCTTGTTGTCATAGACCAGGTCCATGGCGTTGGAGCAAAAGTTGCCCTGGGGCGGCACAGTCTTGCCCTTCCATTCATAAACGCGGGCGCGAACGGCGGTGATTTTCATGGTGTGTGTCCTTGGGGGTGGAGAAGTTTTTAGAGTCGCGCCTGGCCCATTCGGCAGGCAATTTTGAAAGCGTTGGCGGTGGCATCCACATTGGCTTTGCCCTGGCCTGCAATATCAAAGGCCGTGCCGTGCGCCGGTGTGGTGATGGGTATCGGCAAGCCGCCCTGCACCGTCACGCCCTGCGAGAAGCCCATGAGCTTGATGGCGATCTGGCCCTGGTCGTGGTACATGGTGACGATGGCGTCGAGCTCGCCGTCGCGGGCTTTCAAGAAGATGGTGTCTGCGGGATAAGGCCCCTGCACGGGCATGCCCAGGGCCGCGAGTTGGGCAACGGCTGGCGCGATGATGTCGATCTCTTCACGCCCGCAGGTGCCGCCGTCGCCGTTGTGCGGATTGAAGCCAGCCACGGCCACGCGCGGTGCGCTGTTGCCGCTTTGCTGCAGCGATTTATAGATGAGGGACGCCGCATCGATGATGCGCTGCGGCGTGAGGTACTGGGGCACGTCTTTGAGGGGCACGTGCGAGGAAATGCGCGAGGTCCACAGGCCGTTCAGGGTGTTGAACTCGCAGAAATAACTCGTGACTCCCAGGTGCTGGGCAAAGTGGTGCAGCTCGTCCTCGTGTTTGAGGCCGCCGAGTTTCATGGCGTATTTGTTCAGGGGCGCGAAGGTGATGGCGTCGATGTGCCCGGCAAGCGTGGCGTCCATGCAGCGGTCCAGCACGGCCAGCACGGAGGCACCGCAGGCGGCAGCGGCTTGGGACTTGGTGACCTGCTCAGGCTGCACGGTGTCCATGGCCAGAAAGGCGGGCTGTGTGGTGTCAGCGCGGCTGCGCACTTCGGCAAAGCTGTTCACTGTTTGGGTGGCCACCTGCACACCGGCAATCGCCTGGCCTTCTTGCCACAGCCACGGGTCGCCCACCAGGACGACGTTGGCGAGCGCCAGCAGGTCGGCGCGCGCGAGCAGGCGGGCGATGAGCTCGGGGCCAATGCCGGCGGGGTCGCCCAGGGTGACGGCCACCACGGGTAGCTTGGTATGGGCGGCGGGGGAAAGCGTGTCGGTCATAGCGGTTCTTCAGGTTGAAACAGCCGGGCTGCAGCGGTGTGCCGCAGCCCGGGAGAGCCTGTCTGCAGGCGCAGTCTCAGGCTCAGTCTTTCAGGCGCAGATTTGCGCGCTTACTTGGCCCAGATTTTTTTGTACTCGTTGCGGTAGCCGTTGTCCGGGTCAAACAGGTTCTTGGGTCCGCCGTCCTTGCCCACGTTGTCCGCAGTGACCAGGTGCACCTTGGGGATGTAGCCGGACCAGGCCACCTTGGCGAAGGCGCGGTTCAGCTCGTCCACAATCTGCCAGCCCTGCATGTTGAGTGGCTCGGGCACGGTACCGGCCTGGTAGCGCTTGCTGCGGATGCGCTGGTAGGCAGCCTCCGAGCCGTCGCCGGCCGACACGGCCTTCGGACTACCGTCGCCCTTTTTGCCGGCTGCCGCCAGCGAGCTGCCCATGAAGTCAAAGTACAGGTCGTTGATGGCCAGCGAGTGGGTCCACTTGTCACCAAAGCGCTGCAGCAGCGAGTTGGTCAGCGCGGGCATGCGCGTGGAGCTTTCCGAGATGGGGCTGTCCTCAAAACTCAGCACCGTGCAGCCGCCGCACTTCTTGATGACGGCTTCCATGGCGCGTGCCTTGTAGACCGCAATGGCGTACTGCGAGTCGGTGAAGATCACCACACCGGCCTTGCCACCGGAGTCGGCCACAGCAGACAGGGCCGCCACTTCGGACACGTCATCGGCGGTGGTGGTCACGTTGGCAAACAGGCCTGCAGTGGTGTTGGGGCCGGGCTTTTCACCAGAGTGCCAGCCCACCAAGGGGATGCCCGCCTTGGAGGCGTTCTCGAAGGCCACCTTTTGCTCGGTGGTGTCAAAGCCGCCGACCACAATGCCGCCGGGCTTCAGGGCCAGGGCCTGGTTCAGGGCCGCAGTGCGGGCGCTGACCGAGCCTTGGCCGTCGAGCACGCGCACGTTCCAGCCGATGGCAGCAGCGGCTTCTTCCACGCCCTTGGAGACGCCCAGAATGCCGCCGTTTTTCAGGTCAGCCGCCACGAACACGATGGTCTTGGCGGCAGAGGCCTTGGGGCCGGTGGTGGGGCCGTCCCACACGCTCTTGGACATGGTGGCGACTTCCACCTTCTTCTTGGCCATGTCCAGAAATTCGTCGGCCATGGCGTGGCTGGCGAAACTGGCGGCTGTCACTGCAATGGCAATCGCTCCTAGGCGTGCGCTGAACTTTTTCATTGTTGTCTCCTGGATATCTTTTAAAAAGTGAACGTTGGGGGTTGGTACCGCTTACCCAGCGGTGGAGGGGGAACTGGTGGAAGCACTGGACGCAGCCACTGCGGGTGCGTCGATGAGCTGGCGTTCGGCAATGCGCCGCTTGATGGAGTGGTTGCGCCGCTGCTGCGCCCAACCGGCAATGCCGATGGAGACCAGCAGCGTGAGGCCGTTGAACAGCGGCTCGACAAAGAAGGCGCCGCCAAACTGCTGGATGCCCGAGATGCCAATGGCCAGAATGGCCACGCCAATCAGCGTGCCCCAGACATTGACGCGCCCCGGGCGGATGGTGGTGGAGCCCAGAAAGGCACCCACCAGGGCCGGCAGTAAAAACTCCAGGCCCACGCTGGCCTGGCCGATTTGCAAACGCGAGGCCAACAGCACCCCCGCAAAGCCCGACAGCGCGCCCGAGGCCACAAAGGCGCCCATCACGTGTTGGCGCACCGCAATACCGTTGAGCTGCGCGGCCTTGGGGTTGGCGCCGATGACATACAGGGCGCGACCGAGCGGCGTGAACTCGGTCACCAGCCACATGACCAGGCTGATGGCCAGCACATAGAAAGCGCCAATCGGCAGGCCCAGAAAATTGCCACCGGCCAGGTCCACAAAACCCTCGGGCAACTCGCCCACCACCTGGCGCCCGCCGCTGTGCCACAGGGCCACGGCGTAGATGACGGTGCCGGTGCCCAGTGTGGCAATGAATGAGTCGATCTGCGCCATCTCCACCAGCAGGCCGTTGAGCACGCCGAAGAGCGCCGAGCAGGCCATCACGATGGCCACGGCCACGGGCCATGGCACGCCGAATTTGGTTTGCAGGCTGATGGCCAGGATGTGCCAGAGCACGATGCCGTAGCCCACCGTGAGGTCGATCTTGCCGGTGATCATGGGAATGGTGGCGGCCAGCGCCAGGATGGCAATCACCGACTTGTCGGCCAGGATGGCGCGCAGGTTGAAGAGCGTGGGAAAGGTGTCGGGCAGCAGCACCGAGAACAATACCGCCAGGCCCACGGTGAGCACCACCAGGCCATAGACCGGCATGGCGCGCACCAGGCGCTGCAGCAGGGTGGCGGCATCGCCGTCGAGCGCGGTGTCCGGCTCCAGGGCGGTGGATTGGATGGATGTGGTCATGCGGCAGTCTCCAGTTCGGTTGTCATGTGGGCGCTGTGTGCGGTATGGGCTGTGCCACCGGCCGCCAGGGTCAAAAGGTTTTCCACGGTGATGGCGTCACCCGTGAGCTCTGCGGCAATCAGGCCGGCGCGGAAGACCAGCACGCGGGTGCAGACGGTTGCCACTTCTTCAAAGTCGGTGGACACCACCACGATGGCGGTGCCCGCATCGGCGCGCTCGCGCACGATCTCGTAAATCTGGCGCTTGGCGCCCACGTCCACGCCAGCGGTGGGCTCTTCGAGCACCACCAGGTCCTTGTTCAGGTTGAACCAGCGCGCCAGCACCACCTTTTGCTGGTTGCCGCCCGAGAGCTGCTGGGTCTGCGCCTGGGGTGCGGGCGGGTTCACATCGAACAGCTTGATGAGGCGCATGGCGCTGTCGCCCTCGCGCGCACGGCGGTCGAAGGCCAGACCGCGTTCACCATTGAGGCGCGGGTTGGGGAACAGGTTTTCCAGCACGCTCATGGCGGGCGCCAGGTTCTCGTCCAGGCGCTCGCTGGCCACATAGGCAATGCCTGCGGCAATGGCGTCGGCCGGGGTCTTGAAGACGACAGGGCTGCCCGCGATGCGCATCACACCGGCCGACAGCGGCTCGCGCCCGAAGAGGGCGCGGCTGATGGACTCGTGGCCTGCACCACGCAGGCCAATCAGGCCCACCACCTCGCCGCTGTGGATGGCAAAGCCCAAAGGACCGGCGTTGCCGCTGGCCGCTGCGACGAGTTCGAGCACCGGCGCGCTGCGGCGTGGCTGTCCATCGGCCTGGCTGGGCGTGCTGCGGTCTGCCTTGCCCTGCGCATTGGTGCCTTCCAGAAAAAAGCCACGCGCCTTCACCACCGTCTTGGCCAGCGACTTGCCCACGATCAGATGCACCAGTTCGCTGGTGTCGGTTTGGGCCGTCTCGCGGATGCCCACCAGCTTGCCGTCGCGCATCACAGCGGCGCGGTCGGAGATGGCCATCACCTCATCGAGCCGGTGCGACACATAGACCATGGCCATGCCCTGCTGGCGCAAGCGGCGCAATACGCCAAACAGGCGCTCCACATCGGCCATGGGCAGGCTGGCGGAGGGCTCGTCGAGCACCAGCACTTTGGCCTCCACTTCGAGCGCGCGGCCAATCGCCAGCAGCGACTTTTCGGCGCGGGTGAGGGAAAAGATGCGGCGCGACGGATCGATGTCGCAACCCACGCGCTGCATCACGCGCCGGGCCCGGGCGTCGGACGCCTTCCAGTCGATCAGGCCCAAGCGCTTGGCGTAGCCCATGCCCAGCGCCACGTTCTCGGTCACCGTCATCCACTCCACCAGACCCAGGTCCTGGTGGATGAAGGCCACGGGTTGTTTGGCGCGGTCCTTGCTGCGCCACTGGGATTGCGGACGTCCTTCAAACAGGATCTCGCCGCTGTCTGACGGATAAATGCCAGCCAGCAGCTTGATCAGCGTGGATTTGCCCGCACCGTTCTCGCCCAGCAGCGCAAGGATTTCGCCGGCGCGCACATCGAGCGTGATGTCGGCAACAGCCTGCGTGCCGCCGAAGCGTTTGTTGACGCCGCGGAACTCCAGCACCGGCGTGGTTGTGGACGCGCTCATGGATGCGCTCACAGCAGCACCACCTTGGACACATCGGGCTCTTTTTGCGTGGCGATGTAGCGCAGGATTTTCAGCTCGGTCAAATCCAGCACGGCCACGCGGTCCGAGTCCAGCGAGATGAAGGCCAGCGGTTTGCTCGGGTGAAAAGTGAGCGCAATGCAGCGCCCGCCCAGCGGCAGGTAGGCGGTCTCCTGCAGGGTGGCGGGGTCCACCACCGAGAGGCTGCGGTCGCCGTAGTTGCTGGTGAACATGCGGCCGTCGGCGGCGCGGTAGAGGCGCGTGACGTCATCGCGCGAGGGGGCGCTGTACTTCACCGTCATGCTCGCGGTGTCGATGGCGCTGAGCGTGTTGCTCCAGCGGTTGCTGACAAACAGCGTGGCTTCGTCGGCACTCAGGCAGTAGCCCTCGGGCTTCTGGCCGGGGTGGCAGGCCAGGGGCGCGAACAGCGGGTCCCAGGGCTTTACCTTGGTGACGGTGTGGCTCAGCAGGTTCATGCAGTACGCGGTCTGGCCGTCGCGGCTCAGGGCAAACAAATGGCTCTTGATGCCGCCCGAGGGCACAGCGCGGCGCGGGGCTGTGTCGGTGGCGGGCTGCTCCAGCACCAAGAGCGTGGACTTCTCTTCGCTCAGGGCGTAGAGCCGGTCCTGGTCATCCATCTGCAGGCCGTGCAGGCGGTTGAAGGGGGACAGGTCTATAGACCGTACCAGTTGGGACGAACGAATGTCGATTTGCAGGAGTGAATGTCCGCCCGCGCCCACATGGCCCGAGGTTTCCACCCCGTAGTGGCCCACATAGGCGTAGCGCTCGGCCGCGTCGGTGACGAATTCGTGCGGATAGTCGGGCAGTTGCAGGGAGCGCAGGCGCTCACCGCTTTCGATGTCGTACCAGCTGAAGCAGTGCGAGCATTTTTCGACCAGTAACAAGGTATCGCGGGCCATGGGTTTCCTTAAGGGGTTTGAATGCCGGTGGCGTTCAGGCGGATGCGGTACAGCGAGGTGCTGGCGCAGATGAAGAGTTCGTTGCGCGCGCTGCCACCAAAAGTGAGGTTGCCCACTTTCTCGGGCACAGCGATTTTGGCCAGCAGCGTGCCGTCCGGGTGGATCACCTGCACGCTGTCGGCGCTGCTGGTGTAGACCCAGCCCCGGGAATCGAGGCGAAAGCCGTCGGAGAGGCCGGGGTTGACGACAGCAAAGATGTGCGGGTTGGCGAGGGCTTTGCCGCCCACCACATCAAAGCGCACGATGTGGTGGTTTCCACTCCCGTCCTTGCGCATGGCAGCCGAGGTGTCGGACACGTAGAGCTGCGATTCGTCGGGCGTGAAGGCCAGGCCGTTGGGCTCCTGCAAAAAGTCGGACACGGCGGTGAGCGAGCCGCTCACCGGGTCGTAGCGGAACACGTAATTCACACCCAGCTCGGACACGGCCTGGTGCCCCTCGTGGTTGGAGGCTATTCCATAGGGCGGGTCGGTGAACCAGATGCTGCCATCGCTTTTGACCACCACGTCGTTGGGCGAGTTCAGGCGTTTGCCCTGAAAACGGTCGACCACGATTTCGTCGATGTCCTTGTGCGCGCCCAGCGGCTTGCGCGTGCGCACCAGGGCGCGGTGGCCGTGCGAGCAGTGCAGGAGCGCACCATCGCGCTCGCGGGTGTGGCCGTTGGTGAATTCCACGTTTTCGCGCCAGACCGTCATGCCCTCTTCGGCGTGCCAGCGCAGCATGCGGTTGTTGGGGATGTCGCTCCACAGCACGCTGTGGTCCTCGTGCATCCAGATCGGGCCTTCGCTCCAGATGGCGCCGGTGGCCAGGCGTTCGAGTTGTTCATCCGCAGGCAGCAGGCCGTCGGCGCGGGCGTCGAAGATTTCGATCGGTGCAAGCATGCTAGTTCGCCATCTCTTTCATCGTCGTCTTTTGCACTTGCTCCAAATGGGCACGCATGGCGGCCACGGCCACGTCGGGCTTGCGGGTCTTGAGCGCTTCCACGATCTCGCGGTGGTCCTGCACGCTGTGCTGGATGGCGCCGGGTCGCTGCAGGGCGCGGCGGCGGTATTCGAGCGCGTAGTCGTAAAAGTCGGACACGACATCCACCAGCAGACCATTGCCGCAACTCTTGTAGAGCGTGGTGTGGAACTCGCGGTCGGAAATTTGAAAACCCACCGGGTCCTTGAGCATCAGCGCCTGGTCGTCCACCAGCTGCGCCAGACGGGTGAGTTCGTTATCAGAAATGCGCTGCGCGGCCAGCCAGATGACTTGCAGCTCGACGGCGGCACGCGCCTCGGTCACCTCTTCAAAGCTGCGGTCCTTCAGGTTGCCCAAGGTGCTGACGGAATCTTGCATGGACAAGAGGCCGGGGCCCAGCACGCGGGTGCGCGCGCCCTGGCTCACGTCCACCATGCGCCGCGCATGCAGCACGCCAATGGCGGCGCGCACGGTCTCGCGCGAGACCTCCAGGGTGGTGGCCAGGTGGCGCTCACTGGGCAGCTCGTCCCCGGCGCGCAGGAGGCCGGAATGGATCATGTAGGCGAGCTTGTCACTGATCTGGTCCTTGACGGTGCGCTTGCTGACGCGGCCATGTTCGCCGGGGATGCGGTCTATGAGTTGCATGCGTAGGGGTGAGCGAAATGGGGGTGAAGGGCGGATTCAGAAACAGGGCAAGTGGTCAGCTGGTAGGGCCATCGTACCAGTCAGCATAAGGCGCTGCACTGGGGTTTTCCCTTGCCGGATGGCAGACCTGCACGCCACAGGGTGTGTCCGCTGACTTTTCGCAAGCCCTGGCCCGCCCAGGTTTTGTATTTTTCACACAGGTTCGCACACCGCTTCGTAACGAAAGGTGGTCGCCATGCAAGCAATGCGCATCCGCTGGCAGCAAACGCTGGTACTTTGTGCATGGGCCCTGCTGCCCCTGCGCGCCTGGTGCGAGGACAGCGGCTGGAGCGTGGGGGTGTATGGCGGCCAGTACTACGACACGGAGCCGGCAGGCTTCGTCAATGGCCGTGCCGGCTTTCAAGGCCAGTATTTGCTGGCGCTCACGGCCAGCAAGACGCTGTGGCGCTCGGAGTCGCTGCCCATGAGCGTGGAGCTCGACGGCATACTGGGCCAGCAGTGGGGCCAGGCCAGCCTGCAGGAAGTGGGCCTGGTGCCGGTGCTGAGCTGGCGCGGCTTTCCCTGGAACAACTACCTGCAAACCGCCCTGCGCGTGGGGCCGCTGGGCCTGTCCTATACCTCCGAGGTCAGCCCGCTGGAGCGCGGCACCGATGGCCAGGGCGCCCAGTGGCTGAACTTCCTGGTCCTGGAGCTGGCCTTCGCACCACCCCAGGAAAAGTCCTGGGAGGTGTTTATGCGCCTGCACCACCGGTGCGCCATCTACGACAAACTCAACAACTATGGTGCGAATGGCGAAGACTTCTTCGCCATTGGCTACCGGCTCAAGTTTTAGCGCACTGCCACCCTGCTGTCAGCTGAGGCATCCCAGCCGCCGCCCAGCGCCTTGTAGAGGCTCACCACCGCGGCCAGCTGGTTGCGCTGCACATCTATCAAGCCCGACTCGGCTGACCATGTACTGGCATGAGGGCATTGGCGATGTGGCCCAAGCCATCGCAGTGGCGGCCAACCAGGCGATCGAACTGGTGAACCGCGACAGCGAGGCCGCGCTGCTGCTGCAAGGCCGCCCGATTGGCGAACCGGTGGCGCACTACGGCCCGTTTGTGATGCACAGGCAAGCCGAGATCCAGCAGGACTTCAGGGACTACCAGCGCACCCAGTTTGGCGACTGGCCCTGGGGCGCCGCCGACCCGGCGCACCCGCAAAGCCAGGGCCGTTTTGCCAGGCATGGCGATGGGCGCTTGGAGCCGCCAGAGCATTCCTGCGCCCACGCCCACTCAATTCATTACCCCGAGGGACTCCAAGATGCCTGATATGGACACCACGCACGGCAATCAAGGCGGTTGTAAGTGCCAGAATTTTTCCTAAGATTAGTGTTCATCCATTCGAAACTTCAGATCGCTCAGGGCGTTGGGGGACTACAAATGAACACAGGCACGCGCGGCTACTTGGCCTTTGCAAAGTTTGTTGGTGCACGTATCAAAGAGCGTCGGCTACTCATGGGTATGTCGCAAGATGTATTGGCAGAAAGTTGCGGTATTTTCCGTACCTACTTGTCCCGAATAGAAAATGGCTCGGCCAACCCCACTCTACCGGTGCTTGCCGCACTTTCCACCAGTCTTAATATGAAGTTACATGACCTGCTGCGAGGGCAAATGACCGCATGAGGAAAACGCCATCCGAACGGTTGTTGCTCAACCTTTTGCCAGGGGCTTGGGTGTGCGCTCGGAATGCGCAAGACAGTGCCTTCTTCGTGGTTCCAAGTGCCATCGCTATTGATGCCGACGTTGATGCGAAACTCTGTGGATGTGCGTGTGGTACCAAGGGGCTTGTCGCCCAATAGACTTTGTGCAAATATTAGTACCAGTGCGAAAGTAGCTTTCGTGCTTGGCTATGGGGCCAGCCAAAACAATGCCGACCCCGACGGTGCATTTGATAAGCGTGAATCCTGAGCAGTTCCTCCGCTTATCGAAGCTATACGTGGTGGAGGGTGTCATGACAAACTGGGAACGCAAGGAAGCTGATATTTTGGCGGAGGCTATTGGAAAGCACCGAAAGAGTCATCCAAACCAGGTAGACGACAACGGGTTGCTGGCAGTCATTGAAAAGGCTGTCGATGAACGCTCGCACACCGTAGCAACATCGCCGGATGACTTGAGACGATACAGAGCGCTGGTGTGTGCTATCTGTCGAGGATCCAAGTTGTATGAGTGTGATGTTCCAGATGGTTGGTCGAAGAACTGCGCATTCATTATTGCCAATACGACTCAATTTGGACCCATCTAGATCCGTCGTTTCTGCCACATGGGCCAGAGCAGCTTGTGCAGGCTTGTCCCCATGGCCCATGGGCATGGTCTTTCGCAAGCAGCTTGCCGGTGCAGTCTCCTAAGTTGCCCCGAACCGCCACAGACACTTTTCAGGCAAAGGCCTTGCATGCCAAAAGCCCGGTATTGGCAGCCCTGTTCCTGTTCTGTCTGGCTGTCCTGCTGCCAGCCAGCGCCCGGTGCGAGGAAAACAACTGGAGACTGGGAGTGTATGGCGGCCAGAACTACGACACCGAGCCTGCGGGCTTTCTCAACGGGCGCGCCGGTTTCAAGGACCAGTACCTGCTGGCACTCACGGCCAGCAAGACGCTGTGGCGCTCAGACTCGCTGCCTCTGGACATGGAGTTGGGTGGCATGCTGGGCCAGCAGTGGGGCCAGACTAATTTGCAGGGGGTGGCACTGGTGCCAGTGCTGCGCTGGAGCGGTATTCCCTGGAGCAAGACCCTGCAGAGGGCCCTGCGGGTGGGGCCCGTGGGCCTGTTTTTTACCTCCTAGGGCAGCCCGCTGTAGCACGGTACCGGTGGCCAGGGCGCCCAGTGGCTGAACTTCCTGGTCCCATAGCTGGCCTTCGCACCACCCCAGGATAAATCCTGGGAGGTGTGCATGCGCCTGCACCACCGCTGCGCGATCTATGACACGCTCAATAACTATGGCGCCCATGGCGAAGACTTCTTCGCCATGGGCTACCGCACATGTTCTAGCGCGCTGCCACGGCGTTGGCAGGCGCGCCATCCCAGCCACCACCCAGCGCCTTGTAGAGGCTGACCACCGCGGCTAGCTGGTTGCGCTGCACATCAATCAAGCCCGATTGCGCCTGCAGCAAGTCGCGCTGCGCGCTCAGCACTTCGAGCTGGCTGGTATAGCCCGCCTGGTAGCGCAGTTCGGCCAGATGCAGGGTTTTTTGCAGGGCGGTGATGCGCTGGGCCGTGGTGTCGGCAATCTGGCGGCTGGCCTCGACGTTGTTCATGGCGTCGTGCACGTCCCTGAAGGCGTTTTGCACCGTCTGCGTGTACTGCGCCAGGGCCTGCTTCTGGCGCGCGTTGGCGGCCGACACCAGGGCGTCGATGGCACCGGCGCGGAAGATGGGCTGCGTGAGGTTGCCAATCAGGTTCCAGAACAGCGAGGCCGGGTCGAACAGGGTGGACAGGTCTTTGGACTGCTGGCCCACGTTGGCCGTGAGGCTGAGCCTGGGAAAGTAGGCGGCGCGGGCCTGGCCGATGTCGGCGTTAGCGGCAATCAGGTTCTGCTCGGCAGCCACGATGTCCGGTCGCGCGGCCAGCAGGTCAGACTGAAGACCGGCGGGTACCTGTTGCGCCGCATACAGGGCACTCAGGTCGGAGCCGCGCGCCAGCACCGGGCGCACGATGTCAGCCGGTTGGCGCCCCAGCAGCACGGCCAGCGCGGTCTCGGCATTGGCGCGGCTTTGGCGCACCTGCTGCAGGGTGGCCTGCACGCTGGCGGCCTCGGCCTCGGCCTGACGCAGGTCCAGCTCGCCCACCACACCGCCCTCAAAGCGGCGCTTTTGCAGGCGCAGGTTGTCCTGGCGCGTGGCCAGCGTGGTCTCGGCCAGCGTGCTCTGGGTGTCGAGCGCGCGCAGGGCAAAGTAGCTCTGCGCTACGTTGGCATACAGGGCGGTGAGCACACTGCCTTGCGCCGCCGACTGCGCCAGCAAGCGGGCGCGGGCGGCATCGTCCGCGCGGGCGTAGCGGCCCCAGAAGTCGAACTCGTAGCTGGCGGTCAGGCCCAGTTGGCGGTCTTCCGAGATGGCTTGCGCACCCGGGCTGAAGCTGGCCGCGTTTTCGCTGGCACGGCGGCGGCTCACGCCCGCGTTCAGGTCCACCGTGGGGTAGAGGCTCGAATTGGTCTGCGCCAGCGAGGCACGCGCTTCGTCGAGCCGGGCCACGGCCAGGGCCAGGTCCTGGTTGTTCTGCGTGGCCTCGTCAAGCAGGGCGTCCAGCACCGGGTCGCCAAAGCCCTTCCACCAGCTGCGCAGGTTTTGCGCCGTGGCGGCGGTGGAGGCAGCGTCGGTGGTATTCGCGGCGGGCAGGGTGAGTGCCGGGCGGCTGTAGGCCGTGTCGCGGGGCGCCAGCAGCCCGCAGGCGGAGAGCGTGGCCAGCGCCAGGGCGCTGAGGGCAAATTTGAACAAGGGCTTATTCAGCATGGTGGGCTCCTGCGCCGTGGGTGGGCTGGTTCAGGTGGGTGTAGTCCTCGGGCGAAGAACGGAAGTGCCAGTCGTTCACCAGCTTGAAAAACAGTGGCACCAAAAACACCGCGAGGAAGGTCGCTGCCAGCATGCCGCCGAGCACGCCGGTGCCAATCGATTGGCGCGCCGCCGCACCGGCACCGCTGGAGAAGGCCAGGGGCACCACGCCCAGAATAAAGGCCAGCGAGGTCATCAGGATGGGGCGGAAACGCAGGCGCGCAGCCTCCAACGCAGCAGCCACCGGCGAGAGGCCTTCATGCACCTTCATCATGGCGAACTCCACGATCAGAATCGCGTTCTTGGCCGACAAACCCAACAAGGTGACCAGGCCGATCTGGAAGTACACGTCGTTGGTGAAGTGGCGCAGGTACACCGCCACCAGCGCGCCGAAGATGCCAAAAGGCAAGGCCAGCAGCACCGAGAAGGGCAGCGACCACTTTTCATACTGCGCGGCCAGAATCAAAAAGATCATCACAAAGCCTGCGGCCAGCGCAATGCCGCTGGAGCCGCTGCTGCGCTTTTGCTGGAAGGCCGTGCCACCCCAGTCGTAACCCACATCGGCGGGCAGCACGGCCGCTGCTGCGCGTTCCATGGCGGCAATGGCCTGGCCCGAGCTGTAGCCGGGCTTGGGGTCGCCCAGGATCTGGATGGAGGGCAGCGCGTTGAAGTGCTGCACCGAGTCCGGACCGGTGACGAACTGCACCTCGGCCACCGAGCGGATCTGGATCATCTGGCCGGCCTTGTTGCGCACGTAGAGCGCGCCAATGTCATCAGGCTTGGAGCGGTACTGGCCTTCGGCCTGCATCAGCACCTGGTAGATGCGCCCGCTCTTGTTGAAGTCGTTGACGTAATAGCTGCCCAGGGTGGCCGAGAGCGTGTTGTAGATGTCGGCCAGCGCAATACCCATGGAGCGCGCTTTTTCGGTGTCCACATTCACATACAGCTGAGGCGAGCTGGCCTGCCACAGGGTTTTGACGCCTTGCAGCTCGGGCTGCTTGTTGGCCTCGGCCAAGAGCGCGGGCAGCAGCTGCGCCAGGCGGCGTACGCCCCCGTCGCCCTTGTTTTGCAGATAAAACTCAAAGCCGCCGGTCTGGCCCAGGCCCTGGATGGCCGGGGGTGCAAAGGCCAGCGGCAGACCTTCCTTGATGCCGCCGGTTTTCATGTAGGTTTCCATCACCAGCTCTTTGGCCGACTGGGTGCGCTCAGCCCAGGGTTTCAAAGGAAAGAACATGGTGGCGGCCGACGACTTGAGGCCGCCGCCGCCCAGGAAGTTCAGGCCCACCAGGCTGAACACCGTGTCGATGTTCTTGTTGGGGGACATGGCGGCTTCCACTTTTTTCACCACCTGGTTGGTACGCTCCAGCGAGGAACCTTCGGGCAGGATCACGGCGCCAATGAAGTAGCCCTGGTCTTCGTCGGGCACCAGCGCGCTGGGCACGAATTTGAACAGCACGCCAGTGAGCACGCCCATGCCAATGAATAGGGCAATGCCCAGCATGCCGCGCTTCAGGAAGAATGCGACGCCCGCGGTATAGCGGCCGGTGAGCTTGAAGAAGCTGCGGTTGAACCAGTCAAAGAACGTGTTGCGGCGCTCCATCTTGGGCTTGAGCAGCACAGCGCACAAGGCCGGTGTCAGCGTCAGCGCCACCA
>CANCCF010000090.1 GCA_947374485.1 Comamonadaceae bacterium | reverse complement strand
AACGGGACAAATGCGGCTGCGGTGAGTCGTTCCGCGTGTGAACCTCCAAGACGACGACTTTGAACTGTTCGGGCTGGAGAAACAGTTTGTCCAGGACCGCGCCATAGTTGAAGGACGCTGGAAAGACCTGCAGCGTGAGGCTCACCCCGACAAGTTTGCCGCGCAAGGTGCAGCCGCCCAACGCATTGCCATGCAGTGGTCGGTGCGCATCAACGAGGCCTACCAGCGCTTGAAAGACCCGATCAAGCGCGCCGCCTATTTGTGTGAGCTGGCTGGGCATCCGGTCAACGCTCATACGAACACCGCCATGCCCAGTGCCTTCCTGATGCAGCAGATGGAATGGCGCGAGGCGTTGGACGACTCTCGCGGCCTGGAGCCGCTGGAAGAACTATCGGACATGGTGCTGCACAGCAAGGAGCAGGTGCTGCACCACTGCGCCGAGCAGTTGGACGAACAACATGACTACGCTGCTGCGGTCGGTCTGGTGCGGATTTTGATGTTCATCGAAAAATTCACCCACGACCTGAACCAGCGCTTGGACCAATTCGAATAAAGAGACGATGGCGCTTCTACAGATTTCCGAACCCGGGGCTTCGCCCAATCCGCATCAGCGCCGCATTGCCGTCGGTATTGATTTAGGCACTACGCATTCACTGGTGGCCTCCGTGCGCAACGGCGTGGCCGAGTGCCTGCCTGATGCGCAAGGTCGCGTCATTCTGCCCAGCGTGGTGCGCTATCTGGATGTCCAGCGCCGCCAGATCGGTTTCGACGCCCTGGAAAACCAGGTCAACGACCCGGGCAACACCATCGCATCCGTCAAGCGCCTGATGGGCCGCGGCCTACGTGATGTGGCCCATGCTGAGAAGCTGCCCTACGCCCTGGTGGACGAGCCCGGCATGGTCAAGGTGCGCACAATCGCTGGCGACAAGAGCCCGGTGGAGGTGAGTGGCGAGATTCTGGCCACGCTGCGCTTCCGTGCCGAAGACACCTTTAACGACGATATCTTTGGCGCGGTGATCACGGTGCCCGCCTACTTTGACGACGCCCAGCGCCAGGCCACCAAGGACGCGGCGCAACTGGCCGGTCTGAACGTGCTGCGCCTGATCAACGAGCCGACTGCCGCAGCCATTGCCTACGGTCTGGACAATGCGTCAGAGGGCGTTTACGCCGTGTACGACCTGGGCGGCGGAACCTTTGACATCTCCATCCTGCGCCTCTCGGCCGGTGTATTCGAGGTGCTGGCCGCCGGCGGCGATTCGGCCCTGGGCGGAGACGATTACGACCGCGCCCTGGCCGATTGGTTGCTGCAAGAAGCAGGGCTCTCCATCGATTCGATGGAAGACCAGGCACGGCTCATGGCCCATGCGCGCGCCTGCAAGGAAGCACTTTCTTCTGAAGAGATCGTCACCGCCGAAGTGGAACTCTCCACTGGCGCCATCGACCTCTCGTTGAACCGCGAGCAGTTTGAAGCCGCGACCGCCGCACTCACCCAGCGCACCCTGCAGGCGGTCAAAAAAGCCCTGCGCGATGCCAAGCTAGCCAAGGACGACATCCGGGGCGTGGTCATGGTTGGCGGCTCCACCCGCATGCCGCAGGTGCGCCGTGCCGTAGGAGAGTTCTTCGGCCAAGAGCCCCTGGTCAATTTGAATCCGGATGAGGTGGTAGCACTGGGTGCCGCCATCCAGGCGAACCAATTGGCGGGCAACAACCCGGACGGCGACTTGTTGCTGCTGGACGTGATCCCGTTGTCGCTGGGCATAGAGACTATGGGCGGGCTGGTGGAGCGCATTGTTCCGCGCAACCAGACCATCCCCACCGCCATGGCGCAGGACTTCACCACCTACAAAGACGGTCAGACCGCCTTGGCCTTGCACGTGGTGCAGGGCGAGCGCGACCTGGTGGCCGACTGCCGTAGCCTGGCGCGCTTCGAGCTGCGCGGCATTCCGCCCATGGCCGCCGGGGTGGCGCGCATCCGCGTCACCTTCACGGTGGATGCCGACGGCCTGTTGAACGTGGGTGCCAAGGAGCAGGTGAGCGGTGTGGAAGCACGCATCGATGTCAAGCCCTCGTATGGACTCACCGACGACCAAATTGCCCAAATGCTCAAGGACAGTTTCAGCACCGCCCAGCAGGACATGCAAGCCCGCGCACTGGTGGAAGCCCGTGTGGACACCGACCGGCTGTTGCTGGCCACGCGCAGCGCCCTGGCGGCGGACGGCGCGCTGCTGGACGCGGCAGAGCGCGCAAGCATTGATGCCGCCATGCTGGTGGCCGAGCAGTCCCTTGCCAGCACCGACGCGGCCCACATTGAAGCCTTGTCCAAGGCCTTGGCGCAAGCCACCGAATCCTTTGCCGCTGCCCGCATGAACCACGGCATTGCCCAGGCGCTGGCAGGCAAGAACATCGCAACCATTTAAGTCACCACCATGCCCATCATCAGAATCCTGCCGCACCCGGAATACTGCCCTCAGGGCCGCGACATCAGCGCACCGGCGGGCACCTCGATCTGTGAAGCCTTGCTGGATAACGGCGTCAACATCGAGCATGCCTGCGACATGAGCTGCGCCTGCACCACTTGCCACGTGGTGGTGCGTGAGGGTTTCAACTCCCTCAATGAACTCGAAGAAACCGAAGAAGATCTATTGGACCGCGCCTGGGGCCTGGAGCCCAATTCGCGTCTGAGCTGCCAAGCCATCCTGGCGCAAAAAGACCTGGTGGTGGAGATACCCAAGTACTCCATCAATCACGCCAAGGAAAACCACTAAAGTCGGCTCATGCGCCAAATTTTTCTGGATACCGAAACCACCGGTCTGTACGCCGACCAGGGCGACCGCGTGATTGAAATCGGCTGTGTCGAACTCTTCAATCGCAAGCTCACTGGCAACAACCTGCATTTCTACCTCAACCCTGGGCGCGACAGCCATGAAGAGGCACTGCGCATCCACGGCCTGACCACAGAATTCCTGCGCGACAAGCCCAAGTTCGAGGCAGTGGCAGACGAATTTCTGGCCTACATCCAGGACGCGGAAATCATCATCCACAACGCCAGCTTCGACATCGGTTTTCTCAATGCCGAACTGAAGCTGCTCGGCAAGCCCATGTTCAAGGAACATGTGGGCAGCGTCATCGACACGCTGGTCATGGCCAAGGAGATGTTCCCCGGCAAGCGCAACAACCTCGACTCACTGTGCGACCGCCTGGGCGTGGACAACTCCGGCCGCACCCTGCACGGCGCGCTGCTGGATGCCGAATTGCTGGCCGACGTCTACATCAACATGACGCGTGGCCAGGACGCCTTGCTCATGGACGCGGGTGATACGCAAGAGGCGGGCGGCCTTGCCATCGAGCGCGTGGAACTGAGCACCGTGGAACTCATCGTGCTGCCTGCCAACCAACAGGAACTGGCCGCGCATGCAGAAGCCATGCAACAGATCGACAAAGCCAGCGGCGGCAAGGCATTTTGGAAAGAAGCGGCCTGACGGACAAGACTGCAGTTTTTTCTGGTTATAATTTGAGGCTTACCTGAACAGGATTCAGGGCGATTAGCTCAGGGGTAGAGCACTGCATTCACACTGCAGGGGTCGCAAGTTCGAAACTTGCATCGCCCACCAAATCAAGGACTTGGCGTCATGCCAAGTCCTTTTTTTTGGCCCCCGTTCGGTGGCCGTGTGGGTAGCTTGGATGGGCCGCGGCACTTGCTACCTTAGAATTGCGAAAAAAACGCGCAATACGCGCCCAATCGTTGGAATCCCATGCAAGACCACACCACATTCCCTGCGCTGCTGGCCACTGAAACAGTGCCCGTGCCCTTGACGATGGCCAGCCCGTTGACCAGCCAGCAGACAACAGTGCCTGCGCCCAAGGTGCATTGGCTATCTGTTGCAGGCGTGGGCTTGGCGCTGGCGCTGCTGGTGTGGCTATCCCGGCGCTGGTGGTGAGGTGGTGAAACCCTGCGCCTGAAACAGGCCAAAGGCGCACTGGAAATGTTCTAGCCAAATACAGCCATATCAGGGAGACTAGCCGCCGGTTGGTGTGCTCTGTAACGGGCACGACCCATCGGTTTGGCTTTATTTTCTTCAAAGGAATCTGCTATGAATACCGAAGTGGTTTGGACCTTTCTGTCCACGCAAGGGGTCGATTTCGGCCTGAAACTGCTGGGCGCCTTGGCGGCCTGGGTGATTGGCCGCTGGCTGATCAGCATGGCCCTGCGGCTGATGGCTGCGGCTCTGAAACGTGGCGGCAAGGTGGACCAGACACTGACGCACTACCTGAGCTCGATAATTTCGGTGCTGCTCAACGTCATCCTGATCCTGGCCATTCTGGATATCTTTGGTGTCAAGACCACCTCGTTTGCGGCGCTGCTGGCCGGTGCCGGTCTGGCCATTGGCACCGCTTGGGGTGGTTTGCTCACCCATTTCGCTGCAGGTGTTTTCATGCAGGTGCTCAGGCCCTACAAGGTGGGCGAATTTGTCACCATTGGCGGCGTCACGGGTACCGTAAAAGAGTTGGGCCTGTTCGGCACCACCGTCATCACGCCCGACAATGTGACTACCATCGTGGGCAACAACACGGTGTTTTCGGGCTCAATCCAGAACTTCAGCGCCTTGCCCTACCGCCGGGTGGATTGCCTGGCCAAGGTGGCCAACGGGGTGGATGTGCTGGATGCAATTGCGCGTTTGCGCACTGCGGTGGCCGCCATACCCAACGTGGCGCAAAGCCCCGCGCCCGACATTGAAATTTTGCAGTTCACGCCCGAAGGCCCGCTGCTATGCGTGCGCCCCTACACCCACACCGACCACTACTGGCAGGTCTACTTTGACACCCACAAGGCGGTGGTCAGCACCTTTGGCGCGGCCGGTTACCCTGTGCCCGAAACACCGGTGGCACACCGCACCGTGTAGCTATTTGTCGACCGAGGCGCTCCAGCGGTCGCCCCAGCCTTTTTGCAGGTCGCGGCGGTCGCGCTTGGTGGGGCGTCCGCCCTCAATGGCTAGCGCAGGCTCGGGGCTCAAACGGCGCTGTTCGGCCTCCGCTTCGCGCAGCCTCTTGCTCTCGGGCGTTTCTTGGTAAAGTGTTTGTGCCACTGTCGCCGAGCCCCGCTGGCCGCTCAAGCCCGTGACCCGCACCGTGCGTGGCACTTTGGCCTGCAGCAGCACAATGCTGTCGCCCACGCGGATTTCGCGCGAGGCTTTCACATCGGCCCCATTCACCTGCACATGGCCCTTGTGCACTTCCTCAGTGGCCAGCGAGCGCGTCTTGTAAAAGCGCGCGGCCCACAGCCATTTGTCGATGCGTACCTTGTCCATCAAAAGCCGACAGACCTCCCGCAGGGCCGCCCCAAGGGATGGCTGCGCACCCTTGGGGGGCAGCGCAGTACGCGAAGCGACAAACGTGGGGGCACCATGACTAGCCGGTCATGTCTTCAATCACCGGCACTTCGGGCGTGAGCACCGGGCCATGGCCGCTGAAGCGGTCCAGCAGCACGTACAGCACCGGTGTGATGAAGAGGGTGATGGCCTGTGAAAACACCAGTCCGCCCACCACCGCCAGGCCCAGCGGCTGGCGCAGTTCGGCACCGGCGCCAATGCCCAGCGCAATGGGCAAGGCACCCATGAGTGCTGCCATGGTGGTCATCATGATGGGCCGAAAACGCATCACACAGGCTTCGCGAATCGCCTGCTGCGGCGTCATGCCATGGTGGCGCTGCGCGTCCAGCGCAAAGTCGATCATCATGATGGCGTTCTTTTTCACAATGCCGATCAAGAGCACGATGCCAATGGTGGCAATCAGCGTCAGGTCCTGGCCAAACAGCATCAGCGTGGCCAGTGCACCCACGGCCGCCGAGGGCAGGCCCGCCAGAATGGTGAGTGGGTGGATAAAGCTCTCGTACAGCACGCCCAGCAGCACGTAAATCACCAGCAGGGCGGCGATGATCAGAATGGCCTGGCTGCCTTGTGAGCTTTTGAACACCGCAGCGTCGCCACCGTAGCTGGTGATCACGGAGCTTGGCAGTTGAATCGCCTCACGCGCGGCGTCGATGCGAGCGGTGGCGTCGCCCAACGCGGCACCCGGGGCGAGGTTGAAGGAGACGGTAACCGCCTGCAACTGGCCCACGTGGTTGATGGAGGTGGCGCCCACCGTGCGTTCCACCGTGGTGAAGGCCGAGAGCGGCACCAAGCCACCCGTGTTGGAGCGCACAAAAATGGCGTTCAAGGCCAGCTCGTCCTGCTTGGCCTCGGGTGCCAGCTCCATGATGACCTTGTAGCTGTCGGTGGGCAGGTAGATGGTGGAGACCTGGCGCTCACCAAAGGCGCTGAACAACGCCGAGCGGATGGCGTCTATGGACACGCCCAGCGAGTTGGCCCGGTCCCGGTCAATCTTCAGCTGCGCCTGCAGGGCGCGCAACTGCGCGTCGCTGGTGACGTCCCGGAACAGCGGTTCGGCGCGCAGCTTGTCCTGCAGCTTGCCGGCCCAGACATTGAGCTCGTCGGCCTTCACGCTTTGCAGGATGTACTGAAACTGTGCCTTGCTGGGGCGTCCGCCCAACTGCAGGTTTTGCACCGGGCGCATGAACACATTGATGCCCGCCACCTCACGCAGCTTCTTGCGCAGCCCTTCCACCACCTGCTTCATGGGCTTGCGTTCATTCTGCGGCTTGAGCGTGATGAACATGCGCCCGGTGTTCAGCGCGTTGGATCCGCCGTTGAAGGAGTTGACCGCACCCACATTCGGGTCGGCCCGGAACACGGCGGCAGCGCGCTCCTGCAGGCGCACCATTTCCGGAAAAGAAATGTCTTCCGAGGCTTCGGTGGACACCTGGATCTGGCCAATGTCTTCCTCCGGGAAGAAACCCTTGGGGATGGCCATGAACAGCCAGGCGGTGGCAGCAAAGGTGGCGGCGGCCAGCAGCAGTATCAGGGCCCTGTGGCCCAGCGCCTTGTCGAGCAGCCGGGTGTAGCCCGCCAGCAAGTTGTCAAAGCCACGCTCAAACAGCTTGACCAGCGTGCCCGGTGGCTTCTTGTGGGCGTCGTCGGTGAGGAAGCGGCTGGCCAGCATGGGCACGAGAGTCAGCGACACAAAGGCCGAAACCACAATCGACAGCCCCACCACCACGGCGAATTCGTGGAACAAAAGGCCAATCACGCCCGGCATGAAGAAGATCGGAATGAACACCGCAATCAGCGAGGTGGATATCGAAATGATGGTGAAGCCCACCTCGCGCGCACCGCGCAGGGCGGCCTGGAACGGCTCCTCGCCATGCTCCACGTGGCGCATGATGTTTTCCAGCACCACGATGGCATCGTCCACCACCAGGCCCACGGCCAGGGTGAGGCCCAGCAGGGAGATATTGTCCAAGCTGTAGTTCAGGCCCCAGAGCAGGGCCACCGCTCCCACCAGCGACACCGGCAGCGACAACGTGGGGATCACAGTGGCCACAAAGCGGCGCAGGAATAAAAAGATCACCAGCACCACCAGGGCGATGGTGCCGATCAGTGTGAGCGTGACATCGTGCAGCGCTGCGCGCACCGAGACCGAGCGGTCGTTGATGGGGGTGAGCGACACCGACTGCGGCATCTGGCTTTGCAGGGCGGGCAGGGCGGCGCGAATTGCATCCACCACACGCACGGTGTTGGCGCCGGGCTGGCGCAGGATGGCCAGGGTGATGGAGGCCTCGCCGTTGAAGGTGGCCGAACTCTTGAAGGTCTCCACACTGTCTTCCACTGTGGCCACATCTTTGAGACGCACGGGGTTGCCCGCGCGCATGGCCACGATCAGGTTGGAGTAGGCCTGCGCGTTTTGCAACTGCTTGTTGGCCTGCACCACCAGCGTTTGCTGCGGGCCGTCCAGCGTGCCCACCGGGGTGTTGACATTGGCCACACGCAGGGCGGCGCTGAGCTCATCGAGCCCCAGGTTGGCGGCGGTCAGGGCCTCCGGCTTCACGCGTACGCGGATGGCAAAGCGTTTGGAGCCAAACACATTCACCTGGGCCACGCCATCCAGAATCGACAGGGTGGGCGATATCAGGTGCTCGGCATAGTCCTGCAGGTCCGAGGGCGCAAGCGAAGGGGACCGCATGGATATCAGCAGCACCGGCGCGTCGGCCGGGTTCACCTTGCGGTAGGACGGCGTTTCCGTCATGTCGGCGGGCAAGGCGCGTTGGGCCCGCAGCAGGGCCGCCTGCACGTCCACGGCCGCGGCGTCAATGCTGCGGCCTTCGTTGAATTCCAGGGTCAGCGAGGTGCTGCCCAGGATGCTGGTGGAGCTGATGGTTTTCAGCCCAGGCACGGTCTGGAATTGCTTTTCCAGCGGCAGGGCCACGGCGCTGGCCATGGTCTCGGGGTTGGCGCCAGCGAAGTTCGCCGAGACGTTGATCACCGGCGTGTCGTAGCTGGGCAGGGCCGCCACCGGAATGCTGCGGTAGCCAATCACACCCGCGAGCACAATGGCCAGGTTCAAGAGCACCGTCATTACCGGACGGCGTATGAACAATTCCGAGATGTTCATGGCTTGCTGGCCCCGGCGGCTTGTGATGCGCCAGCGGAAGGCGCGGAGGCCCCCGCCTTGGGCTCCCTGGCACGTTCCACCAGCGGGCTGCCTGGGCGCACATTCTGCTTGCCGTCCATCACCACCACATCGCCCGGATTGATGCCGGTGACGGCTGCCTCAGTGCCTTCCGCGTACACCACCTTGATGGGTTGCAAGCGGGCTTTGCCGTCTTCCAGCACGTACACAATGGTGCCGCGCGCGCCTTGCACCACGGCCGCTTGCGGGATGGAGGTGGCGTCTGCCAGCGTGGTCACGGTTTGCGAGATGTCCACATAGGCTCCGGGCCAGAGCTTGCCCTCCTTGTTGGGGAACACGGCGCGGGCCTGCACGGTGCCGGTATTGGCGCTCACGCTGCTGTCCACAAACTGCAGCCGCCCCTTGAAGCTGCCGCCGCCATCGGCCAATTTGGCGCTCACTGCCGCACCACCGCCCTTGAGTGCAGCCAGGGCATCGGGCAGGTTGCGCTGCGGAATGCTGAAGGCAACGGCAATCGGGTCGAGCTGGGTGATGGTCAGGAGCGAGGTGGTGTTGGCCTGCACCAGGCTGCCCACCGACACGTTGACCACGCCCACGCGCCCGGCAATGGGCGCCGCAATGCGGTCAAAGGACAGGCTCACCTTGCTGGCTTCGATGGCAGCCTGGTCGGCCACAGTGCTTGCCGTGGCCGATTCCACCAGCGTCTGCGCCGTGTCCACCGCTCCTTGCGAAATGAAGTTTTGCGCAAACAGCTGCCTGGCCCGCTCGAACTGGCGTTTGGCATCGGCCAGGGCAGCCTGGTCTTTCACCAGCTGCGCGCGCGCCTTGGCCAGGTTGGCCTCGTCGGTGCGGGAGTCGAGTGCAAACAGCAGCTGCCCGGCTTTGACAAATTGCCCATCGGTCACCTGCACCCGGGCCACCGTGCTGGTGACCTGGGAGCGCAGGTCCACGCTGGTCAGGGGTGTCACGATGCCATTGCCTTGCAGGTTGACCGGGAAGTCGCGCTTTTGCGCCTTCGCGGTGGTGACGGTGACGGGGGGCAAGGGCGCTGAAGCGGCAGCCGCCGGAGCGCTCGCTGTCGTGGCAGCTGCGCTACCCACCGTACCGGTGCTGTTGCCTGCCGGATCCGTCTTGCCTGAACAGGCTGCAAGGAGCAAAGAGGTCAGGGCGCAGAGCGCAAGAAGCGGGGGGCGGGCAAGTTGTTTCATGTTTCAAATCATAGGGCAGCGTGGTGAAGCAAAAGCACTTCAGGGACTCTGCGGGTAAAGCTGGCGTAAAAGCCTGTGAAGCAAAACGGGGTCGGCAACTAAGCCTGGGCGCCCAGCGCCAGGGCCGCTGCGCGGCTGGCGGCCAGCGCCTGCGGGTTGACCGTGTCCAGCGTGTTCCAACCCAGCAAATGCTGCTGGGTGACGTTGCACAGGGCGGTGATCCACTCCGGGTCGTCGTTCAGGCAGGGGATGTAGTGGAAGGTCTCGCCGCCGGCATGCAAAAAGGCCTCGCGTGCTTCCATGTTGATTTCTTCCAGTGTCTCCAGGCAGTCGCTGGTGAAGCCGGGGCAGATCAGGTCCACGCGCTTGACCCCCGCTTGGGCCATGGCCACCAGCGTGGGCTCGGTATACGGCTCCAGCCATTTGGCACGCCCCAGGCGCGACTGGAAGGTGACCTGGTACTGGTCCTTGGGCAGGCGCAGTTTTTCGCCCAGCAGGCGTGCGGTCTTGAAGCACTCGCAGTGGTAGGGGTCGCCCAGATGCAGGGTGCGCTCGGGCACGCCATGGAAGCTCATCACCAGTTTGTCGGGCTTGCCGTTCTTGCGCCAATGGCGCTCCACACTGGCGGCCAGTGCGGCGATGTAGTCGGCATGGTCGTGGTAGCGGTTGATGAAGCGGAACTCGGGCAGCGCGCGGGTGCTGGCGGCCCACTGGTAGACCGCATCAAACACGCTGGCCGTGGTGGTGGCCGAGTACTGCGGGTAGGCGGGGACCACCAGCACGCGGGTCACGCCGTCGGCCTTCATGGCGTCGAGCTGCGAGGCAATCGAGGTGCTGCCGTAGCGCATGGCCCAGCGCACCTTCACTTGGTGGTTGCGCTGGCCCAACCAGCCTTGCAGCAGCTTGGCCTGCTTCTCGGTCCAGACCTTGAGGGGTGAGCCCTCGGGCGTCCAGATGCTGGCGTATTTGGCGGCCGACTTGGCCGGGCGAAAACGCAGGATGATGCCGTGCAGAATCAGCAGCCACAGCAGGCGCGGAATTTCCACCACCCGGCGGTCACTCAAAAATTCGGCCAGGTAGCGGCGCACGGCTTTGGGTGTGGGCTCATCGGGTGTGCCCAGGTTGCACAGCAGCACGGCGGTGCGCGGCATCTGGCCGTGGGCGTAAGGGGGTTCGGTGGAAAAGGGCATGCGGTATTCTCCCGCACCTATGATTGATATTTCACGTATCCGGGCAATAACCTTGGACCTGGACGACACCCTGTGGCCCATCTGGCCCACCATCGAACAGGCCGAATTGCGCCTGCAGGCCTGGCTGCTGCAGCAGGCACCGCGCACCTCGGCTTTGTTCGCCAGCCCGCATGCCCGCGTGGCCCTGCGCGATCAGGCGCAGGCCGACTGGCCGGAACACCACCACGACCTGAGCTTCATGCGTCGCGAGATGATCCGCCTGGGCCTCAAGCAAAGCGGTGAAGACCAGGACCTGGCCGGTCCGGCCTTCGGCGTCTTTTTCGACGCTCGTCAGCAAGTGACGCTGTTTGATGATGCAGCGCCCGCCTTGAAGCGGCTGTCGGCACGCTGGCCCGTGCTGGCCCTCTCTAACGGAAACGCCGACGTGCAGTGCGTGGCCGGCGGCGGTATCGGCGCGTATTTTTGCGGCTCGGTGAGCGCGCGCGATGTGGGCGTGGGCAAGCCCGATCTGCGCATCTTCCAGGCCGCAGCCCAGGCCCTGCGGCTTGAGCCCACACAGATTCTGCACGTGGGCGATGACGAGGGCCTGGACGTGCTGGGCGCCTTGGCTGCCGGCATGCAGACCGCCTGGATCAACCGCAGTGACAAGCTCTGGAGCTTTCCCCAGCGCCCGCATGCCAGCGCGGCCAGTATGCTCGAACTCTGCGAGGCGCTGGAGCTGTGATCTTCAGCGGCTGATCACTTCGCCACCAGCGTGAGCGTGCTCTCGGTATGTGACTGCACGTCGGCCGCGGCTGTGCGCTGGCGTGCATAACTGCCCTCGGCAAAGCGCTGGGCCTGGTCGCTGTAGTGGCGGTCAAACAGCACGCCACTTTGTCCCACCGGGTTGATGCCCAGGGATTTGTCGGGCGCGCCAAAGTCAATCACCCGGCGCGTGGAGGGGCCATAGCTCACGGCCCAGGGGGCGGGGCCCACGCGCTCTGACAGGTTGTTGGGCGTTTCGCGCCCGCCCGGCACCGAAAATGGCCCCACGTTGAACAGCAGGTTCAACGGCTTTTGCAGGCCCAAGGGGTGGCCATGGGTCAGGGTGTGGGTATTGGCCCAGGTCCAGTCCAGCAGGCTGCTGCCGTACAGGCCCTGCAGGTGCTGCAGGGTGCGGCTCCAGGCCAGGCGGATGGTCTCAAAATGGCTTTCCTTTTGCGGCGTTTTCACGTTGTCCCACCAGGGCGATTGGGGGTCGGCCACCAGCAGCGGCAAGGCATGGTCCAGCACCGGGGAGGCCAGCAGGTTCTGGAACTGCACTTCACCGAGTTCATCCTCAAACACGGCTTTGGCCAGCTCGTAGCTCAGCTGGCTGAATAGGGTGGCGGCCACGCTGTTGGGACCATAGCAGCCGTCCCACTTTTGCAGCGGCTCCATGAAGGCGCGGTCATTCGGGTCGGTGGCAACCTGGTCCATCACCGGCAGCAGCACCTTCAGGACGCGCGCTGCATAGCCGTTGCAGACATCAAGCTGCAGTTGGGTGGTTTGCTCGGCGCTCCATTTTTGCTTGCCATCCTTGAGCGCATCGTCGAGCTGCTTGGCACGGTCGGGCAGCAGGTAGTAGCCGGGCACCGGCAGCACGCCACCGGGCTGCTGGTTGGCAGACACGATGTAGCCGCGCGGCGGGTTTTCTTCCTGCGGGTTGAAGCTGAAGTTGTAAAAGCCATTTTTTTCGGCCTCGCCTTTGCTGGCGTCCAGAATGAACAGCGGGTTTACACCCTGCGGGCGCTGCGGCAATTTGGCCGCTGCCCACCAGGCGATATCGCCCGTGGCGCTGGCCCACAGGATGTTGAGCCCGGGGGCCTGCAGGTTTTGTACCGCCGCGCGCGCCTTGTCCAAACTGTCAGCGCGGTTGAGCTGGTAGAAGCCCTCCAGGATCGGGTTTTCGGTCTCCAGAAAGGCCCACCACAGGGCGATGGGGGTTTGCGCATCGGGGCCCGCAAAGGCGTCGGTGACGATGGGTCCATGCGGGCCGCGGCGCAGTGGCAGCAGCACATCGGCCGCGCCCTTCACCTTGATGGTCTCGTTGCGCACCTGCAGGTCCACCCACTGGTCCTGGTGCCAGACCTGGTTGGGGTTGGCCGGGTTGGCTTTTTCAGCGATGAGGTCGATGTCATCGTTTTCGAACATCGTCAGGCTCCAGCCGAATTGGCTGTTGTGGCCCAAGAGGGCCAGCGGGTTGAGCACGTGGAAGTGGCCATAGAGTTCAAAGCCCGGCGCACTCAGCTGCGCCTCGTACCAGGTGGCGGGCACCGAGAAGCCGATGTGCGGGTCGCCCGCCAGCAGGGGCTTGCCGCTTTGCGTGCGCCGGCCCGCAATCACCCAGGCATTGCTGCCCTGGAATTCGCCCATGCCCGCGCTTTGCAGCGCGGTGCGGCTGACCTGGGCCAGGCGGTCCAGGCCCTGCCAGTCTTGCGCGTTCAGCGCCGTGCCCAGGCTTTGCACGCCGCCTTCCGGGTGGCCCTCGGTGTCAAACACGCCCAGGTACTGGGGGCCGAGCTTGTCGCGTATGAAAGTCATCAGCGGCTCGGTGCGGAAGGCGGCCGCAAAGCTGTAGGCCAGGTAGCCGCTGACGGCCGCTGAGTCTTCCGGCGTGAAAGGGCGCTTGGGTATGCCCAGCAGGTCGAATTCCATGGGCGCCGGGTGCGTGGCCTGGAACTGGTTGACGCCGTCGAGGTAGTCGCGCAGGGCCTGGCTGGCCGGGCTGTTGGCGTCGGCCTGGGCCACCATCGCTTTGGCGCGCTCACGCAAGCGCAGGGTGCGAAACAGCCTGTCGCTGTCTAGCAGTTTGGGGCCCAGCACCTCGGCCAGCTCGCCATTGGCCAGGCGGCGCGCCATCTCCATCTGGAACAGGCGGTCTTGCGCATGCACATAGCCCAGCGCGCGGTACAGGTCGGCCTGGTTGTCGGCGCGGATGTGGGGCACGCCCCGTTCGTCGTATCGAACTGTGACGGCGGCGCCGAGCCGCTGCAGGGCGATGTTGCCTGTGCGCACCGGCAGCTTGGTGTGCACATACCAGGCAGCGCCCAGTCCGGCGGCAATCAGCGCCAACAGGACGAGGGAGGCGATCACGATGGCTGTTTTTTTCATGGCTTTTCTCTCGTGGATGCTGCGGCAGTCTAGCGCCTGTTCAGGTTTTAGCGGCCAGGACACGGGCCGCTGCCATACCGCTTTGCACCGCACCTTCCAGCGTGGCCGGGTAGGGGCCATCCACATAATCGCCACAGACCAACAGGCCCGGCGCCACCGCTTGCGCCGGGCGCACCAGGCCGGGTGTGCAGGCAAAGGTGGCGCGCTTTTCCACCACGGTTTGCAGCACCACGGGCGTGCCCTGCAGCAAAGCGCCCAACTGGTTTTGTACCTGCTGCAGCACCTTGTTCTGCAGCACGTTGCGCACGTCGCTGCTGGCACTGACGACGCAGGCCAAAAGACCTACGGGGCCGCCGAGCTGGCCGCGATCAAAGACAAACTGCGCTGGCTGTTCACTGCTGCTGCGCAGGGCCAGCATGGGTTGGGGCAGGCGGGTGCTGCCCGCTTGCAGGTAGACGGTGGCAATGGCCTCGTGCTGCAGGCTGACTGCGTGCGCGGCCCACGCCTGCAGTGCGCTTGTGGCGGCACCGCTGGCCTGGCCCAGCAACTGGCTGGCTACGCTGGAAGAAGTGGCCAAGATCACTGCGTCAAAGGCTTCGCCGTTCACCAGCCACGGTGACGCATGGCGGATCTGCTCCACCCGGCAACCCAGGCGCAGGCTGGCACCGCGCTGGCCCAGCCACGCGGCCGCTGCGTCGGGCAGCAGGCTCGACAAGTCGGTGCGGGGGATCAGCAGGTTGGAGCTGCCGCGCCCGCCCAGCAGCGCGTCTTTGAGCACGCGTAAAAACACCTGGCCGCTGGAGCGCTCTGCAGGCGTGTTCAGTGCCGATACACACAGCGGCTCCATCAGGGTTTGCATCACGGTGCTG
>CANCCF010000089.1 GCA_947374485.1 Comamonadaceae bacterium | reverse complement strand
GTTCCGTATTCTGCTTAATCCCACCACCTATAACTGGGCTCGTGGCGCCATGTGTTATGAAATTTATCCCGCCAGGTGCAATGGTTACTCTCTGCCAGTTGGTCATTGTCTTAGGGAATGCCCGGTTTCTGCTCCACACTGGTGGCAGGAATGCCGCGGGAGCCGACTTAGAGATTCACGATCCGCCTACTCCATTGCCGACGTTCGCAACCAGTGATCGACCGGCAGCTATGGGCGATCCTTTCGTCAATGCGGAAGCCGGCTAAGCCATAACCAGCCACTTGCAGTGATCACTCAAAGCGGTCAATCAGACGGCGTTCACTTTGGATGTAGCGCGGTCCAAATGTAAAACCGCCATGGCATTGGTTGCGGTGGTGGCAAGTGTATTGATGGTGCCGGTGCGCAGCGCACCAAGAATTGCAGTAACCTTGCTGGATTCGGAGGCGATAGCAACCACGTTGGGAATGCGGCGCAAATCGTTGGCGGTCAGACCGATCACACGGCCTTGGATGGGTGTCATGGCCGGTTTACCGTTGATGTCGATGAAGTCGTAGCCCATCATGTCGCCCACAGTGCCAACGCGTTTGGCCTCGTTGATTTCCTGGGCGCTGAACCATCCCATGCGCACCATATTGCTTTCCTCGCTCATGTCGCCAATGCCCACCAGCGCCAAGTCGGCGCGGCGTGCTTTGTCGAGGCATTGACGCACCGTGTCGTTCTCCAGCAGGGCCGAGCGCAGGGCGGCGTCATCCACCATGGCCGGGGCATAAAGGGTCTGGCTCTCCCCGCCAAAGCGAGCCGCAAGACGGCGACATATGTGGTCAGGGTTCATGGTTTCACCTCCCCGGTAGCTACCGCCAATGGCGCATACAAAGGTGGCGGCGCGCCGACTGCTGCTGATGGCGTGTTCACTCACGGCGCTTACATTGCGGCCCATGCCCACGGTGACAATCGCGCCCTCGCTCAGGTTGCGCTCTAACCAGGTGGCAACCAGGCCGGCCAGAATGGCGCGCTGCTTTTCCGCATCAGCATGGTCTACCGATAGCAGGGCACGGCTGATGCCAAAGCGCTCCATAAGCTCGCGCTCCAAGTCCACCGTCAATGTCGGATGGTGCTGAACCCGGATTTCCACAATGCCCAACTCTTGTGCCCGCTTGAGCATCCGACCCACCGTTGCGCGGCTGATGCCAAAGCGCGCCGAGAGTTCTTCCTGGGTTTGCCCGTCTACGTAGTAGAGCGTGGCCATGCGGGTGAGCTCATCCTTGGACATGGCCGAGGAACTCTCCGCCGTGCGGCTAGATACTGGTGTCTTGGGGCTTGAGCGGGGGCGAGCATTGGTGGTCATTTGTCCACAATTATCTGCTAGCCCCGTGTTGCACCCTAGCGTGCTTTGTGGATCCGGTCCTCGTGCGCCGCCAGGGCGTCGATCTTAGGCTGCGAGCGTGGGCTGCTCTCATATTTCGCCGCTAGAAAGGCCAGTACGATGGCCCGGGCCAGTTCGGTGCCAACCACGCGTGCACCTATGGTGATGATATGCGCGTTGTTGCTCAGCGCAGCACGCTCGGCGGAGTAGGTGTCATGGGCCTGTGCAGCCCGTATGCCGGGCACCTTATTGGCCGAGATGGCCATACCGATGCCAGTGCCGCAAAACAGCAGGCCGCGCTCTGCCTCACCACGGGCGATGGACTCGGCCACCGCGACGGCGATGTCGGGGTACAGCACCGGCTGATTGGCATGGGTGCCAAAGTCCAACATCTCATGGCCCAGAGCGCTAAGCGCACCTAGGATTGTGTCCTTGAGTTCACAGGCCGCCTCGTCGCAACCAATCGCAATTTTCATGTCGCTCTCCTTTGATCATACGCTCAGTAGATGAGCATAGTATCACTCAAGTTGTCAGCAATTAGTACGAATGTGTACTAATTTGCGACGATGGCTTTAGTTTTTTGCCGAAATTAACCAAAAATAAGCGATGCAGATGTTCTTTTTCTTATCTACTGAGCATATGATCACCAAAAAAGGAGACATAGATGACCCAAAATCGTATCGTGAACAACCGCGACCTCGTAGTCGAAGACATGCTGAGCGGCTGGTTGATGGCCCACGCCGACACCCTAGAGGCCACGCCGGACAACCCCCGCGTCGTAAAGCGCAAGAGCGCACCGCAGGCCGGCAAGGTCGGCATCGTCACTGGTGGCGGATCTGGCCACGAGCCGGCCTTTCTGGGCTATGTGGGGGATGGCCTGCTGGACGCGGTAGCTGTGGGTGAAATCTTTTCCTCGCCCACTGCCCGCAGCTTTCTGGATGCTCTGCGCGCCGCCGATGGCGGCGCAGGCGTGGCCTGCCTGTATGGCAACTACGCTGGCGACAACATGAATGTGAAGATGGCCATGCAGATGGCCCAGCGCCAAGGCCTGGAGGTGCAGGTGGTGGTGGCTAACGACGACGTGGCTTCCGCCCCAAAGGGCGACGAAGCTAAGCGCCGAGGTGTGGCCGGAGAAATTTTCATGTGGAAGGTGGGCGCTGCCCGGGCCGCCCTGGGTGGCAGCTTGGAGGAAGTCATCGCTGCGGCACGAAAGGCGATTGCCAACACGCGCAGCATTGGCATCGGCCTGTCGGCCTGCATTATCCCTGCGGTGGGCAAAGCCAACTTCACGATTGAAGCCGGCACCATGGAAATGGGCATTGGCCACCACGGCGAGCCGGGCATTGATGTGCGCCAGACCGTTAGCGCCTCGGAAATGGCCGAAATGATGCTGGGCGTTGTGCTGCCGGACCTGCCGTATGCGGCTGGTGACCGGGTTGCCGTGCTGGTGTCCGGCCTCGGCGCCACACCGGTCATGGAGCAGTACATCCTGTACGGTGAAATTGCCAAACGCCTGCAAGCGCGCGGCATCCACATTGCATTCAACCGAGTGGGCAATCTGTTTACCTCGCTTGAGATGATGGGCGTCACCCTCACCGTGATGAAACTAGACACAGAACTTGAAGCCTGCCTGCTGGACCCATGCCATTCTGTGGGCCTGAGCGTTGCAGGGCCCTCCGGTTCTGCCGTGCGCAACGCAACTCGGGCGCAGGACCGCAGCAGACCCGTCGTCCTGGCTGAGCAACCGTCCAACAACGTAGTGGCCGAGCGCACCTTGCAAGGCCCTGCAATTGCAGTGGCCAATTCTGGCACCCTGGTGCGCAACCTGATCCGGGTCATCAACGACAACCGCCAGTACCTCAGCGAGATCGATGGTCTGATTGGCGATGGCGACCACGGTATCAACATGAGCAAAGGTTTTACCGGCTGCGGCACCCGCCTGGACGGGCTAGACCCAGCCAACGCCGCCAACCTCGCACGCGCGCTGGAGCAGCTCTCACAAGCGCTGATGGATGACATTGGCGGCTCCATGGGGCCTTTGTATGGCAACTTCTTTTTGGGTTTTGTGCAAACGCTGGAGCGCTACCCTAGCTTCGATGCCCGACTGTTTGGTGAAGCGCTGGCCGCCGCCGTGGCCAATGTGCAGAGCATGGGCAACGCCGTGGTGGGCGACAAGACGCTGATAGACACCCTGGTTCCCGCCCGCGATGCGTTCAATAGCAGCGTGCAAGACGGTAGCGACTTCGGGCAGGCGCTTGATGCCATGCGCGCAGCCGCCCTTGCCGGCAAAGACTCCACCAAAGACCTGCAGGCCCGCATCGGGCGCTCAGCACGCCTGGGGCCGCGCTCCATCGGCGTGCTGGATGCAGGCGCCACTTCCTGCTACCTGATTCTTGACGCCATGGCCACTTCGCTGCAAGCGCTGCTGGCCGATCCCGCCCACACGACCCCTGCGAGCCACTGAACAAACCATGACCCCCACACGAACCGAACTGGCCCATGCCTTGCGCATGCTGGCTGTCGATGCTGTCGAACACGCCAAATCCGGCCACCCCGGCATGCCCATGGGCATGGCCGACATTGCCGAAGCACTGTGGCGCCAGCAACTGCGCCACAACCCGCACAACCCGCACTGGCCTAACCGGGACCGCTTTGTGCTGTCCAACGGCCACGGCTCCATGCTGCTGTATGGCTTGTTGCACCTCACAGGCTATGACCTGCCCATGGCCGAAATCAAGCGATTTCGCCAGATGCACAGCAAAACGCCTGGCCACCCGGAGTTGGGCTACACGCCGGGCGTGGAAACCACTACCGGACCGCTGGGCCAGGGCCTTGCCAATGCGGTGGGCATGGCCATGGCAGAAAAAATGCTTGCGGCCGAATTCAATCGCGAAGGTTTCCCGCTGGTGGACCACCACACCTACGTCTTTTTGGGTGATGGCTGCCTGATGGAAGGGGTCAGCCACGAGGCCTGTTCACTGGCCGGAACATGGGGCCTGGGCAAGCTGATTGCCTTCTGGGATGACAACGGCATTTCCATCGACGGTGATGTGAAGGGCTGGTTTACCGACAACACACCGCAGCGCTTTGCGGCCTACGGTTGGCAGGTCATTGCCGCAGTGGACGGCCACGACGTGCAGGCCATTGACGCGGCCATAGCCCAGGCCAAATCCGACACCGGTCGGCCCACCTTGATTTGCTGCAAAACCACCATCGGCTTTGGCTCGCCTAACAAGGCCGGTTCACATGACAGCCATGGCGCGCCACTGGGTGCTGCGGAAGTGGCCGCCGTACGGCTGCAACTTAACTGGCCCCACCCGCCCTTTGAAATACCCGACAACGTGCGTGCCGCGTGGAGCGCCGTGGCCAGCGGTCAGCAGGCCGAACAGAACTGGCTAGCGCTGCTGGAATCCTACCGCCTGCGCTACCCGGAACTTGCCCAGTCGTTTGAGCGCCGCGTTGTGGGCACTTTGCCACAGGCCCTGACCGATGCCCTGCCTGCATTACAGCAAAGCGTGCGCGCGCGCGGTGAAACCATTGCAAGTCGCAAGGCCAGCCAGAACGCGATCGCTCTGCTGGCCCCGCTGATGCCCGAGTTGGTGGGCGGCTCAGCCGATCTGGCCGGTTCCAACCTGACCTTTTGGCCACAAGCCCGCAACGCGAACAGTGCGGGCGGTGGCAACTACCTGCATTACGGTGTGCGCGAGTTCGGCATGGCAGCCATCATGAATGGGCTGATCCTGCACGGCGGCCTGCGCGCCTTTGGCGGCACCTTTCTGATGTTCTCGGAGTACGCCCGCAATGCGCTGCGCATGGCTGCGCTGATGAAGCTCAACCCGGTGTATGTCTTCACCCATGACTCGATCGGGCTAGGCGAGGATGGCCCCACCCATCAACCGGTGGAGCAAACCGCCACCTTGCGCTTGATGCCCAACATGGATGTGTGGCGCCCTTGTGATGCTGTGGAAACCCAAGTGGCCTGGCACCGCGCGATTCAAAGCCAGGACCACCCCACCTGCCTGATTCTGAGCCGCCAAAACCTGCCCCACAACGCCCGTTCTGACAGCCAGATGGAAGCGGTGGCACGCGGCGGCTATGTGCTGCAGGAGGCCGCTGGCACTGCGGTGGCAATACTGATTGCCACCGGATCCGAAGTCATGCTGGCTCTGCAGGCGCAGCGCCTGCTGGCCGACCAAGGTGTAGCTGTGCGCGTAGTGTCCATGCCCTCCTCCTTTGCCTTTGACCGGCAAGACCAGGCTTGGCGCGATGCCACCCTACCCCGCCATCTGCCAAAAGTCGCCGTCGAAGCCGGTGTGACGGACTATTGGCGCAAATACGTCGGACTAGACGGCGCCGTAGTGGGGTTGGATCACTTTGGTGAATCCGCCCCCGCTGGAGAACTCTTCGCTCACTTTCACATTACCGCTGACGCGGTGGTAGCTGCTGTCAGCCGCGTCTTGATCACTCTCATCTCTACCCCTCAGGAAGCACACATATGAGCACGCTACAAGCCGTCGTTTTTGACATGGATGGAATCCTGGTGGATTCCGAAGTACTTTGGAAACTGGTACGGGAAGAGTTTGCAGCCGATAACGGCTTGCACTGGAGCACCGAAGACCAGGAATCCACCATGGGGTGCAATACCGCCATGTGGTCACACATCATGGTGGACCGCTTGCAACTCCAAAGCCGACTGGGCATGGACGAAACAGCCATTGCCAGGGAAATCAAGGCCCGGCTGCTGGCGAAGTACGAGGTGCAGCTGCCCGAGCGCGAGGGCGCAATTGCTGCTGTGCATTTGGCCGCCAGCCGCTACAAGGTCGCCCTGGCCTCTGGCTCCCCCAACGAACTGGCGGAACATGTGCTCCGGGTCACAGGGCTGGACAAGGTGTTCTTGGCCACAATGTACGGCGATGACGTGGTGCACGGCAAGCCGGCACCCGACATCTACCTGAAGGTGCTGGAGAAGATCGGCGTCGCACCGCAGGATGCAGTAGGCGTAGAAGACTCGGCCAACGGCATACGCTCGCTCAAGGCTGCCGGCATGGGCATCATTGCCGCGCCGGGGCCGGAGTTTCCCCTCACGCAGGAAGTGTTGTCCATGGCCGATGTGCACATCACCGCTATGACCGCATTCAACCTGGAGCTGGTGGAAGCCGCAGGCCGCAAGCGCATGCGCGCCTGAGCCCGCACAGGAGCAATCTGATGGCATTCATCTCCCTCCGCCAGCTGCTGGACCATGCGGCTGAATTCAACTACGGCGTGCCCGCCTTCAACGTCAACAACCTGGAGCAGATCCAGGCCATCATGCAGGCAGCCTCGCACACCCAAAGTCCGGTCATTCTGCAAGCCTCGGCCGGGGCGCGCAAGTATGCGGGTGAAGCCTACTTGCGCCACATGATGCTGGCGGCCGTGGAGTCGCATCCGCATATTCCCGTGGTGCTGCACCAGGACCACAGCACCTCGGTAGGCGTGTGCATGCAGGCCATACAGTCGGGCTTTACCAGCGTGATGATGGACGGCTCGCTGATGGCAGATGGCGCCACGCCAGCGTCCTACGACTACAACGTGGACATCACCCGCACAGTCTGCGCCCTGGCCCACACCATCGGCGTGTCGGTGGAGGGCGAACTAGGTTGCTTGGGATCGTTGGAAACTGGGCTGGCCGGTGAAGAAGACGGCGTGGGTGCCAGCGGCACGCTGACGCCCGAGATGCTGCTGACCGATCCGGTGCAGGCCAGGGACTTTGTAGAACGCACCGGCGTGGACGCGCTAGCCATTGCCATTGGCACCAGCCATGGCGCCTACAAGTTCTCACGGCGCCCCACCGGCGACATCCTCGCGATTGAGCGCATAGAGGCCATCCATCGACAGATTCCAGCCACCCACCTTGTCATGCACGGCGCCAGCAGCGTGCCGCAGGAGTGGTTGCAAATCATCCGGGACCATGGCGGTGACATCAAGGAGACTTATGGTGTGCCGGTGGAGGAAATCCAGAAAGGCATTCAAAGCGGGGTGCGGAAAATCAACATCGATACCGACATCCGCCTGGCCATGACCGGTGCCATGCGCCGCTCGTTTAAAGAGCAGCCTGGTGAGTTTGATCCGCGCAAGGCACTGGCTGCCGCCCGTCAGGCCGCCGCCGCCATGGCCACACAACGCTTCGAGGCCTTTGGCTGCGCCGGCATGGCCGCCAGGATACGGCCTGTCGCCCTGGACACCATGGTGCGACGCTATGAAAAAATTCCCGTTTCTTAAGGCGCCGCAATGGTTGCGCTCCGCCCTGCAGTTTCATCACGTGGGCATTGCGGCACGCCTGGGCGTTCTGTTGGGCACGCTATGCCTGCTGTTGGTCGGCATTGGCGTGGCCGGCTTGCAAGGCATGCAGGGAACAGCGTCTGGACTTGACACGGTTTACAGGGACCGTATCGTGCCCTTGGAGCAAATTAAGTCCATGTCCGACGGCTATGCCCGCATCTCCGCCGTGGCCCTGAAAATCCGCTTTGGCGATCTGTCGAGTGAGCAAGGTCTTGAGAGCATCGGGCGGGCGCGCAAGACCATTACCCAAAATTGGAAGAAATACCAAGTACGGCCGAAGGTGGGTGAAGAGTCAGAGCTCAACGTCCACTTCCAGCAGCTGCAAGGCCCCGCCGACGAGGCGGTGGACCAGCTGGAGGCGCTGGTCAAGACGGGTGATGTGGCGGCGCTGGGGACCTTCACCTCACAGATCATGCTGCCCTCGCTGGACCCAATGCAGGGCATGTTGGAGCAACTGGCCAGCGTACAGCTCGACAGCGCCAAAGCGGTGTTTGAACGCAGCAACCATGCCTACGAATGGACCCGCTCTATCGTCTGTCTGGCGATTGCGACAGGTGTCGTACTGTCACTGGCCCTGGGCCTTGCGGTGAGCCGCAGCATTGTGTCGCAGCTCGGTGGCGAGCCGGACGATGCCGCGCGGCTGGCACAGGCCGTCGCCACCGGCGACCTGACACAGCAAGCCCATGCCCACCGGGGTGGGCCGACGAGCTTGATGGCCCAACTGTCTACCATGCAGCGGGGAATGGCAGAACTGGTGAGCTCGGTCTGCAACATCTCCCACAACGTGGCGAATGCCAGCCAAGAGATTGCGCAAGGCAACTTCGACCTGTCCACGCGCACCGAGGAACAGGCCAGCACACTGCAGCAAACGGCGGCATCCATGGAGCAACTCAGCGCCACCGTCCGGAGGAATGCCGACAGCTCCCGACAGGCCCATGGCTTGGCCAGCTCCGCGTCGGCGGTTGCGCTGCGCAGTGGCCAGTTGGTGGGGCGAGTGGTCGACACCATGAAGGGAATCCACGAGAGTTCACAACGCATCGCGGACATCATTGCTGTTATCGAGGGCATTGCCTTCCAGACCAATATCCTGGCGCTGAACGCCGCCGTGGAGGCTGCGCGGGCCGGCGACCAGGGGCGCGGTTTTGCCGTGGTCGCCAGTGAGGTGCGCCATCTGGCCTCGCGCGCAGCCGCAGCGGCCAAGGAAATCAAACAGCTCATAGAAACCAGCGTGGAGCGCGTTGCGGCGGGCACCACCCTGGTTAACGAGGCCGGCAACACCATGGCAGACATGGTGGCCTCCATAGGCCACGTCTGCGCCATCATGGGCGAGATTAGTACCGCCAGCCATGAACAGGCCAGCAGGGTTGCGCAGGCGGGTGAAGCGGTCAGCCAGATGGACCACGCCACACAGGCCAATGCCGCGCTGGTGGAGCAAATGGCCGCCTCGGCCGCCAGCCTCAGCGGCCAGGCGAGCGAACTGGTGCAACTGGTCTCGGTCTTTCGCATTGACGCCAACCCTACACCGCATATTCAGCACTAACCCTAACCCAACCCATACATCTCCCGCCATGCCTCTAAACATCCAAGCCCACCAACAGACATTACCGCAATTCCTGAGCACACTGGAGCCTGCAGGTACCCGTGACTGGGGCGATATTTCCGCCATCGTGATGAATGCATCGCGTGCCTGCAAAGCCATCTCGTTGGGCATTGCCTATGGCGCCCTGGGTGGCGTGACCGGCGACTACCAAGCCGAAGCTGGCCAGTCCATCAACGTGCAGGGCGAGACGCAGAAGAAGCTCGATGTGCTCAGTAACAACATGTTCATCCACTGCACCGAAAGTGGCGGCCAGTTGGCGGGCATGGCATCCGAAGAGCTGACCCTACCTCACCAGATACCGGCACCACTTAAGCGCGGCAGGTTCCTGCTGCTGTTTGATCCACTGGACGGCTCCAGCAACATCGACATCAACACCTCCGTAGGCACCATCTTCTCCATCCTGCGCTGCCCCGAAAGCCACGTAGACGGAGACGTCAGCGAGGCCGACTTCCTGCAAGAAGGCCACGCTCAGGTGGGCGCAGGCTATGCCATTTACGGCCCCTCCACTATGCTGGTGCTGGCCCTGGGTCAGGACGTCAATGGTTTCACCCTCGACCCGCGCATGGGCGAGTTCGTGCTCACGCACCCGTCGATGCGCATCGCCACCGAGACGCAGGAATTCGCCATCAATGCCTCCAACAGCCGTTTTTGGGAGGCCCCGATATCACGCTACGTGGACGAATGCCTGGCTGGCAAGAGCGGGGCGCGCGGCAAGGATTTCAATATGCGCTGGATTGGCAGCCTAGTAGCAGAAACCCATCGCATTCTCATGCGCGGCGGCGTGTTCATTTACCCGCGCGACACCAAGGACCTGAGCAAGCCCGGGCGCTTACGCCTACTTTATGAAACCAATCCCATCGGGTTGGTTGTGGAGTGGGCTGGTGGACGCGCCAGCACTGGCGAAATGCCCATGCTGCAGGCTACTGCCAAGTCCCTGCACCAGCGCATCGGCTTTGTATTTGGCTCGCGCAGCGAGGTGGAGCGTATTGAGCGTTACCACGCAACCATCTCCGCCGCTGAGCCGTTCCTCTGAGCGGGCGGCGAGCTCAGAAGTTCTGAGCGTGCAGACTTTCCAGCGTCTGGGCCAAAGCATTCGCTGCTTCGCGCCCCTTTTCTGCAAAGTGGTCAAAGAAGAATCGCGTGTGCTCCTCTGTCTCAAACTGGTGCGGTGTCAGCACCACCGAAAATACCGGCACCAGGGTTTCCAGTTGCACCTGCATCAGGCCGGAGACCACGCTGTGGGCCACAAAATCATGACGGTAAATGCCCCCATCCACCACCAAGGCGGCCGCCACGATGGCCTGGTAACGGCCCGTTCGCGCCAACAGCTTGGCGTGCAGCGGGATTTCAAAGGCCCCGGGCACGCTGTAGACGTCGACATCGGAGCCTGCATGACCCAACTCTACGAGCTGATTCATGAAGCCCTCCAATGCCTGGCCGACAATGGCCTTGTGCCAGCTGGCCTGCACAAAAGCGATGCGTGAGGGCGGCGGCATGGGTTCAGTTTTCAATGGCATTAGCAACTTCCGTATTCAGGGGTGCTGTGTGGTTGCTGCTTGCAGGGCGGCGCGTTCGGCGTCAATCAATTTGCCAAAGGCCATCAGCTCCTTCTGTATCCGATCATGCGACCAGCCCAAATGCGGTGCAATCAGCGCGGCCACTTGTGGCGCGACGGCGCGTGCGCCATCAGGCAACTCGATCGATAGATGGGTGCGCCGCACCAGCACATCGACTAGGGACAGGGCGCCTTCGGCACGCACCGCGTATACAAACTCCGCTTTTAAATAGTGGATTGCACCGGGCATGGGCACGCCCAAGCTGGCATCGGCATCGGCCAGCGCCACAAGGTCACTCACCCGGTCGCCGTGGCGCTGCAGCAGCCGCTCCACATCCATGGGCAGCATGCCAAAGCGGCTGGCCAGTTGGGGGCCAGTGTTGCGAACGTTGTTCCATTGTTGTGCCCCGACCAGGGGGAGCGTGGCGGTCACAGAGGCGGTCTTGATGCCCAGGGGTTGGACGGCTGCATCCACCGCATCTCGGGCCATGCGCCTGTAGGTGGTGTACTTGCCGCCCACAATGGTGGTCATGCCCACCGGGCCGGGAATGACAGCATGGTCGCGCGACAGCGCGCTGGTGGCGTCAGCATCGCCCCCCACCGATTTGAGCAGAGGCCGCAGGCCAGCAAACACACCCAGCACATCCGAACGGCTGACCTTGCGGGCCAAGTAGTGGTTCAAGTTGTCCAGCAGGTAGTCCACATCGGCCGCCTCGGCCACCGGGTTGGACTTGCCACCTGCCCAGGGCGTGTCGGTGGTACCCACCAGCCAGTAGCCGTACCAGCGTCGGGCGATGATCACCGAGTCGGTGGCGCGCGCCAGAATGCCCGTATCGGACTGGATGGCCTCTGCCTTCAACAAAGCATGCACGCCCTTGGCCGGCTGAATGCTAAAGGTGTTGGCACCCGCGCGTTGCTGCAATTCGTCTGCCCAGATGCCCGCGGCGTTAATGATGGAACGGGCCGCAATGGTGTAGTGCTCACCGGTCTGGGTGTCCTTGATCTGTACCCCAGTGACACGCGCGCCTTCATGCAAAAAGTCCACTACCGGCGCGCGCATCACCACTCGGGCTCCCTGGCCGGCTGCGGTGCGCACCAGCGCCAACGTGTGGCGTGCGTCGTCCATCAGCGCGTCGAAGTACTGGATGCCACCAACCACGCGCGACTGGTCTATGGAGGGCACATGCTCCTTAAGCCCTTTTCGGCTGAAGTGCCTTTGCAAGGGCACGGCACCGCCCTTAAGGCCCATGATGTCATAGACCAGCACACCCGCACCCACGTAGGGGCGCTCCCACCAAGCGTGTGTCAGGGGATACAGAAAAGACTCAGGCCGCGCAATGTGGGGGCACAAGGTCTTGACCATGAGGTCGCGTTCCTGGATTGCGTGGGCCACCAGCTTGAAGTTGAGCTGTTCCAGATAGCGCAGCCCACCGTGGAAGGTCTTGCCGGAACGCGAGGAGGTTCCCACAGCAATGTCGCCGGCGTCCAACAGCAGCACCGACAGACCACGGGTTACGGCGTCCAGTGCCGCACCGGCGCCCGTGACCCCTGCGCCTATGACCACCACATCAAAGACCTGGGTGCGTGCTGTCTCCAGATCGCACTGCCGCTGGGCTGGGTTGAGCCAGGTAGCATCAACTTGGTCGGCCGACAGGCAAGGCACGTTGGAATTGAGTTCGTTCATTTCAGGGCTTCGAATGGGTTACATCAAATAGGGTTTTCTGGTCCGGATCAGGGACGCAGAGAGGGGGCGACTGGCTACCGAGGCTTGCTGGTACAGCGGAAATAGACACTCGTATAACGGCATGTGCAGCGGGTCGGGCTGGGTGAGCTCGCTGTCCAGACAGGCGTCCACCCATGTAGGCAGCGCAGCGCGCACATTCTTGTAATGGCCCAGGGCGACTGCTGCCATTACAGCGGTGCCGGCGGCGCCGCATTCTTCGCGGTGGCTGACCCGTACCGGTCGGCCCAGGATGCTGGCCAGCAACTGGCGCAAGGCCGGGCTTCTAGCTGCGCCGCCAGTGAGGCGGATTTCATCAGGAATATCGCCCAGTGCGGCATAGCAATCCCGTGTAGCAAAGGCAACGCCTTCAAACACAGCACGCGCCATACCGGGCAAACCCAGTGAGCTCCCAAAGCCAGACAGTTGCGCGCGCGCATAGGGATCTACAAAGGGACCACGCTCGCCGTTCTCTGCAACATAGGGGTGGTAGAGGGCCTGTGCAGGTGCAGCCTCCAGCACTAGCTGGTTGAGCCGATCCAGCAGGCTCGCACGGGGCGGCAGGGCAAAGCCTGAAAACTCGGCCACCTGGGCCATCAGGCTCACAAGCCAATCCACATTCAGGGTAGCTGCCATGTGCGACATGATGCGCATGCGCACGTCAGGAATGGGCAGCATCATGGTGTAGCCAGCCTCGGCACTGGGGTGAATGCGCTGCAGCCCTTGCGCAGACCAGCCATGCATGCCGGTGCTGCCCAGCACCGAACAGCCGACATTGCGCAGGCCCTCAGGTCCATCCGCCACACCGCCACCGCCCAGCAAGGTGGCCGGTACGTCCATGGGGCCTAGCACCACGGGGGTACCTTGCAGCAGTCCCGTCTCTTGCGCTGCCGCGCGAGTAAGCAATGCATGGCTGCTGCCAGGCACAAGAATTTGGGGCAGCAGGTATTGGCGCCCGGATAGCCCAAGCAATTCCAGAACTTCTGCGTCGTAAGCGCCATTCAAGTAGTTGCCAAAGGTGAAAGTGCCTTCGGTGTTGCAGGTGGCGCGTTCGTCTGTGGCCTTGAAATAAAGCCAGTCCTTGCAGTGCAATGCGGTTGCAGCCTGGTCGAGGCGCTCGGGCTGGTGCTGCTGCAGCCAAAGCAGCTGGCCGCTTTGCATGGCCGGGTTGAGCGCGGTGCCGGTGCGTTCAGCGATACGCGCAGCATGGCCGTTGGCGCGCAGGTCGGCGATAGCGCTGGAAGCACGAGCATCGAGCCACAACATTGCAGGCCCCACGGGCTGGCCTTCTGCATCCACCAGCCAGGTTCCGTCGCCTTGGCCGGTGATTGCAACAGCCTGGGTGCGGGCGGCCAGGTCGGGCACTTTCAGGGCCAACAGCTGCAGGGTGGCGGCGGTGTCGGCCCAGGTGCGCTGCATGTTCTGCTCGGCCACGCCGTGTGGACCGAGCTCGACGGCATTGGGTGTGCTGGCTATCGCAATCTGATGGCCGTCGAGATCAAAGGCTACGGCCTTGATGACTGAGGTGCCGGCGTCTACGCCGATGATGAGGTCGTGGTTCATGGGGCCACTGTGCGCGCGATCTTCATGTGCTTTCCTTTTCTTCCTTCAGCTTCTTGGTGCGATAGCGGTCTCGCCGGCCACGACGCCGGGACGTTGCCGGTGCAACGACATCCCGGCGTGGCGTGCCGCTTACTTGCTCAGGACAAACGGTGCCGAGTACTTGGCGGTGTTGGCCTTGGTGATCAGCAGGCAATCAAACAACTGCTTCTCGGTCTTGGCACCGGTCTTGCCGGTCCGAATAAAGGAGTCAGCTTGCTGAACTGCAGCGGCAGCAAAAACTGCTACCGGCTGAAGCACTGTGTATGACAATTCGCCGGCCTTGACGCTGGCCACCGCATCGGGTGATCCATCAAAGCCGCCGACGACCACGCCCTTGAGCTTGCCGGCTTCCTTCAGTGCCGCAATCGCGCCGAGTGCCATTTCGTCATTGCCGCTGATGACACCCTGGATGCCGGGGTTGGCCTGCATCAGGGATTGCATCTTGTTGTGGCCTTGGGTGCGATCCCAGTTCGCCACTTCCGAGCCGGCTTTACTCAGGTCTGCATACTGGCTCAGCACGGTTTTGAAGCCATTGGAGCGTGTGGCCGCATTGTTGTCAGAGGGCGCGCCCACGAGTTCGACGTACTTGCCCTTTTCAGCCATCACTTCAACCCACTGCTGTGCGCCCAGTGCCGCACCCTGTGCGTTGTTAGACACCAACTGGGCCTTGGCCAAACCTTCACGGTTGATTTCGGCATTAACCAAAATCACGGGAATGTTGGCGCTGACAGCCTTTTGCACAGCGCCCACGGAGCCACTGGCATTGGCCGGGTCAAGAATGATTGCCACCGATTTGTTGGTGATGGCCGTGTCGATCA
>CANCCF010000088.1 GCA_947374485.1 Comamonadaceae bacterium | reverse complement strand
TTGGCGGCATTCCGTCGGCACTGCCTTCGCTGCAGTTTCCCGCCATCAGCTGGGAGACCGCGCGCTTTTTGTTCATACCGGCCACCACGCTGGCCATGTTGGGCGCGATTGAATCGCTGCTCTGTGCCCGCGTGGCCGACGGCATGATTGGAGACCGCCACAATCCCAACCAGGAGCTGATGGCCCAGGGCATTGCCAACTTCTTCACGCCGTTCTTTGGTGGCATGCCCGCCACCGGCACGATTGCCCGCACCGTCACCAACGTCAAGGGCGGCGCCACCTCGCCCATTGCGGGCATGGTGCACGCATTCACACTCTTGCTGGTGGTGCTGGTGGCCGCCCCGCTGGCGCAAAATATTCCGCTGGCGGCCATGGCCGCCATCCTGATGTTTGTGGCCTGGAACATGGGCGAGTGGAAAGAGTTTTTGCATTTGCGCCAGTACCGCATGCCCTACCGCGCCACCCTGCTGGCGGTGTTTTTTCTGACCGTGGTGTTTGACCTCACGGTGGCCGTCGAAGTGGGCCTGGTGGCGGCCTGCCTCACCTTTATTTACCGCATCTCCAGCCTCTCGCGCGCCGAGCCCATCCGCGCGGACGACTACCCCGCGCTGGCCGGGCTGGAGGGGCAACTGCACGCTTGCCGCCTGTATGGAGCCCTGTTCTTTGGCGCCGTGAAACTTATTGAAGACCTGCAGGACCATTTGCCCCGGCGCACCCTGCTGCTCGACCTGAAAAACGTAATCTATGTGGACTCCAGTGGTGCCGACAGCCTGAACGACCTGGCCCACGCCTGCCAACGCAGTGGCGTGCGCCTGGTGGTGTGCGGCCTGATGCACCAGCCGCTGGACATTGCCCAGCGCAGCGGTTTTGTGGGCACGGTGGGTGCGGGCAACATCTATCCGAATGTGGCCAGCGCCATAGCGGCCTGCACCGGCCCGGTTTTGCCGACCGCGGCCACACCGTAAAATAGCGCAAAGAGGTTCCCCACATGTCCATATTCCGCCGCCCCGATTACCGTTCCGACGCCACCCAGTTCATCAACGCACTCAAGACGCAAAAGCCCAGCCTGGAAGCCGAGCAGCGCAAGGGCCGCGCTTTGCTGTGGGACAAGGTGGTGGACCGCCTGGCCTGGAAGGGTTTTCGCAAGGCCGAAGTGCCGCAAAACCCCTACGTCTACCAGACCAAGCACGAGTAAGCCCGCTTGAGCGCCGCCATGCCCGAAGTGGTGGACCAGGTGGCGCTGGCCCGTCTGTATGGCGAGCCACTGTTTGCGCTGCCGCAAGACCTCTACATCCCGCCCGATGCGCTGGAGGTGTTTCTGGAGGCCTTTGAGGGCCCACTCGACTTGCTGCTCTACCTGATCCGCAAGCAGAACTTCAACATCCTCGACATCCCCATGCTCAGCGTGACCAAGCAGTACCTGGTCTACGTGGAGCAGATCCGCAAGCGCAACCTGGAGCTGGCGGCCGAATACCTGCTGATGGCGGCCATGCTGATCGAAATCAAGTCACGCATGCTGCTGCCGCCCAAAAGAGTGGCCGACGGCGAAGAGGCCGAAGACCCGCGTGCCGAGCTGGTGCGCCGCCTGCTGGAGTATGAGCAGATGAAACTGGCCGCCGCGCGCCTGAACGCCATGCCGCAGTACGGGCGCGATTTTTTGAAAGCCAGCATCTTCATCGAGCAAAGCCTGCAGCCGCGCTTTCCGGAGGTGCATCTGGTTGATCTGCAAGAGGCCTGGCGCGACATCCTCAAACGCGCCAAACTGGTCCAGCACCACAAGATCAGCCGCGCCGAGCTCTCGGTGCGCGAGCACATGAGCATCGTGCTCAAAAAATTGCAGGGGCGGCGCTTTGTCGGCTTTGAAGACCTGTTTGACCCCGAGGCCGGTCACCCTGTGCTGGTAGTGACCTTTATCGCCATGCTGGAGCTGGCGAAAGAAACCCTGATAGAAATTACCCAGGCCGAAGCCTTTGCGCCCATCTATGTGCGCCTGGCCTACACGCCCACCCCCATGCCCGCCCACACGCCCGCCTGAAACAGGGCTTTTTAACGGTTAGTATTCGGGCCACTTTCCCGCAGGAGTTCATGCCATGACCGAAGCCACCCCGGCTGCTGCCGCGCTGCACGCCACGCCCTATGGCACCTTTGCGCCGGCATCGCCCATGCCCAGCCGCAGGCCCATGAGCCTGCCGCGCCTGCAGGAGATGCGCACCCGCGGCGAAAAAATCACCATGCTCACCGCCTACGACGCCACCTTCGCCGCCGTGGCCGATGCTGCCGGGGTAGAGACCATTCTGATTGGCGATTCGCTCGGCATGGTCTGCCAGGGCCTGGCCAGCACCGTGGGTGTGAGCCTGGAGCACATGCGCTACCACACCGAAAGCGTCACACGCGGCCTCTACCGCGCGCAGGCCACCGCCTGGGTGATTGGCGACCTGCCGTATGGCAGCTACCACGAGTCCAAGGAACAGGCCATCCGCAGTGCCTCTGTCTTGATGCAGGCTGGTGCCCACATGGTCAAGCTCGAGGGTGGCGGCTGGACCACCGAGACCGTGCGCTTTTTGGTAGAGCGCGGCATACCGGTGTGCGCCCACCTGGGCCTCACGCCGCAGACCGTGCACGCCCTGGGCGGCTACCGCGTGCAGGGCAAGACGCAGGCCAGCGCCGAGGCCTTGCGCCGCCAATCCCACGAACTGCAGGACGCAGGTGCTGCCATGCTGGTGCTGGAGATGGTGCCGCACCAGATTGCCGCCGAGCTCACGCAAGAGCTGCTGCAATGCGCCACCATCGGCATTGGCGCGGGCAACGGCACGGCCGGACAGGTGCTGGTGCTGCATGACATGCTGGGCATGAATCTCGGCAAGATGCCCAAGTTCGTGCGCAACTTCATGCAGGACGCGGGCAGCGTGCGCGGCGCCATGGAGGCCTATGTTGCGGCCGTGAAAAACGGCGGCTTTCCCGACAACGCCATCCACGCCTGGTAACTGTGCACCCCCCCGAAGCAGCTACGCTGCCTCCCCCTCAAGGGGGCGATACCAGCCGTCTGGCAAAGCCAGTCCGGCGGTATCCCTGAACGGAACTTCCCCTCCCGCCTATGCAACTTCTTCACACACTGTCTGATTTGCGATCTGCATTGAGCGCCTACCGCCACCCTGCGGTGGTGCCTACCATGGGCAATCTGCATGCCGGTCACATTGCGCTCGTCAAGGCAGCCAAGCCGCTGGGCGATGTGACGCTGGCCACCATCTTCGTGAACCGCCTGCAGTTCGGCCCCAAGGAAGATTTCGCCACCTACCCGCGCACGCTGGAGGCCGACTGCGCGCAGCTGCAGGCCGCCGGTTGCGACATCGTGTTTGCACCGGCTGAGGCCGAGCTGTATCCGCAGCCGCAGGGCTTTCTGGTGCAGCCGCCCGCCGAGCTGGCCCACATTCTGGAAGGCGAATTCCGCCCCGGCTTTTTCACTGGCGTGGCCACGGTGGTGATGAAGCTCTTGAGCTGCACCCAGGCGCGCACGGCGGTGTTTGGCAAGAAGGACTACCAGCAGCTGATGGTGATCCGCCAGATGGTGCAGCAGTTCAACATGCCGGTGGACATTGTGGGTCTGGACACCCTGCGCGCCGACGATGGTCTGGCCCTGTCGTCGCGCAATGGCTATCTCAGTTCAACAGAGCGCCGGGAAGCCGTGTTGCTGTCGCAAACGCTGAAGACGCTGGCCGATGCGATACGCGCTGGACGCACAGACTATGCAGTGTTGGAGTCAGCGGCCTCACAAACCTTGGCGACTGCGGGATGGAAGCCGGACTATGTGGTGGTCCGTCGCCGGATTGATCTGCAGGCACCGCAGGCTGGCGACGCAATGGTGCTGCTGGCGGCAGCCAGGCTGGGCACTACGCGGCTGATTGACAATTTGGAAGTCTAGGCCTGGGGCACCAGCGCCAAGGCGCCATCAAAGTCATAGCTGCGTATGGCCTCATCAAAGGCCGGGTACTGTCTGCCCAGTTCCTGTTGGAAGCGGGCGCCATGCATTTCCAGCAACGCTCCTGCCTCCGCGTCACAGTCCCGGAGCAGTTGGCGCATGTAGCCCAGCAAGTCCTGCATGGGCTGTTCTGACGGGCCGCTGGAATCCGCATCCCCGGGTGCTGCAAGCCCATCCAGCGACACCGCGCGAGCGTCGACTACCGCCTCTGCGGGCCACTGCGCATCAAGCGCCTGGGCTACAGCGCGCAAGACAGCGGCCGTGCGCTCGAGCATGTGCAGGGCCTGGCTTTGCTGCTGCGCGTCCTGCATCGCATCCGGGTGCAGGACGGCCTCCAGCCCTGCGGCCTGCTGGGCGACTGCATCCAGACCCAAATTGGCAGCACTGCCCTTGAGGGTATGGGCCAGGCGTTCGGCCAGGCGCCAATCTGCCTGCACCAGAGCCGCGTGCAGGGCATCCAGGGCGGCCTCACGACCATCCAGCAAGATGCGTAACAGCCGCAGGTACAGCTTGTGGTTGCCTGCTACGCGCTGGAGAGCTGTGTGCGAATCCACCCCTTCCACGGTAAAGACTGGTGTGTCGGCCCCGGCCGAAGCTTCGCCAACAGATGCCGCCAATGCGCCACCTGGCAGAGGCGCCCAGGCACCGCCTGAAACCGGCGGCAGCCAGCGCAGCAGGGCCGCCCAGAGTTCCTGCGGACGTATGGGCTTGCTGACAAAACCGTTCATGCCTGCCAGTGCACAACGCTCCCGGTCCACCTGCATGGCGTTGGCCGTCATGGCCACTATGGGCAGCAGAGCCAGGTGGGTATGGCTGCGAATGGCCCGGGTTGCCTCCAGGCCGTCCATCACCGGCATTTGCATGTCCATCAAGACCAGGTCGTAGGGTCGGGTTTGAACGCGCTCCAGAGCCAGCAAACCGTTGGCGGCAATCTCCACCACAAAGCCCGCGGCCTGCAGCAATTCGCTGGCCACTTGCTGGTTTACCTCATTGTCTTCGACCAGCAATATGCGTCGCCCGCGCTGCGGCATCAACTGGGCCTCCAGGGAGTCGGCGCGCAGGTCCGATTCCGCACCCACCAGCAGGCGCCGCTCGGCCTCTGTACTGCAGCGCCCCAACTGGGCTGTGAACCAGAAGCAAGAACCCTGGTCACGCGCACTGGTGACGCCCACCGTGCCGCCCATGCGCTCGGCCAGACTTTTGGCAATGGCCAGGCCCAGACCCGTGCCACCGTATTTGCGGCTGGTGGAACTATCGGCCTGCGAAAAACTTTTGAAAAGCTTGCTGACTTGCTCCGCAGTCAGGCCAATGCCGGTGTCCACCACATCGAATCGCAAGTGCACACCCGAGGCATCTTCGCCGGCCTTGCTGACACGGAAACTGACGCGGCCACGCTCTGTGAATTTGATGGCGTTGTTGCCGTAATTGATAAGCACCTGCGACAGCCGCATGGGGTCTCCCACCAGGAAGCGGGGCACATCCCCGTCTACCGCAAAGTCCAGCCCCAGGCCCTTGGCATGGGCCTTGTCGTGCATCAGGTCGGCTACCGTGGTCAGTACCTTGTCCAGGGCAAAGTCCAGGGACTCCATGTCGAGCTTGCCAGCCTCAATTTTGGAGAAGTCCAGAATGTCGTTGATGATGCCCAGCAGATGGTGGCCAGAGCGTTCTATTTTTTCAAGGTAGTCTTGCTGGCGTTTGGTGAGCGCGGTCTTGAGGGCCAGGTTGCTCAGGCCCACGATGGCATTCATGGGCGTGCGGATTTCATGGCTCATGTTGGCCAGGAAATCACTCTTGGCGCGCACCGCTTCCTCGGCCAGCAGCTTGGCCTGCTGCATGGCCATGTCATGCTGCAGGCGCTCCAATCTGGCCGCTACGCGGGCACCCAAACCTTCGAGCAGCAATGCCATGCCAGGACTGGGTTGCTGCGCCAGTGCCATTACCAGCACGCCCTGCAGGTGCGGCCCATCGCGCACGGCCAGTCCCGCCATGCAAGGGGCAGCCACCAGTGGCTCGGACAGCCAGGCCTGTTGCAGCTCGGCATCCATAGGCGCAATCAGTACCAGGTTGTGCGCGGCCAGGCCGCTGCGCAAGGGTTCACCCTCGGGCAAGCTGGCCAGGGGGCTGCCGGGCGTTGCCCCAGGTTCAGCGCCAACCTTCCACACCAGCCATGTCAGCTGGTGCGTACGGAGGTACAGGGCCGCACCCATGAACTGCATGGAGGACGCCAACGCTTGCAGCAGGTGGTGCGCCAGTGCATCGATATCGTCGGCCTGCAGCATGGCATCCACCGCCTGGGTCAGCCCACCGGTTGCCCAACGCTGGTTTTCAATGTGCTGCACGGCGCTGCGGTAGCTCTCCAATGTGCGCGCCAGGTCGCCAAGCTCCGAGGGATCGTCCTGCAATCCGAAGTGGACATCCCAATTGCCACCAACGAATTCACGTGCGGTCTGGGTCAGTCCCAGCAGGGGTTGGATCAGTCGCCGCACAAAAAACACGCGCAGGGTGAGTGCGATCAGCAGCAAGGTACCCAGCAGGCTCAGCAGTGCAGCAATGGAAGCCGCGTAGGCAACAGACTCCGCGCGCTTGGCCCTGGCTTGCAAGCGGCTTTGCAGCCCGGACTCGACGCTTTGAATCGCGCTCTGCACATCGTGGATGGCGGCGTCAAATACGGTGCCAAACACCAGCAGGGAGAGTGCCTGCTGCTCGCGCCGGGCGCCGAGTTGAAAGGCTTGTTGCCCCTGCAGGATCAAAGCGTCCAACTGCTGCGCAATGCGCGACACATCGGCACGTCCGCTTGCGCCGGCATGCCCCTCCAACATGTGCAGCGCGGCCGCACGCTGCGGCGCCTTGCGCTGTAGTTCCTGCTCGAAGTCGTAGATGTAAGCGGGCTCCAGTGCCAGCGCGTAGGAGCGTACCGTGGTGACCAGCGTGTCAACACTGGCGCGCAGCTCCTGGGTACCCTGCATCACTTCGGTGAGGGCCTGTGCGGTGGCCCGGTTCTGGCGCAGCAGGTCCACGGCCCAGACCGAAAAGCCCACACTGATGGCGGACAGCACGAGCAGGCTTACCCATATCTGATTGGCAACGACCTTGACCCGCATGGTTAATCCTGTCTGTCTGCATATTGGGGTGGACGGCTGGCACGCCCCTTCTTCCACAGAACATGATGGGCACACGGCTATCCATTAGTCAACCAGGGGTCAGTCCAGTGCAAGTGCCAGGCGTTTGCCTGCCTTCTCTGCGAAAGCCTTTGAACAATTTGGCGCAAGCCACTATGGTTGCGGGCTCCAATCCATCAACGATGCATTTTGGGAGGTTCTCATGCGCAATTCACTTGGTCGGCTGGCGGTGTCACTGTGCGTCCTGCTCGGCGCCCAGGCGGCGTGGGCCGACGCCCTGGACGATATTTTTGCGCGCAAAAAATTGCTGGTGGGCACCGGCCTGGTTGTGCCGCCCTACAACATGCTGGACGACAGCTTGCAGCCCACCGGCTCGGATGTGGAGTCGGCCCGCCTTCTGGCGCAGGACATGGGCGTGGAGCTGGAGTTGGTGCGCATTGTGAACACCACCGGCGTCGACTTCCTGTTGGCTAAAAAGGCCGATGTGGTCATGTCGAATTTCAGCGTGACGGCGGAGCGGCTTGCCCTCATCGACATGTCCCTGCCCTACGGCTCCATACAGTCCGTGCTGGCAGGCCCCAAGGGCAGCCGCGTCGCCAGCTTCAAGGACCTGGCAGGCAAGACAGTGGCCGTGCTGCGCGGCTCCACCAACGAGAAGCATGTCTCTGATGCCGCACCTGCCTTGGCGCTGGTGCGTTACGACTCCAACAACATCCTGGCCCAGGTCATGGTCAGTGGCCAGCAGCAGTTTGTTGCAACCGCACCTTCCCTGCTGGAGGAAATGAATCGCCAGCGCAGCACCGCCTTCATTGAAACCAAATTTGTACTGCAGTCCACACCCTATGCAATCGGCCTGCGCAAGGACGGGGGCAAGCTGAAAGCCTATCTGGACGCCTGGGTTGCGCGCAACCTGGCCAACGGCAAGATCAATGCCATCTACAAGCGATTCCACGGACAGGACCTGCCCACAGAGGTGGCGCAAATGCGCACGGTGGTGCGATAGCAATGGCCCGATCCAGGGCCCGCGCCCCGGGGCTGCGCAACGGCCTAAAGAAACCGATCCAGAATCTTCTTGCCCGCCGCATTCAAAGCAAATTGGTCCCGCACCAGATACTGAATGCCATGCGTGTCCGCAATCAGCAGCGCGTTGTCCTTGCCGATGCGGCGTATGTCCTCATCGCCGCGCAACACAAACGCGGTGCGGCCCCGGTCGGTCTCCACCGTCCAGGTACAGGGCGTGGAGAAGCCAGACACCGACACGATCTGTGTAATCACCGGCATGAACTCGCGCGCCGCCAGCTCCTGGCGGATCAGGCTTTGCGCAGGCTCGGGCACATCGACAAGACGGTCCACCCACCCCACCTCCTCACTATCGGTGTTCACCAGCGAAATACCTACCTCTGGCGACTGGATCGGGAAGGCGCGTACCGGCACCACGCCCTCGAAGCGCACACCGCTTTCGGTCGTCAAAATCAGTTTGCCGAAGGCGTTGCGCTCCAGCGTGAAATGCGTGTGTTCAACCACTTTGGGGGACGCCATCAATCACCTTCCTTCTCTGCATTGTCCGAGCCGCGGCTGGCATCCATGTCCACATCCATGTTGCGCGCCTGCGCCTGGTAGAGGTTGAAGTAGGCGCCCTCCTGGGCCATGAGCACGTCGTGCGTGCCTTCTTCCACCACACGGCCCCGGTCCAGCACCACCAGGCGGTCAGCGCGGTGCAGGGTGGAGAGGCGGTGGGCAATGGCAATGGTGGTGCGGCCTTGCACCAGGTTTTCCAGTGCCTTCTGGATCTCTTTTTCGGTCTCGGAATCCACCGACGATGTGGCCTCGTCCAGAATCAGAATGCGCGGGTCGATCAAGAGCGCGCGCGCAATCGAAATGCGCTGGCGCTCGCCACCCGAGAGCCCTTGGCCGCGCTCACCCACCATGGAGTCATAGCCCTGCGGCAAGCGCAGGATGAACTCGTGCGCGTGCGCGGCGCGGGCCGAGGCAATGATCTCTTCGCGCGTGGCGTCCGGCTTGCCGTAGGCAATGTTCTCGGCAATGGTGCCGAAGAACAAGAAGGGCTCCTGCAGCACCAGGCCGATGTTCTGGCGGAAGTCGGCAATGGCGTACTGCCGGATGTCCACACCGTCCACCAGAATCGCGCCCTCGGACACATCGTAGAAGCGGCAGATCAGGTTCACCAGCGTGCTCTTGCCCGAGCCGCTGTGCCCCACCAGGCCAATCATTTCACCCGGTGCGATGTTCAGATTGATGCCACGGTTCACCTCCCGGTTGCCGTAGCGAAAGCCCACCTCGCGCACCTCGATGCGCCCTTCCATCTTGCCCACATGCACCGGGCTCAAGGGCTCGGGCACACTGGAGACGTGGTCCAGAATGTCGAAGATGCGCTTGGCCGCCGAGGCCGATTTTTGTGTAACGGAAACGATGCGACTCATCGAATCGAGCCGTCCGTAAAAGCGGCCGATGTAGGCAATGGCCGCCAGCAGCATACCCACGGTGATCTCGCCCTTGGAGACCTGCCAGATGCCAAAGCCCCAGACCACCAGCAGGCCGATTTCGGTCAGCAGCGAGACGCTGGGCGAGAACAGCGACCAGATCTTGTTGATGCGGTCGTTGACGATCAGGTTGTGCTTGTTGGCCTCACGGAAGCGTTTCGCTTCGCGCTGCTCCTGGGCAAAGGCTTTCACCACGCGGATGCCGGGGATGGTGTCGGCCAGCACATTCGTCACCTCGCCCCAGACCCGATCAATCTTCTCGAAGCCGGTGCGCAGGCGGTAGCGCACGAAGTGGATCATCCAGCCAATGAAAGGCAGGGGCACCAGGGTGATGAGCGCCAGGTACGGGTTCATGGAAAACAGGATCACGGCGGTCATCACGATCATGATCACGTCGCTGGCAAAGTCGGTCAGGTGCAGCGACAAATACACGGCAATGCGGTCGCTCTCGCTGCCCACGCGCGAGAGCAAATCGCCGGTGCGTTTGCCGCCAAAATATTCGAGGGACAGGCGCAGCAAATGCTCGTAGGTGGTGGTGCGCAAGTCAGCCGCAATGCGCTCGGAGGCCAGCGCCAGGATATACGTCTTGGCCCAGCTCAAACCCCAGGCCAGAATGCCCGAGGCCAGCAGGCCCGAGAGGTACAGCGCGATGGTGCTGGGCTCGATGTGCTGGCCGTTCTGGAACGGAATCAGCACCTTGTCCACCAGCGGAATGGTCAGATAGGGCGGCACCTGACTGGCGGCCGTGCCCAAGAGCATCAGCAGGAAGCCCAGGAACAATTGGCCGCGGTACGGCTTGGCAAAACGCCACAGGCGAAACAGCGTCCAGGTGCTGGGTGGCGTGTGGACCACCTTGGTACAGACCGGGCACTCTTCCTGGTCTTCCTCCAATGGTGCCTTGCAGCTGGGGCACACATTCTTCAGGGCCTGCGCCAGCGGTTTGCCCGACACCGCGCTCTCCAACTGCGCGCCAAACTGGTCCACCAGCCGGATGGCGTGCAGGTTCTGGCCCAGGGTGAAGCGCCAGCTGGCCAAGAGGCCGGTGGCGTCCTGCAACTCCAGATGGCCGACACCGGCATGGTCATGGTGCTGCAAGAAGAGGCCCGCAGCATAGTTCCATTGCCGCCAGCCGGAGCTGTCGCCCTCGCGACTCAACACGCGTTCCGTGGTGACGAGCAGCAGGCCTTTGACAAAGTGCAGTCGCGCGTCGAGGTCAACCTCCAGCGCGGCCAGAACGTTTTCTGAAGGGTGCAGCTGGGTCTGAACTTCATGGCGCCAAGGTGCAGCGAGTTCACCAGGCGCAGTGAGAACAAGGGAAGTTTCAGTGGACATTACAAGGCAGAATTCATGTTTTCTTCGAGACAAAGGGCGCACCGGTCAGCCCTTCCAACAAGGCCCAGTTGACCATACCACCCCCGAGCACAGCTTACAGGGCCAGCCGCAGGGTTTGGCCCCAACGCAGACCCCACTCCCGTGAGCGAGAATACACAACGCGGACAGCGCCATGTCGGTGGACTGCCCAAGCCACAAAGCCCCATGCCAGACAAGATGAATATTGAAATCCTCCGGGTCACCCATTTGCGTGGACCCAACATCTGGACCTACCGCCCGGTGATCGAAGCGTGGGTCGACATCGGTGAGCTGGAGCAACACCCGTCCAACACCCTGCCCGGTTTTTACGAGCGCCTCACTGCCCTGCTGCCCGGCCTGATCGAGCACGAGTGCAGCCCCGGTGTGCGTGGCGGCTTTCTGCAGCGTCTGCAGGAGGGCACTTGGGCCGCACACATACTCGAACATGTGTGTTTGGAGATGCAGAACCTGGCAGGCATGCGCACCGGCTTTGGCAAGGCGCGCAGCACCTCCACACCGGGCGTCTACAAGGTCGCCTTTCGCACCCGCAATGAGGCCGTGGGCCGTGCCGCGCTCGAAGCCGGTCGGGCCCTGCTGCTCTCGGCCATACAAGGCACGCCCTTTGACATGGCGAAGACCGTGGCCGACTTGCAGGAAATGGTGGACGACCTGTGCCTGGGGCCCAGCACCGCGCACATCGTGGACGCGGCCACGGCGCGCCGTATTCCCCACATCCGCCTGACCAGCGGCAACCTGGTGCAGCTGGGCTATGGCTCAGCGCAACGCCGCATCTGGACTGCAGAGACCGACCAGACCTCGGCCATTGCCGAAGAAATTGCCAGTGACAAAGACCTCACCAAGTCCCTGCTCAAGGCCTGCGGTGTGCCGGTGCCAGCCGGCGAACTGGTGCGCAGCGCCGAAGCCGCCTGGGAGGCCGCACAAGAGGTGGGTGTGCCGGTGGTGCTCAAGCCCTATGACGGCAACCACGGGCGCGGCGTGTCGCTGGACCTCAGCACGGAAAAGGAAGTGCACGCCGCCTTTGCGCTGGCCCACCGCAAGGGCGAGGGCAGCGCCGTCATTGTTGAAAAATACATCCCCGGCAACGAGCACCGCCTCTTGGTGGTGGGAAAAAAGGTGGTGGCCGCGGCCGCCGGTGAAACCCTTTGGATCACCGGCGACGGCGTGCACACCATCGACCAATTGGCCGACCTGCAGATCAACACCGACCCGCGCCGCGGTCTGGGCGAAGACTTTCCGCTCAACGCGCTCACGCCCAGCCAGAGTGGCGAGATCCTGCTGGAGCTGGAGCGCGCCGGCCTCATGCCCGAATCCGTGCCGCAGGACGGTGAACGCGTGCTGATCCAGCGCAACGGCAACGTCAAGTTCGACGTGACCGGCCGGGTGCACCCCAGCATCGCCGCCGCCGCCGCCCTGGCCGCGCGCGTGGTGGGGCTGGACATTGCGGGCGTAGATATGGTGATGGAAGACATTACCCTGCCCCTGGCCAGCCAGCGCGCCTGCGTGATCGAGGTGAATGCCAGCCCCGGCCTCTTGGCCCACATCAAGCCCGCCAACGGCACAGGCCAGCCGGTGGGCCGCGCCATCATCGACCATCTGTTTGGCGCAGGCCACGACGGCCGCATCCCCATCGTCGGCATCACCGGCACGCAGAACACCGGCCGTATTGCGCGCCTGGTGGCCTGGCTGGTGCACATCAGCGGCAAGCATGTGGGCCTGGCCTGCAGCGAAGGCCTGTACCTGGACGGCCGCCAGATCGACGCGGCCAACTGCGCGCACTGGGAGGCCGGGCAGCGCGTGCTGATCAACCGCTCGGTGCAGGCAGCCGTGTTCGAGAACCCCGGCAGCATGATTCTGGGTGAGGGCCTGGCCTACGACAAATGCACCGTGGGCGTGGTGACCGATGTGGCCTGGCACGAAGAGCTCAAGCACTACGACATCCTGGACGACGAGCAGACCTACAAGGTGGCGCGCACCCAGGTCGATGTGGTGCTGCCCAGCGGCACCGCCGTGCTCAATGCCGACGACCACCAGGCGGTGGAGATGGCCGAGCTGTGCGACGGGCGCGTCATTTTTTACAGCCTGCATGCCGACAACGCCACGGTGGCTGCGCACCGCGAAGCCGGTGAGCGCGTGGTGCTGCTGCAAGGTGACTACATCGTGTTGGCACAGGGCGCGCAGATTGCCGCCAGCCTGGCACTGGCCAGCCTGAAGCCTGCCAAGTCGTCCAAACCCGAAATGGTGATGGCCGCGGTAGCCGCCGCCTGGGCTCTGGAGATACCGGTGGAACTGATAGGCGCAGGCCTGCGCACCTTCGAGTCGGCCCCCAAGAAAACCCCTTACTGAGCGAGCTACAAAGCACCTTATGGAAGTCACCCGCATTCGCGCCCTGCGCGGCCCCAATCTGTGGAGCCACCACACGGCCATCCAGTCCATCGTGTCGTGTGCACCGCTGGAAAATTCCATCGCCGCCCTGCCGGGCTTCGAGGCCCGGCTGCGCGAGCGCTTTCCCGAGCTCGGCGCACTGCAACCGCGTGGCCATGACGACACCATTGCCATGGCCCAGGTCCTGGAGCTGGTGGCGCTCGGCTTGCAGGCCCAGGCCGGTTGCCCGGTCACGTTCAGTTGCACCACGCCTACCGTGGACGCCCATGTCTACCAGGTGGTGGTGGAGTACAGCGAAGAAGCCGTAGGCCGCAAGGCGCTGGAGATGGCGCAGGCTGTGTGTGAAGCGGCGCTCAACGACACCGCGTTTGACCTGGCCACCGCGCTCACCGAACTGCGCGACCTGGACGAAGACGTGCGCCTGGGGCCCAGCACCGGCTGCATCGTCGACGCGGCGGTAGCCCGCGGCATTCCGTTCAGCCGCATGACCGAAGGCAGCATGGTGCGCTTTGGCTGGGGCAGCCAGCAGCGCCGCATCCAGGCCGCCGAGATCGACGCCACCAGCGCCATAAGCGAGGCCGTTGCGCAGGACAAGCAGCTCACCAAACGCCTGCTGGCGGCAGCCGGTGTGCCCGTGCCCGCCGGGCGCGCCGTGAGCGACGCCGATGACGCCTGGAAGGCCGCGCAGGAAATCGGCCTGCCGGTGGTGGTGAAACCGCTGGACGGCAACCAGGGCAAAGGCGTCACCGTCAACATCACCAGCGAAGACGCCTTGCGCAAGGCCTACGCGGTGGCCGCCACCTTCCGCGACAGCATCCTGGTGGAGCGCTACATGCCGGGCAATGATTTCCGCCTGTTGGTGGTGGGCGACAAGCTGGTGGCAGCGGCCCGGCGCGACCCGCCCAAGGTGGTGGGCGATGGTGTGAGCAGCATTGCGCAGCTGGTGGAGCAGGTCAACAAAGACCCGCGCCGCGGCTCGGGCCACTCCACATCGCTGACCAAGATACGCTTCGATGACATTGCCAAAGAGTGCCTGGCGCTGCAGGGCTTCAGTGCCGAGTCGGTGCCGCTCAAAGGGCAGCGCGTGAACCTGCGCAACAACGCAAATTTGTCCACTGGCGGCTCGGCCACCGACGTGACCGACGATGTGCACCCCGATGTGGCGGCGCGCGCCGTGGCCGCCGCCCACATGGTGGGCCTGGACATCTGCGGCGTCGACGTGGTGAGCGACAGCATCCTGCGGCCCCTCGAAGAACAGGGCGGCGGGATGGTGGAAGTCAACGCCGCCCCGGGCCTGCGCATGCACCTGGCGCCCTCCTTCGGCAAGGGCCGCCCGGTGGGCGAGGCGATTATTTCCATGCTGTTCAAGAACGGCCAGACCGGGCGCATCCCTCTGGTGGCCGTGACCGGCACCAACGGCAAGACCACCACGGTGCGCCTGATTTCGCACCTGCTCAAGGCCGATGGCCTGCGCGTGGGCATGACCAACACCGACGGCGTCTATGTGGACGGCCAGTGCATAGACACCGGCGACTGCAGCGGCCCCAAGAGTGCGCGCAGCGTGCTCTTGCACCCGGACGTGGATGCGGCGGTGCTGGAGACCGCACGCGGCGGTGTGCTGCGCGAGGGCCTGGCCTTTGACCGCT